>CAZECO010000334.1:0-2499 GCA_964510455.1 uncultured Actinomycetes bacterium
CGTCGGTATTTCGGGCATCCTTGGAATCTGAGCGTGGATCGCGGGGGATGCCCGGAGTATCGCCGCGTTCCCCGGCGTCAGGTCGCCCCTTACCCTGAATGCCATGGCGAAGAAGAAGTCCCCCCGTCCCGGCGCAGGCATCGATGTTGCCGACCTCCCGGTCGTCGGCCCCCGCGAGCCGTGCCCCTGCGGTTCGGGCAAGAAGTACCGCGTCTGCCACGGCCGGGCCTCGGCGATCGCTGCGCGCCGCCTCGTGGCCCGACCGTTCGAGGGCCTGCCCGGCGAATGCGATCTGATCGCGATGAAGGAGATGGTTCCGGCAGCGACCGCGCCGCTGAAGCTGACCGGCGAGAACGCGGCGCGCGACGTCACGATCGCCACGCTCCTGCCTGCCGCCGTTCCCGGGCTGGTCCGCCCGAACGCCGAGATCCTCATCGGGCTGCAGTCCCGGACCGGTTCCGGGGACGCCTCCCGCGACGTGGCCGATGTCCTGTTCCGGGCGCTTCAGGCCGAACCGGGCAGCCAGATCGGCGTCACGGATCTGCCGGACGCCGGTCCCCGGCTGCAGGACGTCGTCGACACGACGGCTCCGTTCGACGTGACGGTCCACTCCGGATTCGACTTCTGGCTGACCGGCGATGAGGAGTTGTCTGCGGAGCTGAAGGCGGGGTTGGAGCGGGCCAACGCCGCGGCGGTGCCCACCGTACGGCTGGCCGGCCTCGATGCGGCCTACTGGGTGCGGATCGGATCCAAGGAGCATCTGCGCTGGGTGCTGCCCTTCGACGAGGACGAACTGCTGGACGGGTTCGCCCGGCTGCGCGTCGCCGGAGCGGACACGCTCGGGCCCGACACCCGGTTCATCGGGTCGTTCCGCGCCCACGGGCTGCTGGTGCCGGTGTGGGATCTGGCACCCGGGACCGAGGCCGAGGAGGTCGAGGAACCGGCGGCCGCATACCTCGCCCGGCTCCAGGAGGCGATGGCCTCGATGCTGCCCTTGACCGCCGATGAGCGGCATGCCAAGGCGGGCCTGCAGAACCGCCAGTTGACGCTGCGATGAACACTCTCCGACACGCCGAAAGGCGACTTGCGCGAGGTTCTTGAACGTCGTAGGTTTAGCCAAGTCCGAGTGCTGCTGCATCCCCCGTCGGCGGCACTCGGACTCTCTTGTGCCTGGAACGTATTTATCGCGGGCACGTTGATCGCTGCGTATTCCTGGCGCGTGGGTGCCTCGTGCGGGCATGTCTTCCGGGCGTCCGCGGCGATCAGCGGCCGGCAGCCCCGAGCCGTGAGGCGCGCCGCCGCTGATCAGCGGCAAGATCCTTCTGAACCTTGATCAACATACGCAGGATGGTGTGTTGATCATGGTTTGGAGTGATCATGGCCCCGCGGATGCCGGACCCACGCAGATTCCAGGGGTTCGATCCTGCGGCGATCAGAGTGAGGCGGGAGTCACGCCTCCCGGCGGGCCATCGCCGCTGCGACCGCCAGCTGCAGGACGACCTTCGCCGGCAGGCCGGAGGCCTCTGCCGCGCGGCGGACGTCTTCCCATTCGGGTTGGACGTTGCGGATCTCCCCGTCCTCCACGGCGACCTTGACGGCGATGGATTCGCCGAGCACCTCGACCTCGACGATCTGCCGGGGCAGGGCGTACTTGTCCACCCGTTGCAGCCGCATCCCGATGGCTGACGTCTCGCTGAGGATGGCGTCGCGGACCGGTTCCAGGCCGGACTCGCGCACCAGCACCGACAGGGTGTGCGCGGGCCGACCCTTCTTCATCAGGATCGGCGTCAGCCAGGCATCCGATGCGCCGGCGGCGAGCAGCCGCCCGATCACGTGCGGCCACAGCCGCGGATCCAGGTCGTCGACGTTGGTCTCCAGCAGCCAAGCGCCGTCGGGCTGTCCGGCAGCGTCGCCGAGGAACACCCGGGTCACGTTCGCGGTGGACGGGTCGTCGTAGCTGCCCGCGCCCGTGCCGACGGAACGGACCGTCATCGGCGGCTGCGCCCCCCAGGCCGTCACAAACGCGCGCAGCAGGGCCGCGGCGGTGGGGGTGCACGCCTCGACCGGCAGCGGCCCGCCCCAGGTCGGCACGCCGCGCAGCAGCTCGGCGACAGCCGGCGCGGGGACCGGTACCGCACCGTGCCCGGTGCGCGCGATCCCGGTGCCGACCCCCACCCGGGTGCACGACACCGACGCCACGCCGAGGTCCGCGATCGCCGCCGTGACGCCCACGATGTCGGCGATGGAATCGGCCGCACCGACCTCGTGGAAGTGCACGTCGTCGGTCTCGATCCCGTGGACGGCTGCCTCGGCCTCGGCCAGCAGCCGGAACGCCCCGTCCGGCACCAGCTCGCGGATCTCGCGCCAGGTGCGCGACGGACCCGGCCGCGCCTGCACCTCGAGGCGCGCCGCCGCGATCCCCGCCCGGTGGACGCGCTCCACCCCGAGCACCACCTCGTCGCCCAGCACCTGCGCCACCGCCGAGCGCACCGCGTCCAG
>CAZECO010000335.1:0-2475 GCA_964510455.1 uncultured Actinomycetes bacterium
CCTAGTAGTCGTCGAGCATCTGCTCGCGCAGCGCCGCCAGCGTCTTGGCGAGCAATCGGGAGACATGCATCTGGGACAGGCCGATCTCGGCTGCGATCTCCGCCTGGGTCTTGTTCTCGAAGAAGCGCAGCAGCAGGATCCGCTGCTCTCGCTCGGGCAGGGCCGCGAGCAGCGGCCGCAGCGACTCCCGGTTCTCCACGCCCTCCAGCGCCTGGTCGACCGAACCCAGCGTCGCGGCGACCGAACCGCCGGAGCCCTCGTCGTCGCCGCCGTCCAGGGTGCTCGTGGCGTAGGCCTGCGACGACTCCAGGCCCTCGAGGATCTCGTCCTCCGTGACTCCCACATGGTGCGCGAGCTCCTTCACCGTGGGGGAGCGGCCGAGCTGCTGCGTCAACTCCGCGGTGCCGCGGTTGATCAGCATCCGCATCTCCTGCAGCCGCCGTGGCACGCGGATCGCCCAGCCGCGGTCGCGGAAGTGCCGCTTGATCTCGCCGACGATGGTCGGCGTGGCGTACGTGGAGAACTCCACCCCGCGATCCACGTCGAACCTGTCAACCGCCTTGATCAGGCCGATCGTCCCGACCTGCACCAGATCTTCGTGGGCCTCGCCGCGGTCGCGGAACCTGCGCGCGAGGTGCTCGACGAGGGGCAGGTGCATGGTCACGAGGTGGTCGCGGATACCTCGGCGGGCGGGGTCGTCCGGGCCCATGGCCGCCAGGCGCACCAGCAGCGCCCGCTCGATCTCGCGGTCCTTCGCCGACCACCCGCGACGCTGGACGACGACGTCGATCGTGTCTTCGTCCTGCAACACCTCCGGCTGGGCGCCGACCGGGTCCTTGGGCGTGGCGCTGTGGTCGGTGCCGACTCCGGTGCTCACGGCTGCACCGCCTCGTGCCGCGAGCGCAGGCGCAGCGTGACGGTGTCGTCGACGATGTCGGCGGTGACGTTGTTGACCAGCGACGCCAGCACGGTCCAGGTGAAGCTCGTGGGCCGCGGCGTCCTGCCGGACGACGACCGGACGCTGAGATCGGCATCGACTCCGATGAGGCCACGGTCGCTCCACGGTGTGAGGCTGATCCGGACCCGCGAGCCCGCCGCAGCGTCCTTCAACAGCAGCCCCACAGCCTCCGAAACCGCAAGCGCCATGTCGTCGAGCCGATCGACCGGATAGCCCTGGCGGGCGCATACGGCTGCCGTCGCAGCGCGGACAATCGTCAGGTACGCGCTCGAGGCTGGGATCTCCAGCACGATCGGCCGATCAGACAACGTGACTCCTCAACGCTCCGCATGCTGAGCTTGCCTCCGACCGTACCGAGCGGGGGACCCCGACTGCGCGCGGAGGCCGTTTCATTTGCTGCTCGCGGGGCCGTCATCCGCGGGCTGTCCGACGCCAGGGACCGGGGGCTCGGGGGTCGCCGGCGGCTGGGAGGCCGGCAGCAGCACCGCTTGCGCGACGCCGCCGGAGGTGATGCCGAAGGCGTGCAGGATGGCGTCGTAGGTGCCGTCCGCGATGAGGCTGTCCATGGCCGCGGCAACCACTTCGCCGAGGGCGGGGAACGACGGGTCGGTCAGGATGGCCAGCGAGGCTGGGGAGAACACCTCGTCGGTGAGCTCGAGTTCTCCGGGGTAGGACGTCGCGGCTGACTGGACCACCGGCGAGTCGCCCACCATTGCTTCGGCGCCGCCGACCAGCACGGCGTTGACGACCTCAACGATCGTCTGGCCGGCGACGACTGCCACGCCAGGGCTGCCGGCTACGATGCAGTGCTGCGATTGTGCGGTGACCTGCGCCACCTGAACCGAGCCCTCGAGCGCGCTGATGGTCCGCCCGCACAGCGCGGCGAGGGTGACATCGGACCCGACCCTGCGGGCGAGTTGCGTCCCGGTGTCCAGGTAGAGCACCGCGTCGGTGGCGAGCGTGTCGCCGGGCTCGACGGACAGAGCCGCGATGCCCATTTCGAACCGGCCGGCCCGTACGCCCGATTCCAGGGCGCTAAAGGCCTCCAGCGTGAACGCTGCGGTCAGGCCCAGTTTGGCGGCGACTGCTTGGGCCAATTGGATGTCCACCCCCTCCAACAGGCCGTCGGTTCTGAAGTACTCCATCGGGCGGTACGAGGGGTCGGTCCCGATGTCCAGCAACCCATCGGCGCTGACCTCGGCGGGCACCCGCATCGCCAGATCCCGATCGCGCGAGACCTCCACCGGCAGCGGGGCTGCTGGCACTCCTGGGTTGATCTGCGGCGCGCAACCGGCTGCGAACAGGGCCGTGAGAACGGCCAGCCCTAACCACCTGCGCAGATACACCGCGTCCAACCACAGCACGTATGGGAGAATTGCACAGTTGCTGCCTCGGCGGCGACGGAGCGGATCGCTCCGCGCGGCGATTTTTTCGCGTGCTCACAGACGGCTGGAGTCGACACGATGGTGGCGCATGGGACGAGAGGGCTGCCCGACATCCCCATGAGTTCCGACGAG
>CAZECO010000336.1:0-2450 GCA_964510455.1 uncultured Actinomycetes bacterium
TCGGACCGCTGCGCGACGATCGGCTGGACGTCGTCCCGCTGTGCCGCGACAGGTTCGTGGTCATGGTGCCGGCGTCCGACCGGCGAGCCGCCGGACCGGACTTCCCGATCGCCGCGCTGCACCGCAGCCCCACCATCGGGCAGGAGACGACGTCGGTGTGCCAGCGGCTGATCGAGGACGGCCTGCGGGCGCACGGCGCCGTGCCGAACTATGTCTTCCGCTCCAACGACAACTCCGCTGTCCAAGCCATGGTGCGTGCCGGCGTCGGTCCGGCGGTGATGCCGGCGCTCGCGGTCGACCCGGACGACGATGGAGTGGCCGTGCTGGAGCTGCGTCCGCAGATCCCGCCGCGGGAGATCGTCATCGCTCGGATGCGCGCCCGCACCCTGCCCCCGATCGCCGCGACGTTCATCGCCCTGGCCGCCACCGTCTGCCGCTCCGGGCTGGCCGGCCCGGGTCCGTCGGTTGTTGCCGATTGACGCTGCGCGCCCGGGACTCGTTAGCCTCGTGCTGCAGCATCAGCGTGCTGGGGACAGCAGATCAGCGGGAGGTATCCGATGTCGGGCCATTCGAAGTGGGCCACCACGAAGCACAAGAAGGCCGTCATCGACGCCCGGCGCGGCAAGCTCTTCGCCAAGCTGATCAAGAACATCGAGGTCGCCGCCCGCCAGGGCGGGGGCGACCCGTCCGCGAACCCGACGCTGTACGACGCCATCCAGAAGGCGAAGAAGAGCTCCGTGCCCAACGACAACATCGATCGGGCCGTCAAGCGGGGGTCGGGCGCCGAGGCCGGGGGCCATCAGTACGAGACCATCATGTACGAGGGCTACGGGCCCAGCGGCGTGGCGCTGCTCATCGAATGCCTCACCGACAACCGCAACCGCGCCGCCTCCGAGGTGCGCGTCGCGATCACCCGCAACGGCGGCTCCATGGCTGATCCGGGCTCGGTGTCGTACCTGTTCAACCGCAAGGGCGTCGTCTTGGTCAGCAAAGCCGACGCCGAGGAGGAGTCGGTGCTGGAGGCCGTGCTGGATGCCGGTGCGCAGGAGGTCAACGACCTGGGGGAGTCGCTGGAGGTGGTGTGCGAGTCGGGCGATGTGGTGAAGGTGCGCACCGCGCTGCAGGAGGCCGGGATCGACTACGAGAGCGCCGAGGCGACCTTCCTCCCGTCGGTGAGCGTGGAGCTCGACGAGGACGGCGCAGCCAAGGTGTTCCGGCTGATCGAGGCGCTGGAGGACTCCGATGAGGTGCAGAACGTGTTCGCCAACTTCGACGTCTCCGACGAGGTGATGGCGGCCTTGGGCTAACCGGTCGCGTCCACTTGCGCGGGTGGATAGGTTCGGTCCCAGACCAGAACGGCGAAGGGGCACGACCGTGAGCGAGCTGGACAACGCGATCCGCACGATGAACGAACTGCGCGCCGTGGGCGAGCAGATGACCGGCTACGACGCGGCGACCTGGCGGACGGCCGTCGGCTCCCGCCATATGCGCTCGCCGATCATGGCGCTGATCCTGCTGGACGGGGTCCCGGACTGGGAGCGGCTGCGCAAGCGGTACGAGCGGCTGACCCGGGTCATCGCGGTGATGCGCCAGCGGCCGCTGTCCGGGGTGCTGGGGATCTCGATGCCGCGGCTGGGCCTGGACCCGGATTTCGACCTCGATGTCCACCTGCACCGCATGCGCCTGCCCGAGGGCGCCGGCTGGGAGGATCTGCTGCTGGAGGCCCGCCGGATGAGCCTCACCGACTTCGACCTCGAGCGGCCGCTGTGGGAGGCCTGCCTGGTCGAAGGCCTGCCCGGGGGCCGATCGGCGCTGCTGACCAAGATGCACCACGCCATCGCCGACGGACAGGCCACGATCATGATCGGGGCGAACCTCTTCGAGTTCACCGCCGATGGGACGCCGAACGAGCCGCCGGCGCCCCCGGCACCGGTAGCGTCGGATGTCACCCATCGCGAGGTGAGTCGCGCCAACATCACCGACAACGTCAAGCGCGGACTGGACCTGGCGGCCAGCGGCGCCAAGGTGCTGGCCGGGCTGGCGGCGGGCACGATCAAGGATCCGATGGGGACCTGGGGGGACGCCGCCGACATGGTCACCTCCGTGGGGCGGTTCGCGTCGGTCCCGGACGCGCCGAGGAGCCCGTTGATGGACAAGCGCTCCACGACGTACCACTTCGCGGTCTTCGATCTGCCGTTCGCGGACATGCGCTCCGCGGCAAAGCGGCACAAGGCGACGGTCAACGACGTGTTCCTGGCAGCGGCGGCGACCGGCATGGCCCATTACCACGAGCGCCACGGCCAGCCCGCCCCGGAATTGCGCTTCAACATCCCGATCAGCCTGCGCAGCGCATCGAAGGACGGCTCGACGGCCAACGCGGTCACCATCGCACGGTTCCTGATGCCGGTGAGCGACACGACGATCGCGCAGCGGCTCGAGGTCGCCCACGA
>CAZECO010000337.1:0-2420 GCA_964510455.1 uncultured Actinomycetes bacterium
AATTCTATCGAAAACGCCCTCCATTGTCTACTTACTTACTTTCGTGTCAGTAACATGGCCAACTCGGCCTACAGGCTCCGCGACGACAAATCCGGCTTGGAGCTACTGATCAGTTCGTAAGTAGTCCGACTTCTGCGCTTCTGATGTAGGCGAGTTGGGGGTCGTGGAAGGACGCGCGGATCTTGCTGGGGGCGGCCTGCAGGGCTTGCAGGGCGGAGACGGCGAGCTGTTGAGCTGGTCGGGGCCGGTGACGGCGCGCTTGCCGACGCGGTCGTGCTTGACGTTCTTCCAGACCCATTCGTCGGGGTTGAGCTGCGGGGAGTAGGACGGCAGCCGGAACAGCTCCAGGGCGCCCTCGGTGGAGGCGACGTAATCTTTGACGGCCTTGGAGCGGTGGACGGGGTGGCCGTCTACGACGAGGAACACCTTGCCGGGGGTGTCGTGGGCCAGGCTGCGCAGGAAGCCGATGAACTTCTCCGCGTCGAGGGTGCCCTCGACGAGGGCGAACCGCATCTGTCCGGCGGGGGCGATCGCGGAGATCATGTTCACGCTGAAGCGGGCGCCGGTGGCCTGAACGACGGGGGTCCGCCCGACCGGGGCCCAGGTGGTGCCGGTGCGGTAGTCGGAGCGCACCGATGCCTCGTCCAGGAAGTAGATGGTGGCGCCCTCGGCCTTGGCGCGGGCGTGGATGGCGGGGTACTGCTCCTTCTTCCACGCCTCCACCGCGGCGGGGTCGGCCTGGTAGGCGCGGTGCAGCGGCTTCTGCGGGGACAGGCCCAGCGCCCGCAGCCAGCGGCCCACCGACACCACCGACATCGCCACCCCGAACCGCCGCTGGATCACCTGGCGGACCAGGTCCCGGGTCCACAGCTCGAACTCGAACTCCAGCTGCGAGGGGTTCTTCCCGGCGACGATCCGGTACAGCTCGTCCAGCTGCTGCGCGGTCAGCTTCGGCGGCCGGCCCGGCACCGGCTTGGCCAGCAGCGCCTCCCGCCCCCCGGAACGGAACGCCGCCACCCACCCGAACACGGTGCTGCGGTTCAGGCCCAGCGCCGCCGCCACGTCTTCGGGCCGGGCGCCCTCCCGCACCTGCCGCACCGCCCGCAGCCGCATCTCCTCCAACGTCTTGTGGGACAGCTTCCGCCCGTCGTCCTCGCGCATGAGGAATTCTATCGAGCGCCACCCCCAATTGTCTACTTACTTTATTTCGTGTCAGTAAGAGTCCTTTCAGATGTGCGTGTTCAGGTCCAGTCCGCAGTGGACACGGCGGGGGGGGTCGGCTGGCGAACACCTGGCTGCGGCATGAAGTGCCGCGTACTCCAGATCTGCGGACCCGGTGAAGTCGTATAGCGACAGCATCAAAGCCGTCGAGTGCGCAATGGCGCCGGTCGTCTCACCGAAAAATCCTCGCCAAACGCTCGGAACCATGATCGGTGATATCCGCGGCAACAAATTCCGGTTTGAACTCAATTCGAGTAACTCGGATGGAGTCCAGACAGTCTTGGCGATGATGAAGCAGCTTTGGGAGGGGCAAACTTCCCGCCACGGCGGAATCGAGGCAACGCGGCCGGAGCGGCCAGAGGAAGCTCGCGTCGCAGTGCACCTGGCTGCGACATTGGTTCAGTGGGGAGTCACCGGAGCGTTTTCGCACGTCTAGCAGAGTTCCTTAGGATCCACCCGGGAAGTGTTCCGCTCGCGAAATCGAAATCCACACCCGGTCCCCGATCGGGGCTCGTCTTGACATCAATGTCCCCCACCGGTGCTGGCATGGCGGCGCGTTCTGCGTCGCAACTGTTCCGCACCCCGCGGCACATCTTCAAGATGATGGTCGACTTGACTGCGCCAGGCCGGACGACGAGATCTGCGACCCGGCCTGCGGCACCGCCGGATTCCTCGTCGCCGCTTCCGAGTACCTGCGCGAGCAGCACCCGACCGTGCTCACGGATGCCGCCCAGCGGCACCACTTCCACCGCTCGATGTTCCACGGCTACGACTTCGACTCGACCATGCTGCGCATCGGCAGCATGAACATGCTGCTGCACGGCATCGACGCCCCGGACATCCGCTGCCGCGACTCGCTGTCCGAGAGCGCCGCCGGCGACACCGCCAAGTACACGCTGATCCTGGCCAACCCGCCGTTCGCCGGGTCAATGGACTAAGAGTCCACCGCCAAGGACGGATTGTTACGCCGGCACTGCTGCGTCGACCTTCTTGGGGACTCGCGTCCTCGCCCGGGTGCGAACTGGCGGCGTCCTGGGTGGCGGTTGGGGGTGGGCGGGGGTTACAGATGTGGTCCTGGGAAGGCTCGTCACGCCCACATGTGCATCTGGCCTCGGCGGGACTCAGTCGAGGAGGTCGAGGTACGGGCGTCGTGCCCTCATGGCGTGGATCACGAGTTCGTTGCCGCTGTCGAAGCGGAG
>CAZECO010000338.1:0-2390 GCA_964510455.1 uncultured Actinomycetes bacterium
TGACGGCGGTCACGTTCTCGTACTTCGTGAACCGGCACTGGACCTACGCGGATCGCGCGCGCGGCAGTTTCGGGCGGGAGTACGCACTCTTCTTCGGGATCAACGGCTTCGCGATGCTCATCGCGCTGGGTACGCTCTGGACGAGCCACTACGCCCTGGGCCTGACCGGTCCCCTCGCCGACAACATCAGCGCCAACGGTGTCGGACTGGTGCTCGGCACGCTCTTCCGGTTCTGGGCGTACCGCACCTATGTGTTCCCCGCCGAATCCGACGCCGTCGACTCCCCCGAGCCGGCACCTCTGCGCGGCGGCTGATCGGCCGGCTCGGGCTGCCGGGTTGACTCGACGCTGCTCGCTTCAACAGCCTCGGGACGTGCCGGGCGCCGCGTCAGCGAGTACGGGCGCACCAGCCCGAAGCCGCGGATCGGGCGGGGCGTCTGAGCGCGGGCCGAGAACCTGCTGTCCTGGCTGGCGCTGAGCGCCTCTGCGGTCGAGGAGTCCATCAACGTGCTTCCCGGTCGTGCGGATGCGGTGAGCCGGCTTGCCCGGTTGACCGTCGTACCGAACACGTCGCCCATGCGCATCAGCACCGGCCCGGTTGCCAGCCCGATCCGCATCTGGGGCAGGTCCTCGTCCCCGTGGGACAAGTCGTGCAGCCGCAGCGCGATCTCGGCAGCCACCGCGGCGGAGTCGGCGACGAACATGACCTCGTCGCCCAGCGTCTTGATCAGGCGGCCGCCAGCCGCATACACGACATCCGAGGCGGCGGTGTCGAACGTCTGCACCAGCATCGCCAGCGAGTCGGGGTCCAGCTGCCGCGCCAACCGGGTGAAGCTCACCAAATCGGCGAAGCCGACCGTCGCTGCGTCGGACAGCTCGGCCGGCTCGTCGAACTCGTCGAACACCCTCCCCAGCGTCGCGGTCAGCTGTCGGCGCCACACGTAGGTGAGCAGCAGTTCGAACTCCGGCAGCAGGTCGGCGAGCTGGGCCCGCGCGATCCGCTCCCAGTCGGACCCGGCCTCCTCCTCCTGCAACGCCTCCTCCTGCCGCACCAGGTAGCGGCTCAACGTGTCGAGCTGCCACTCCGCCAGCCGGGACGTCGTCTGACCGAAGGACCGGACGATGTCCACGACGGCCGCGAGGTCGAGCAGCCCGCGCTCCATGAGCGAACTGATCCGCAGGAGCGCGGCGAGGTCGCCGTCGGTGAAGGCCCTTGCGCCCCCGGCGTCGGGGAAACCCATGGCGCGCCACAACCGGCCAACCTCGTCCAGCGTCATCCGGGCCGCGGCGGCAACCTCTTCGCCGGTGTACCGGACCGGCGCACCCAGCAGCATCCCCAGCATGTCTCCTGGCATGGCCGGCTGCTCCCACGGATGTCCGGACGCGGACTCACGGGACGTCGCAGCATCGCCGGGCCCCGATGCATCGTCATCCCGCAGCGGGCGAGGCTCCGTCTGCCTGCGCTGCTGCCCGTCGGGTTGGCTCCGCCTCGGCATGCTCAGGTGTCGCGGCCGTCGTGCCGGCGCCGGGCGTCATCCTCTTCGTGCAGCCGGTTGACTTCCCGCTGGATGCGCTCCACATCCGGGACGTCCTCGATGACCAGTTCCTCGTCGCTGGCGGAATCGATGGTCAACCGGCCGTAGTTGAGGATCCGGCCCCAGACGGAGACGCTGAAGGAGACGTTCTGCACCTTCGACAGCGGCATGTCGCGCCCCTCCCGCGCCACGAGGCCGGTCCGGATGATGATGCGGCGATCGGTGAACACGTACAGCGTCGAGTACCAGTACACCAGCGGCCGGATCGCGAACAGCCCCACCAGCAGCAGCCCGGCGGCGAGGAAGACCCAGCGCCCGACCGTGCCCACCGAGCCCTCGAACCAACTGCCCCACATCGCCGTGATGAAGCCGACCGCGACGAGCACGGCGATGGTGACCAGGATCGGCACCAGGAGGGCGCGCCAGTGCGGCCGCATCTCGAACTCGATGACTTCACCCTCGGACAGCAGATCCTGCGGATACCCCATAGGCGTATGGTGGCACGGCCCTGGCCAGCGGGAAACGATTACCGACCCTTCCGAATCTCAGCGGGAGGGCCGGCTGGAGGGGTGCGTGGGTCCGGGGCATGCGGTTGCGATCGGATGGTGCGGATTCCAGGTTTCAGCGGCCGATGGGCGACGGCGGTGCTCCGGCGCGGGGATGCGTCGCGGGGATGCGTCGCGGGGATGCGTCGCGGGGGTGCATCGCGGGCTGCTGTTCCCGCCTGCCGGGCGCGAGAAGGCACCTGCTGCCTGTTTGCACCCGTTGGGTGGGCGGACCGCCCCCGAGTTTGCACCCGGTCCCTCTTTGTCAACCTGGTTGTGAGTCAGTCATTGATCAAGGGAGGGGCGAGGAT
>CAZECO010000339.1:0-2379 GCA_964510455.1 uncultured Actinomycetes bacterium
GCCGCAGTACGGTGCCTTCGCCATCCCGCTGGCGATCCTGTTCGTGCTCTCCCTGCTGTCCCAGGCGCTGTACGGATCCGCGGCCCTCGCGGCCGGGATCAGCGACGCCGACGTGCCGCTGCAGCAGCTGGAGCCGACGCCGGAAGATGCGGTCGACGAGGTGCCGGAGCCGGCCGCCTCGGGGGAGTGAGTCAGTTCGGCGACGTCACGATGCGGAGCACGCCCTGGGACGGAACCGCGTGCAACTGGCCGATGATGGCCTGCTCGCGGGCCAGCAGTTGCAGGAGCAGCCGCAGTCTGCCGGCGGTGTCCGGCGTCGCGAGCAAACGCTGCCGATCGGCCGGGGGGAGGATCATGGCAGCTGCTGCCGTGTAGGAGAGCCTGGTCGGGTCGTCGGGCAGTTCGTCGTCTCCGACCGGATTCCGCAGTGCCTCGCGGTAGGCGTGGAAGGCGGCGCGCACCCGCGCGGCAAGCGCATCGGCCCCGGTCCCGAGCTGCTCGTCCAGCCAATGCACCTCGGCCCGCAGGTAGGGCGTCCCGGTGGTGATGATCCTGTCCACATGGAACCGCTGGAAGCCGACCGTGACGATCTCGAAGCGCCCGTCGGGCAGCGACCCGACCGCGCGCAGGTCGGCGAGGCACCCGACATCGGCGAGCGCGGTTGCCGCATTCGACCCGACCTCGACGCCTGATCGGATGGCTACCACGCCGAAGACGGCGGGCTTGCCCGCCTCCGCACCCGCCAGCAGATCCCGGATGAGCGCCCGGTAGCGCTCCTCGAAGATGTGCAGCGGCAGCACCATCGCGGGGAACAGGGGCGAACCCAGCGGGAACAGCGGGATCGTGGTGCCGGCGGTGGTCACATTTCCAGGCTATGCAGGCCCTCGCGGATGCGCAGTCCGGGAATCGCCCCCTGCCGGAGCCGGGTGCGTTGGGCGGGGCGTGATGGCCAACGCGTCGGCATCTCAGCGTGGCCGCGGTACGCCCGCGTGGCGGCGGGGGATGCCCGAAGTATCGACGCGTTCCCCGGCACCGCGGCGCCACGGCACGGGCGCGCGTCGCGGTCGCTGTGGGCCCTGGGACCCGGCACCCTCCGGGTGCGTCCCGCCCGGAGGGTGCGGCGGTCGCCGGTGCGGGGGAACGCTGCGATATTTCGCCCATGCCGCGGTACGCCTGCCTGGCGGCGGGGGATGCCCGAAGTATCGAGGCGTTCCCCGGCACCGCGGCGCCTCGGTTCGGGCGCGCGTCGCGGTCGCTGTGGGCCCTGGGACCCGGCGCCCGGGTGCGTCCCGCCCGGAGGGTGCGGCGGTCGCCGGTGCGGGGGAACGCTGCGATATTTCGCCCATGCCGCGGTACGCCTGCCTGGCGGCGGGGGATGCCCGAAGTATCGAGGCGTTCCCCGGCACCGCGGCGCCTCGGTTCGGGCGCGCGTCGCGGTCGCTGTGGGCCCTGGGACCCGGCGCCCGGGTGCGTCCCGCCCGGAGGGTGCGGCGGTCGCCGGTGCGGGGGAACGCTGCGGTATTTCGCCCAGGCCGCGGTACGCCCGCGTGGCGGCGGGGGATGCCCGAAGTATCGACGCGTTCCCCGGCACCGCGGCGCTCGGCACGGGGTCGGGTCCGAACGGCAGCGGGCTGGCGATCGGATGCTGCGCCCGCAGCGCCTGTGCCAGTGGGGCGGCCACGCCGACTACTCTGGACGACACACCCGCCGACCCGAGGAGTCACGTGTACGACGCAGCCCGAATCGCAGCCCTCCGCGCAGCTCTGGCCACGCGGGTCGTGGTCGCCGACGGTGCGATGGGGACGATGCTGCAGGCTGCGGATCCGACCCTGCACGACTTCGAGGGGCATGAGGGCTGCAACGAGATCCTCAACGTCACACGCCCGGACATCGTGCGCAGCGTCCACGAGGAGTACCTGAAGGTCGGCGTCGACTGCATCGAGACCAACACCTTCGGCGCGAACCTGCCGAACCTCGCGGAGTACGGAATCCAGGACCGCATCTACGAACTGGCGCACGCGGGAGCCCGGGTAGCGCGGCAGGCGGCGGACGGTTATGCGACTCCCGATCAGCCGCGCTGGGTGCTGGGCTCTATGGGCCCCGGCACCAAGCTGCCCAGCCTCGGCCACGCGCCGTACGCCGACCTGCGCGACGCCTACACGCTGTGCGCCGACGGCCTGATCGCCGGCGGGGCCGATGCGCTGCTGATCGAGACCGCCCAGGACCTGCTGCAGGCCAAGGCCGCGATCGTCGGCGCCAAGCACG
This sequence comes from uncultured Actinomycetes bacterium, assembly GCA_964510455.1. Taxonomy (GTDB): domain Bacteria; phylum Actinomycetota; class Actinomycetes; order S36-B12; genus CAVXYG01. The sequence goes on from CAZECO010000339.1 coordinate 2,266, forward strand.
CCATCGCAGCCGCAGGGGTGGACGTGCCCATCTTCGCGCAGGTCACGGTGGAGACCACCGGCACGATGCTGCTCGGCTCCGAGATCGGCGCCGCGCTGACCGCGCTGGAAGACC
>CAZECO010000340.1:0-2373 GCA_964510455.1 uncultured Actinomycetes bacterium
CACCCTCACCGGCCGGCACCTGGACGACCGGGCAAAGCTCAAGGAGACGGTCCGCACGCCGTCCGGCCAACTCGAGGTGCGCGGCGCGACCACGAACAACCTGCGCGACGTCGACGTCGACATCCCGATGGGCGTCCTGGTCGTGGTCACCGGGGTCGCCGGCTCCGGGAAGAGCTCGCTGATCCACGGCTCGGTCGCCGGACGCGAGGGTGTCGTCGCGGTCGACCAGGGTGCCATCAAGGGGTCCCGGCGCAGCAACCCCGCGACCTACACCGGCCTGCTGGACCCGATCCGCAAGGCGTTCGCGAAGGCCAACGGGGTCAAGCCCGCCCTGTTCAGCGCGAACTCCGAGGGCGCCTGCCCGTCCTGCAACGGCAACGGCGTGATCTACACCGACCTGGCCATGATTGGCGGGGTCGCCACGGTCTGCGAGCTGTGCGAGGGCAAGCGGTTCGACGCCTCCGTGCTGGACTACCACTTCGGCGGCAAGGACATCAGCGAGGTGCTGGCGATGCCGGTCGAGGAGGCCGAGCGGTTCTTCGGCTCCGGCGAGGCCAAGCTCCCGGCGGCCCACAAGATCCTCGACCGGCTCGCCGATGTCGGCCTGGGCTACGTCAGCATCGGGCAGCCGCTGACGACGCTGTCCGGCGGCGAGCGGCAGCGGCTGAAGCTGGCCGTGAACATGGCCGACATGGGCGGCGTGTTCATCCTCGACGAGCCCACCTCGGGCCTACACCTGGCCGACGTCGAGAAGCTCCTGGCGCTGCTGGACCGGCTGGTCGACTCCGGGAAGTCCGTCATCGTCATCGAGCACCACCAGGCCGTGATGGCGCACGCCGACTGGATCATCGACATCGGTCCGGGCGCCGGGCACGACGGCGGGCTGGTCGTGTTCCAGGGGACTCCCGCGCAGCTCGTGGCGGAGCGCCCGACGCTGACCGGGCAGCATCTCGCGCAGTACGTGGGCGCCTGAAGCTCAGCCCATCGGGAGGATCATCCAGGTGGACGTGGCGGGCGCGACCCGTTTCGCGGGCCGCGGCGCGGATCTCAGCCTCGGCCGGGGCGGTGCGCCCCAGCGCCTTTCGCGGGCGCACCGGCAAGCAGCGGAGCCGCCGTGCGGGCGGTCGTGCTGCGCCCGCACGCCGCGCCTGCAGTTGACATCCCGACCGGCACGGCGATGGCGACTGCCTTGACGAAGTTGCCCGCGAGTGGCTGCGATCCCGGAGCGGAGCAGCACCCGGGACCGTTGCGTCGTTCGGCATCCTCCGCTCCGGCACGGTGACGACGCGCGGCGGCACCCCGAGGCGCTGGACGATCGACGTCGCGACGGCGTCGGGCTGATCACGGCGCCCAGGCCGATCGCCGCCGCCAGCCCTGGACCCCGCGATGGTCCATCTGACGGACAGCCCAGCACGGTCCGCCGATCGTGGCGAAGTCGCGAGGGAATTCCATGGCGGGCAGCGACACGGCCGCCGCGTACGCAGGAGCGGCATGACGCCCCCAGGATCGGTCGCGGCTCGACGTGGATCGGGCACCTTCGGGACGGAGCTGACCGCCGCGCCCACGAGCACCAGGACCAGCGGCGAGTCCCGATCCGGCTCGGGACCGCCTCAACGGTACGATCGCGATGACCGCGAGCGCGGCCATCAGTCCCATGGCTTCCATGGCAGAAGCCATCCACAAACCGGAGGCCCTCCTGGCAGAGTTGGGGCATGCGGCAAGCGCTGGCGGTGCGGCACGTCGCCTTCGAGGATCTGGGGATCCTGGCCGCCCTGCTCGACACCGCGGGATTCGAGGTTGACTACCTGGATGCCGGCATCGACCCCATGAGGGACGGCGTCCTGCTGGAGCCGGACCTGGTCGTCGTTCTCGGGGGCCCGATCGGCGTCTACGAGACGGGCGCGTACCCCTTCCTGGTCGCCGAACGAGCGGCCATCGCCGCCCGGGTCGCCGCCGGGCAGCCGACGCTGGGCATCTGCCTGGGCGCGCAGCTCATCGCCGCTGCTCTGGGCGCCGAAGTCCTCCCCACCGGCCGCAAGCAGATCGGGTACGCGCCCCTGACCTTGACCGCCGCGGGCCGGGACTCGGTGCTGGCGCCCCTGGACGGGATCGCGGTGCTGCATTGGCACGGCGACGAATTCGCCATCGCGGAGGGGGCGTCGCGCCTGGCGGAGACGCCCGGCTTCCCCAATCAGGCCTTCGCGATCGGCGAGGCGGTGCTGGGCCTGCAGTTCCACGTCGAGGCGGACCCGGATCGCATCGAGCAGTGGCTCATCGGCCACGCCCATGAGCTGGCCGCCGCCGGCGTCGACCCGGCGCGGCTGCGGGCCGACGCCGCACGGCACGGTCCGGCCTTGGCTCGCGCGGGTGCGG
>CAZECO010000341.1:0-2356 GCA_964510455.1 uncultured Actinomycetes bacterium
GCGAGGAGGACGGCGTCGAGGCCAAGGCCGGCGCCAACCTGTTCTCCACCACCGAGGACGGGCTGGCCACTGCCGCCAAGCTGGGACTCGGCGAGCGCGGACGGTACCTGGTTGCCGCGACCTTCGGCAACGTCCACGGCGTGTACAAGCCCGGCAATGTGGTGCTGACGCCGAAGATCCTGGACGACATCCAGAAGGCCGTGGGCGCGCAGTACGGCGTGGACGGCCCGTTCGACTTCGTGTTCCACGGCGGATCCGGCTCCCTGCTGTCGGAGATCCGCGAAGCGCTGGACTACGGCGTGGTGAAGATGAATGTGGACACCGACACCCAGTACGCCTTCACACGGCCGATCGTGGACCACATGTTCCGCAACTACGACGGCGTGCTGAAGGTCGACGGCGAGGTCGGCAACAAGAAGTTCTACGACCCGCGGTCCTACGGCAAGTCAGCGGAGGGCGGCATGGCCAAGCGCGTGACGGAGGCGTGCGAGGACCTGCGCTCCGCCGGCACCAAGATCAGCTGAGCCCGCGGAACAGGGCCGGTCGCTGCGGCGGTCGGCCCTGTTCGTTTGTGCCCGACCGCACGAGCCGATCGGCGCGCCAGCCGGCAGCCCCGATCGCACCCGACGGGGCGACGCCCTGTCGGCGCCGAACGTATGCGGGACCCTGTTGCCATCCTTGGAGGCCGTGATGCACAGGCAAGGCCGGATCTCGCTCGGCTCGGCGATCGTGGGTGCGCTCCTGGTGCTCCTCACGGGGTGCAGCTCCGACGATCCAGACCCAGAAAGCAGTGCTCCTCCCAGCGAGTACATCGTGGCGGCCGAATCCGATGACTTGAACGCGATGCTCGCCGGATTCGATGCGGCCTACGTCAAGGCTGCCGACCAGGCAGAAGTGGACAAGTGCAACGCGACCGAGACCGTGAACGATCAAGCGCAGTGCCTCAACGAGTTGCTGCAACCGTTGTCAGACTCGTTGGGGCAGGTTTCGGCGGCGTTCGCCGAGGTCGCCTCGAGGGGAGGTCTGCGTGCCGAGTGCGTTTCGGAACTCAACATCGCTGCCCAGTCGCTGCTGCAGGACCAGGCGTCTATCGACCAGCTCATCGCGGACTTCGCGTCCACAGACGAAACGACGCTCAATGCCGCAGCCGGTCGGTACTTCGAGACCGTGGATCCGCTGCGAGCCAGCGTGAACGGCTACGTAGAATCCGTCAGCCCGGTCTGCTACTCGCCCGAGGACCTCGAGGAGGCGAACAACCGGGAGAGCGCGTCACCGGCGCCGTAGCCCACCATCGGCCGGGCCTACCTACTCCTCCTCGGCGTCGACGCTGCGCGGCACCCCGCCGGGCGTGGTCTGGTCGCCCTCACGGCCGGCTTGCAGCGCCGCGAGCTCCGCGGCCTGTCGCGACTGCAACTTGTGGATCCGCCGTGTGTTGATGCGCCGCATGACGAACACCGCGATCGCAATCCCGAAGAACAGCACCACGATCCGGTCGATCACATCGAGGTACTCGATGATGATGTCCCACTGGCTCCCCAGCCACATGCCGGCGCCGATGAGCAGGGTGTTCCAGACCCCCGATCCGATCGCGGTCCACAAGACGAACCGGGGAATGGGCATCTTGGCCGCACCTGCCGGCAGCGAGATCAGGCTCCGTACACCCGGGATGACGCGTCCGATGAGCACAGCGGCCTCGCCACGCTTGGCGAACCAGGCGTCCGCCCGGTCGACGTCGTCCTCCTCGACCAGCGGGACGATGAGCAGCATCTTGCGGGTCCGCTCCTCCCCGAACGCGCGGCCGGCCCCATAGAGCGTCAACGCCCCGGTGACGGAGCCGATCATCGCCCAGATCCAGGTGAGCGGCCCGTTCAATTCCCCCAGCGCGACCAGCATCCCGGCCGACGGCAGGACGACCTCGCTGGGGATCGGCGGGATCACGGACTCCAGGAACACAAGGAAGCCGACGCCGATCTCCCCCATCGCGTTGATGACCTCCAGGATCAACCCGATGAGGCCGGCGTCTTCCAGTTCGGTGGTCTCCTGAAGGGGCAGCACCCGCCCAGCCTGTCAGAGCCCCCCCGGCTACGCCCTTCCAATGCCCCCGGCGGCCGGCCGGCCGGCGAAAGCAGAGGGGCGCCCCCTGGAAGTCTGCCACTTCGGTAGATTCATCGCCGGGAGGCCGTAGGCGCTCCCGAAGAAAAGGAGACGATCATGCCAGCGATCGTGCTCGTCGGCGCCCAGTGGGGCGACGAGGGCAAGGGCAAGGCGACAGATCTGCTCGGGGGGCGCGTCGATTTCGTTGTGCGGTACCAGGGCGGCAACAACGCCGGGCACACCGTCGTCATCGGGGAGGACA
>CAZECO010000342.1:0-2350 GCA_964510455.1 uncultured Actinomycetes bacterium
GACCCGCTGCTGCTCGTGCAGCGCTATCGAGCGGTGCTGCTGCCCTGATCCGGAGGCATCCAGCGGGGTGTCCCTGGACTTCGGAATCCGGCGGGGAGTCCCGGGTGGAGGTGTGCGGGGCTGGGTGGCGTGCCGCTTCCGCTGACGCGGGCCGGGGCATCGGCCGCGCCCGCTTGTGATGCGGATTCCAGGTCAGCGGCCGGTGCACAACGGCGGGGCGCCTGGAGGCATCGGCTGCCTGTTTGACCCGCTGCGTGGTCGGATCACGCCTGAGTTCGCACCCAATGGGGGGCTTTGCACCCGTGGCGGGGTGGATCGCCCGCGACACGCCGCTGGGAGCCCACGTTGCGGGTGCAAAGCCCCGGCCGATCGGGTGCAACAATCGGCCTCGGATCGCCGCAAACGCCCCCGTATCGGGGGTGCAAAGCCCCGCGGACGGGTGCATCTGACCGCCGACCCAACGCGGTGTCGGTCCCACGATCCGCCACCCGCCCCCCGAATGCTGCAGCGCGGAACCCGCACATCCGCCAGATTCCGAAGGACCGGTGTCCTTGGACTCGGTGCCCGCGGCCCGCTGGCACCGTCCGGGCATTGCCCCGTCCCACGATCGGGTGCGCCGATCAGCCCATGCTGAAGCCACGGACACCCGTGACCCTCACACCCCGCCAGTCTCCGCAGCACCGGTGTCCAAGAGCCCGATCGGCTCCAGGAGTTCCCGCACCTGTTCGGATGAGGTGACCAAGACCGCCTCGTGGTCGCGGATCAGCCCGTGGCAGCCGGCGTGCGCCTCGTCGCCAACCGCCCCTGGGACGGCCATCACGATCCGGTTGAGCTCGCCGGCCCGGTGCGCGGTCGCCAGCGCCCCCGACCGCGACGCCGCCTGCACCACGAGACTGCCCGGTGCCAGCGCCGCGATCAGGCGGTTGCGGGTCACGAACCTGTGCCGTGCAGGAGGTGTGCCGGGCGGCAGTTCCGAGACGATGGTGCCGCGCTCCCGGATGGCCTGCAGGATGCCTCGATTGCCCCGCGGCGAATCGACATCGACGCCGCTGGCCAGCACCGCAACGGTATGCCCGCCCGCCGCGAGCGCGCCCTCGTGCGCTGCGGCATCGATCCCGAAGGCCCCTCCGCTAACGATGCAGAACCCCTGTGCAGCCAGTTCAGCGGCCAACTGTGCCGCGATTCGGCGACCGAGGGGCGTCGCATCGCGCGCCCCCACGATCGCGACGGACCGCAGCAGCGCTGATCGCAGCGGCGCACCGGTGACATAGAGGACCGCGGGAGGGATCGCGAGGTCGCCAAGCTGGGTCGGCCATCCTGCGTCGCCGGGGATGAGCGCATCGATGCCGCGGCTGCGCCAGTGCGTCAGCGCCGCTTCCGCCGCGCGGACGGCTCCCCCGTCCAAAGCGCCGCAGCTCAGCGCGGATGCCATCGTCGTCGTCCCCGGCTCCGCCCGCTGGCTCAGCGCGATGCGGGCGAGTCGATGCTCCTCCATAGGCGCCATCACCCCGGGTCCAGCGTGGCCCGCCGATCCGCGGTGCCGGCGGTGGTCGCGGCCCATCGGTGCACCGCCGCAGCCATGTGGACGAGCGCGGCCCACCAGGGCTCGGCTCACCCGACTCTGCCGGGCTCCCAATCCCCGTCCAGGAAGATCAGCTGCTCCCCCTCGGAGAACCGCCGCCAGGTGCGCGTCCGCCCGGGATCGACCACCGAGAGCGCGTCCAGGCCGACCCCCGGCAATTGCCAGCTGAGCCGGTGCAGCAGCGTCGGTCCGAGTCCAGCCAGCGCGGCGAGGTGCTCGGGGGCGGCGTACCCCTTGTTGCTGCACCACCCGTAGCCGTCGAACTCCATGGCCAGCCGGGTCATCAGCAGATCGCGCTCGACCTTCGCCAGGACACTCGCCGCGGCCACCGATGAGCAATCCCGATCCGCCTTGATCCGGGTGGTGACCGGCCCCGGGGCACCGTCGGCCAGCCAGTCGTGCGACCCATCGAGCAGGATCGGCCCTCGGGGCAGGCCCAGCTGGCGCAGGGCGCGCACACCCGCCAGCCGCAGCGCTGCGGTCAGGCCGAGTGTGTCGATCTCCTCCGGCCAGGCGTGGCCCACCGCATGCGCCGGAGCCCACCGGCGGATCCTCGGTGCGAGGGCCTGACGCTGCGCGGCCGTCAGCTCCTTGCTGTCGCGAACCCCCGTCGGGGCAGTAGGCGTATCGTGCAGCACCAGCACCGCGCCCACCGTCACCGGGCCCGCCAGCGATCCCCGCCCCACCTCATCGATCCCGAGCACGCTGGCCGCGCCCGCGCGCATCATCCGGCGCTCCAGCGCCAGCGAGGGCTTGGGCGGTGCGGTC
>CAZECO010000343.1:0-2332 GCA_964510455.1 uncultured Actinomycetes bacterium
TCGCGGCTGGACCCATGGACCTCGACCTACGCCGAGCGGGCGCAGGGGATGGCTGCATCCGAGATCCGGGCGCTGTTCGCGGTGGCTTCGCGGCCGGAGGTGGTTTCCCTGGCGGGGGGGATGCCGTTCGTGCAGGCCCTCGACCTCGATCGCATTGCCGAAACGGTAGGGCGGCTGCTGCGCGAACGCGGTGCGGTGGCGCTCCAGTACGGCTCTGGGCAGGGCGACCCGGCGCTGCGGGAGCAGATCGGCGAAGTCATGGCCGAGGTGGGGATCGCCGGCCATCCCGACGATGTCGTGGTGACCACCGGATCGCAGATGGCACTGGACCTGATGGTGCGAATCTTCTGCGACCCCGGCGACGTCGTGCTGGTCGAGGCCCCGTCCTACGTCGGCGCGCTGGGCGTGTTCCGCGCCTATCAGTGCGACGTCGTGCACGTGCCCATGGATGATGAGGGTCTGGTGCCAGAGGCCCTTGCGGAGGCGATCGGCCGCGTGACTGCGCAGGGCAAGACCCCGAAGCTGATCTACACGATCCCGTCGTTCCACAACCCGGCGGGCGTGAGCCAGGGTCCGGGGCGGCGCAAGGCCGTGCTGGACGTGGCCCTCCGCCACGGGATCCTGATCCTGGAGGACGACCCCTACGGCCTGCTGGCCTTCGACGGGGCTCCCCCCCGCGCCATCAGGGCTGACGAGGAGGAGGGGGTCGTCTACCTCGGCTCCTTCTCCAAGACCATCGCCAGCGGCCTGCGGGTCGGTTGGGCGCTCGCCCCGCACGGGGTCCGCGAGAAGCTGGTGCTCGCCGCTGAGGCCGCCGTGCTGTGCCCGTCGAACTTCAGCCAGCTGGCCGTGTCGGAGTATCTGGCCACCCAGCCGTGGCGGGAACAGGTTGCGACGTTCCGGGGTGTGTACCGGGAGCGGCGCGACGCCCTGCTGGAGTCCATGGAGAGCCACTTCCCGGCGGGAACCACCTGGACTGTTCCAGAGGGCGGGTTCTACTCGTGGGTCACGCTGCCGCCGGGTGTCGATGCCACGGCGATGCTCCCGCGCGCGGTCTCCGCGCTGGTCGCCTACGTCCCCGGGACCGGTTTCTATGCCGATGACGAGGGGCGGCGCAACATGCGCCTGTCCTACTGCTATCCGCCGCCGGACCGGATCCGCGAGGGCGTTCGACGGCTCGCCGGAGTGATCGAGGCCGAGCTGGACATCGCACAAACGTTCGGTACCACGAGCAGCCTGCACCATCCCGGCGGCACCGAAGTCCCGTTCCCCGACCTTGCCTGATGCAACGCCGAGACGTCCTGGAGGAAATGTGAGCACGCAAGATCCGTCGGTCCTGGTGCTCTGCGGGGGGCTGTCGGCCGAGCGGGACGTGTCGCTGCGCTCCGGCGCCCGGGTCGCAGAATCCCTGCGTGGGCTCGGATTCGATGTCGCCGCCGCGGATGTCGACGCGTCGCTGCTTCCCCGCCTGGCGTCGGCCCGCCCGGATTGCGTGATCCCGGTGCTCCACGGCGCCGCCGGCGAGGATGGCGCGCTGCGCGACGTGCTCGGCTCCTTGGGCATTCCGTTCGTCGGCTCTACTGCGGCCGCCTCCCGGCTCGCCTTCGACAAGCCGGTGGCGAACACGTTGCTCGGCGCCGCCGGCCTGGCCGTGCCCGCGGCTGTCGCGCTGCCGCATTCGGCGTTCCGGGAGCTGGGCGCAACCGCTGTCCTGGCGATCCTCAGCCAGTCGCTGGGCCTGCCGCTGGCGGTGAAGCCCACCCGGGGCGGATCGTCGCTGGGCACCTCGATCGTCCACGATGCCGCCGAGCTGCCCGCGGCCATGGTGGGAGCATTCGCCTACGGCGACGTCGCGCTCATCCAGTCGTTCGTCGCCGGCACCGAGGTCGCGGTTTCGGTGGTGGAGGACGACGCGGGCATCCGCGCATTGCCGCCGGTGGAGATCGTGCCGGACACCGGCTTCTACGACTACACAGCCCGCTACACCGCTGGGACGACCGAGTTCTTCACCCCGGCCCGGCTGGAGCCCGCAGCGGCTGCTGGGGCCCTTCAGGCGGCGCTCACGGCACATCGGGAGCTCGGACTGCGCGACTACAGCCGGACCGATCTCATCATCGATGCCGCCGGAACCTGCTGGTTCCTTGAGGTGAACGTCGCGCCCGGCCTCACCGAGACATCGCTGATGCCGCAGGCGATGCTCGCGGCCGAGACCGACCTCGGGCATGTGATGGCCGCGCTCGTGCGGCGCGCGATCAACCGCTAGTGCTGCGCGGCCGCTGATGCTGGCGGGCATCCCGTGCGGTCAAACGCTCCCCGGCGGCGCAGATCCTAG
>CAZECO010000344.1:0-2330 GCA_964510455.1 uncultured Actinomycetes bacterium
CCGTGCGGGAGGGCCGACCGTCGCAGCGCGGTTCGAGGACCTGGCGCTGACTCGCCTGGGCGTCGACCTGGGCTTGGATGTGCGCACCCGGGTCGACTATCACAGCGGTTGTGCCCCTGCGGATCAGATCGTGGTCAACACACACTTGCGTTCTCCAGCCCTCCGCTGATTCACCACGTTCCGGCCTGCCGAGCTGGTCGCGGCCACGATCCGCGCCATGCAACAGCGGTCGGCTGCATGGACCTGGCAACCAAAGTGCGCCCACGGCATGACAGGTTGAGGCGCTCCAGGGCACGCCGGATCGTCACCGGATGGCAGCAGCGGGCCACCGAGCGAGATCCAATGCGTGGCCGCTGATCTGGTCACGGAACGCATTGGTCACGCGTGCGGTCGTCGCATCAGGCGTCAAGGCCCATCAGGGAAACCGCGGATTCGCGTTGTCCGAGGTAACGGTGTCGCCGGTGGCCGGCACGGCACAGCCGCCGAAGGTGATCGGCACGCTGGATCCCCAATCGATGGAGTCGGCCTGAACCTGGAAGTGCAGGTGGGCGGCACTCCGCACCCGTCATTCCGGCGCGCCACCACTGCACACCCTCGCCCTGCCGCCACACGGCAGCGAAGCCTTCAGCCACGACACCTCCGTCCATCGACCCGTTGGCTCCCAGTCTGTTGAAGGGGCCTCGGGCGTGTCCCGCCAGCGCAGTGGCAGGGCTGGAGTCACCGAACTGGCTTCCGCAGAGCCGGGCTGCCTCAGCGTCAGGAGCGGTAGACACCGGTTGGCTTGCGTTGAGGATCGGCCATTGATCACCTGGCGGCTTTCGCGGCGAACCTCGATCGAGGTTCCTACTTGCCGTTGAGGAGCGCGATCGCTTCGGTGGTGTCCAATGATTTGCTTCGTATCGGTCGAGGGGCCCAGGCTCAGCCGTAGGACTCGCAGCCCCAGCCGTCGCTGTCACTGTCGAAGCGGTGTCGGTCGGTGCCCACGACGCGGACCTGGAAGCGGATGTCAGCGCAGTCGAGGTCGTAAGAGACGACGGGGACGCAGCCTCCCGCGTAGTTGGCGTCGCAGGGGGGCGGCGGGGGCGGCGGCGGCGGGGTTGGCTGGCAGATGGATCTGCTGGCGGCGGTCCCGCTGATCGCGCCGGTGCCCCCGGCCACGCGCAGCCTGGTAGCACCGACGCGGTTGATCTCGTCCGCTGTTGACTGGGGAAGGCAGGCCGTGGGGGTGAGGAGGAGTGGTACGCCTCGGTGTGCGGCGGCGGCTCCGGCGCCGAGCGCGTCCGGGAAGTTGGAGCCCGAGGCCATGAACACCTCCGTTTCGGATGCCGCCCCGAAAGCGGAACGTGACAGGGCTGCCGCCGTGGCGAATCGATCTGACCCGGATATCCGTCGGACCGTGTATCCAAGGCCCCGCAGTTGCGATTCCACTGCCGCGCTCACCGCACCGGTGCCTCCGACGACGATGACCTCGTTCACGTGGAGGTCCGCGAGCACGCGCTGTGTGTCCGCCGACATGGTTGCTGGCGTGAGCAGGATGGGCGCGTCCTGCTGTGCCGCCACGGGTCCGGCCGCGAGGGCGTCCGCGAAACCCCCACCGCTGGCAAGGTAGGCCACCGACGACCCGCCGGGGTGGCTTCGCCGGGCGACGTCGGCCGCAGTCGCGTACCTATCGGCGCCGGACCAGCGTTCCACCTGATGGGCGAGGGCCTTCAGGTGCTCCTCCACCGCTGGGGACACCACTCCTGCGCCTCCGACGATCACGATGCGGCCCGGTCGCAACCGCCCGATCTCCGTCAGTGTGACGTCGGGGATGCGGTCCCGAGGTACCAAAAGGACGGGACCGCCTGCCAGTCCTGCAGCGGGACCTGCTGAGAGCCCGTCGGGGTAGTTCTCGCCGGAGGCTACGAACACGACGGGCGCCCCTCCCGTCGGATAGGTGTCCTGGCTGATCGCGACGGCGGTGGAGTAGCGGTCGGGGCCGCTCAATCTCACGACGTTCTCCGCAGCCACGGGCATCGACGCCGCTGCTGTGCGCAGCGGCGCGGAGTACGTCGTGGACGCCTCTGCGGGCGCGGCAAGCGAAAGCACGCCCAGCGTGACAGCGGCGGTGGTGATCGCGGCGGTGAGGCGCAGTTTCACGGACACTCCTAGACATGGCTCGCGACAGGCATCGGCCTGCCGCGTACTGGAAGTTGGACGTCTTGGATGGCGGGCCCGTTCCCGCTGTGAGCGTTATCACAGTCTCACCGAACGCCACCTGCAAGCACTCGCTCAACCGGTGCTTCGGATTTCAGCGGGGTGTGAGGGTTGGTAGGAGGTTCCAGTCGCAG
>CAZECO010000345.1:0-2327 GCA_964510455.1 uncultured Actinomycetes bacterium
GGCACGATGCTGCTCGGCTCCGAGATCGGCGCCGCGCTGACCGCGCTGGAAGACCTCGGCATCGAGGTCATCGGCATGAACTGCGCCACCGGCCCGACGGAGATGAGCGAGCATCTGCGCTACCTGGCCCAGCACGCGCGGATCGCTGTCTCCGCGATGCCGAATGCGGGCCTGCCGATCCTGACCTCCGACGGCGCGCACTACCCGCTGTCGCCCGACGAGTTGGCCGCCGCGCACACCCAGTTCACCGGCGACTACGGGCTGTCCCTGGTCGGCGGCTGCTGCGGCACAACGCCCGAGCACCTGCGCCGCGTGGTCGAAGCCGTGCGCGGCCGTCCGGTTCCGCAGCGCCACCCAGTCCACGAGGCGGGCGCGGCGTCATTGTACCAGACCGTGCCGTTCCGGCAGGACGCGGCGTTCCTGGCGATCGGGGAGCGGACCAACGCCAACGGCTCCAAGGCGTTCCGGGAGGCGATGCTGGCGCAGGACTGGGAACAATGCGTCGAGATCGCCAAGGCGCAGATCCGCGACGGCGCACACCTGTTGGACCTTTGTATCGACTACGTGGGCCGCGACGGCGCCGCCGACATGCGGGAGCTGGCCGCGCGGCTCGCCACCGCGTCGACCCTGCCGCTGGTGCTGGACTCCACCGAGCCGCCGGTGCTGCAGGCGGGCCTGGAGGCCATCGGCGGCCGCGCGGTGATCAACAGCGTGAACTACGAGGACGGCGACGGCCCCGAGTCACGGTTCGCGCGGGTGATGCCGCTGGTCAAGGAGCACGGCGCGGCCGTGATCGCGCTGACCATCGACGAGGAGGGCCAGGCGCGCACCGCGGAGTGGAAGGTGCGGGTGGCCGACCGGCTGATCCGCGACCTGCGCGACAACTGGGGCCTGGGCGTGTCCGACATCATCGTGGACTGCCTGACGTTCCCGATCGCGACCGGCCAGGAGGAGACCCGCCGCGACGGCATCGAGACGATCGCGGCGATCCGCCAGCTCAAGGAGCTGTACCCGGAGGTGCAGACCACGCTGGGCGTGTCGAACGTGTCGTTCGGCCTGTCCCCGGCGGCGCGCGTCGTGCTGAACTCGGTGTTCCTGCACGAGTGCCAGCAGGCGGGCCTGGATTCGGCGATCGTGCATGCCGCCAAGATCCTGCCGATGAACCGGATCTCCGACGAGCAGCGCGAGGCCGCCCTCGATCTGGTGTGGGACAAGCGGGTGTACGACGAGGCCGGCAACCTGACGCACGATCCGCTGTCGCACTTCCTGAAGGTCTTCGAGGGCGTACAGGCGCAGTCTGCCCCCGACAAGGCCGCCGCGCTGATGGCGCTGCCGCTGTTCGAGCGCCTGGAGCAGCGGATCATCGACGGGGAGAAGCAGGGCCTGGCCGACGACCTGGACGCTGCACTGGCGGAAATGTCGGCGCTGGAGATCGTCAACAAGCACCTGCTGTCCGGGATGAAGACGGTCGGGGAGCTGTTCGGCTCGGGCCAGATGCAGCTGCCGTTCGTGCTGCAGTCCGCCGAGGTGATGAAGACCGCGGTGGCGCACCTGGAGCCGCACATGGAGAAGTCCGACGAGGCGGGCAAGGGCACGATCGTGCTGGCGACCGTCAAGGGCGACGTTCACGACATCGGCAAGAACCTGGTCGACATCATCCTGACCAACAACGGGTATCAGGTCGTGAACATCGGGATCAAGCAGCCGGTGAACGCGATCCTGGACGCCGCCGCCGAGCACAAGGCCGACGTGATCGGCATGTCCGGCCTGCTGGTCAAGTCCACGGTGATCATGCGGGAGAACCTCGAGGAGATGAACCGGCGCGACGTCGCCGACCGGTGGCCGGTGCTGCTGGGCGGCGCGGCGCTGACGCGGGCGTTCGTCGAGGAGGACCTCGCCGACCTGTTCGCCGGGGAGGTGCGCTACGCCCGCGACGCGTTCGAGGGCCTGCGGCTGATGGACACCGTGATGGCGATCAAGCGCGGCGACCCGGATGCGGTGCTGCCGGAGCGGCGTCGGCGGCGGGTGCGGGCGAGGGCCGGCGATGCAGCGGCGGATCGGGTCATCGACACCGTGCGCTCCGACATCGCGGCGGACAACGAGGTTCCGACGCCACCGTTCTGGGGCACGCGGGTGGTCAAGGGCGTGGCGCTGTCGGAGATCGCGGCGTACCTGGATGAGCGGGCGACGTTCGTCGGGCAGTGGGGGCTCAAGCCGACCCGCGGCGACGGGCCCGGCGCCGCGGAGCTGGCCGAGACCGAGGGAAGGCCGCGGCTGCGGATGTGGCTGGACCGGATCCGCTCCGAGGGCCTGATGGAGCCGGCCGC
>CAZECO010000346.1:0-2324 GCA_964510455.1 uncultured Actinomycetes bacterium
GACACGACCCCGTCAGCCAAAACCCCCTACACCCCGCTCAAATCCGAAGCCCCTGCAAAGCGGTGCCCGGCCGCCTCCGCGGCGGTTGATCGCAGCGTTTCACCGCATCGCTGCGGCAGATCGCTGCGATCAACGCCCGGCGGACGCGTAGGGGCCCGCCGCTGCCGGCCGGCCTGCTCGCGGACGAGGCGACGACACCGGCGCCCGGGTCTGTTGCGGCCCCACTCCCGGGCAGGGGTGCGCGGGGCATCGGTCGTGCACGCATGTTCGGATTCCGGGGTCAGCGACCCGGTGGGCAACGGCGTGGCTGACCGGGGGAAGGCGCTTCGCCGGCGACTGTTCCTCCCCGGCGGGGCGTGTGAAGGCGCGGGCTGCCTGTTTGGACCGTTGGGTGGGCGGATCGCCCCGGCTGTTGCACCCGATCCGGGGCTTTGGTGTGTCCTGAGCGTGGAAGGAAGGTGCATGTAGGAGCTTTCTGAATGCGGTGCTGCACGGACGATGGAGGTTTGGCCCTCCGGAGCCGCCCTGCGGGGGGAGGCTTCAAACCGCCTCATGCTGCGTTGGCTGAAGACCGTCGTGGTGAACGATGGGGAGAAGGCGCCTGGAAGGCGTCAGGTGGGGACCAGGAAGGCGAACGAGGGTGAATCGCTGCTGACGTGTCGAAACACATAGGCGACATCGAAACCGGGGTGTCGAAGCGATCCCGGGATGAGCCCGGCGGGTGCCCGCCGACTGGCCGGGCGGTGTCCGGCATGGAGGCGACGCGAGCCTGGTCTGCTGGGTCCGTGCGGAACAGGAGAAGGCGTGTCCGGAAATGTCCCGCCCGTTGGGGCGGGTGAGAGGGAGCGTCCCGAGCGGCTCGCAGCCGTGAGGGGCTGAGTACCGTCGCCGGATGCGCCGGCGGACCGGCCGGTAGTAGCGGCGAGGCCCCTGTAACGGGGGCGGAGCGAAGGGGCCGGGTCGTCCGCGGCTGTGTCCGCCCGATCAACCAGCGCTTTCCTGGGAGGAGTTGCGTGGACGGGTTGAAAGCACCGGGCAAGCCGTTCGAGATTTCGAAGCGGGCTGTCTGGGAGGCGTACGAGAAGGTGAAGGCGGACAACGGCGCGGCGGGCGCGGACGGGGTGTCCATCGAGGACTTCGAGAAGGATCTGGGGGACAACCTCTACAAGATCTGGAACCGGATGTCCTCGGGCACCTGCTTCCCGCCGCCGGTGCGCGCGGTGGAGATCCCCAAGCAGGGGGGCGTCCGGACGTTGGGCGTGCCAGCGGTGGGGGACCGGATCGCCCAGACGGTGGTGGCGGGGGTGTTGGAGGAGAGGGCCGAGCCGGTCTTCCATCCCGACTCCTACGGCTACCGGCCGGGCAGGTCGGCGATCGACGCGGTGGCCAGGTGCCGCACGCGCTGCTGGAGGGCGGACTGGGTCGTCGACCTGGACATCTCCGCGTTCTTCGACAGCGTCCCGTGGGACCTGGTCCTCAAGGCGGTCTCCGCGCACACGGATCAACCGTGGGTCGTGCTCTACGTGCGGCGGTGGCTGTCCGCGCCGCTGCAGCGGCCCGACGGGACGCTTGTCCAGCGGGACCGGGGGACCCCCCAGGGGTCTTCGGTGTCGCCGGTCCTGGCGAACCTGTTCCTCCACTACGCGTTCGATGCCTGGATGGCCCGGGAGTTCCCGGGCGTCGGGTTCGAGCGGTACGTGGACGATGCCGTGGTCCACTGCGTCAGCGAGCATCAGGCGCGGTCGGTGCTCACGGCGATCGAGGGGCGGATGCGGCAGGTGGGGCTGGTCCTGCACCCGGAGAAGACGAAGATCGTGTACTGCCGGGACGAGGACCGGCGCGGCTCCTACGAGCACGTCGGGTTCACGTTCCTGGGGTACACGTTCCGGGAGCGCAGCGCGCGGACCAGGGGCGGCCGGATGTTCCGGTCGTTCCTGCCCGCGATCAGCGACGAGGCCCGCAAGCGGATCAGTTCCGAGGTGCGGTCCTGGCGGCTCACCATCGCACCAACCTCACCGAAGCGGACCTCGCACGATGGATCAACCCGATCGTGCGGGGTTGGATGAACTACTACGGGGCCTTCTACCGGTCGGCCCTGCATCCCCTCCTGGAACGCATCAACGCCTACCTGATGCGGTGGATCCGCAAGAAGCACCGACGGCTGCGGGGCAGGAAGAAGGCGCAGGACGCATGGGCCAGGGCCGTCGCACGACGACCCGAGGCATTCGCGCACTGGGCCTGGGTTACCCATGCCCCCAAGGTCTGGTGACCAGGACGACAAGAGCCGTATGACGGGAGACTGTCACGTACGGTTCTGTGAGGGC
>CAZECO010000347.1:0-2281 GCA_964510455.1 uncultured Actinomycetes bacterium
CAGGAGGCGGAGGAGTCGCAGAACCCGCTGCTGCCGGAGATGTACGACATCGTCTGGGGCGGCCTGTCCTTCCTGATCATCTTCATCCTGTTCTGGAAGTACGTGATGCCGAGGCTGCGCGGCATCATGGCCGAGCGCACCGAGAAGATCGAGGGCGGCATCGCGAAGGCCGAGCAGATGCAGGCCGAGGCCAAGCAGTCCCTGGCGCACTACCAGTCGCAGCTCGCACGTGCCCATGACGAGGCGGCCGCCATCCGCGAGAAGGCCGAGGCGGAGAAGGCGATCATCATCGCGGAGGCCCGTCGGCAGGCGGAGGATGCGGTCGCCGCGGTGCATGCCAACGCGACCGCCCAGATCGCCGCAGAGCGCGCCAAGGCAGCCTCCGAGCTGCGCCAGGATGCGGGCCGGGTCGCGACCGATCTCGCGGAGAAGATCGTCGGGGAGTCGCTGGACCGCGACCGTGCGCGCGCGGTGGTGGATCGATTCATCGCGGACCTGGAGCAGGCGGGCCGGTCCTGATGCTCGGTTCCTCGCGCACCTCGATGCGGCTGCTGAACGAGGCGGTCGATGCGGCCTATCCGGAGCCCGGGCTGGCGGAGGCGGGCACGGACCTGTTGGCGATCACCGACCTGTTGACCCGCGAGAAGTCGCTGCGGCTGAGCCTGGCCGACGCCGGCCGCGGCGCGGACGAGCGCCGTTCGGTGCTGACGCGCCTGGTCGGGGACAAGGTGTCCCCGCTGGCGCTGCAGCTGGGACAGACCGCGGTCGGGCAGCGCTGGAGCTCGGATGCGGACCTGGTGGACGCCCTGGAGACGGCCGGCGCCTCGTCGCTGATCGGTTCCGCGGAGAAGCGCGGGTCGGCCGACCGGGTGGCCGAGGAGCTGTTCCGGTTCTCCCGCATCGTGGACGCCAACGGGGAGCTGCAGCTGACCCTGTCGAGCACCTCGCTGCCGCAGGAGTCCAAGCGGGCCATCATCGCCGAGCTGCTCACCGACAAGGCGGACCCGACGACGGCGCAGCTGGTGAGCTTTGCCGTCACCCACCTGCGGGGCAGGCGGATCGACGAGGCCCTGACCTCCCTGGTGGACCTGGCCGCGGTCCGGCGCGGCGAGCTGTCGGCGGTGGTCAAGGTGGCCCAGCCGCTGGAGGCCGATCAGGCAGAGCGGCTGGCGGCCGCGCTGCGCCGCCTGTACGGGCAGCCGGTGCAGTTGTCCATCGAGGTGGATCCCGAACTTATCGGCGGGGTGTCGGTCCAGGTCGGCGACGAGGTCATCGACGGGACACTGGCCCACCGCGTCGCCGAAGCCCGCCGCCGGCTCGCCGGCTAGCACATCAGCAACGACTGGCCGGGGTCGAACCCGGCACGACGAGAGGAAGCGAGCACCATGACGGAGCTCACGATCCGCCCTGACGAGATCCGCAGCGCCATCGAGCGCAACGTGGCGTCGTTCACGGCCACCAGCGCGCGAGACGAGGTGGGTCGCGTCGTCGAGACCGGCGACGGGATCGCCCGGGTCGAGGGCCTGTACTCGGCGATGACGAACGAATTGCTGGAGTTCAAAGGCGGGCTGCTCGGCATCGCCCTGAACCTCGACGTCCGGGAGATCGGCTGCGTCCTGCTCGGCGACTCCTCGGGGGTGGAGGAGGGCCAGACGGTCAAGCGGACCGGCGAGGTCCTCTCCGTCGCCGTCGGCGAAGGCTACCTCGGCCGGGTGGTCAACCCGCTCGGGCAACCGATCGACGGAATGGGCGAGATCGCCACGGAGGGCCGCCGCGCGCTGGAGCTGCAGGCGCCCACGGTCGTGGAGCGGCAGCCGGTGAAGGAATCCCTGCTGACCGGGATCAAGGCCATCGACGCGATGACCGCCATCGGCCGGGGGCAGCGCCAGCTGATCATCGGCGACCGGCAGACCGGCAAGACCGCGGTGTGCATCGACACGATCATCGCCCAGAAGGCCAACTGGGAATCCGGGGATCCCAAGAAGCAGGTCCGCTGCATCTACGTCGCGATCGGGCAGAAGGGCTCCACGATCGCCGGCGTGCGCGGCGCGCTGGAGGAATTCGGCGCGATGGAGTACACCACCATCGTCGCCGCACCGGCCTCCGACAGCGCGGGCTTCAAGTACCTCGCCCCCTACACCGGATCGGCGATCGGACAGCACTGGATGTACCAGGGCAAGCACGTGCTGATCATCTTCGACGATCTCAGCAAGCAGGCGGAGGCCTACCGCGCGGTGTCCCTGCTGCTGCGCCGCCCGCCGGGCCGCGAGGCCTACCCCGG
>CAZECO010000348.1:0-2264 GCA_964510455.1 uncultured Actinomycetes bacterium
TCGAGACGTCGCACAAGCCGGCGAACCAGATCTCGTACGCCTACATGGGCGACGCCCGCTCCAACATGGGCAACTCGCTGCTGGTGATGGGCGCGATCATGGGCTCCGACGTCCGCATCTGCGGACCGAGGGATCTGTGGCCGAGCCAGGAGATCCAGGACGCCGCGAACGAGCGGGCCGAGCAGAGCGGCGGCAAGGTCACCCTCACGGAGGACCCCGACGAGGCCCTGCCCGGTGCGCAGTTCCTGCACACCGACGTCTGGGTGTCCATGGGCGAGCCCAAGGAGGTCTGGGACGAGCGGATCAAGCTGCTCAGCCCATACCAGGTGAACCAGGCGAACCTGGACAAGACGGGCGAGGATGCGTTCTTCATGCACTGCCTGCCCGCATTCCACGACACGAACACCAAGGTCGGCCAGGACATCGCCGAGAAGACCGGCATGGACAACGGGCTGGAAGTCACCAACGACGTGTTCGAGTCCCCCCGCAACATCGCCTTCGGGCAGGCCGAGAACCGGCTGCACACGATCAAGGCGATCATGGTGGCCACGATCGGCGACTGATCGCACGCTGCTCGCGATGGGTCCCGCTGCGGCGGGCCCCATCGGCGTGCTCCCCGCCCGGGTCCGCACACCGCCGCCGATGGGCAAGTGCCGCAGCGCGAAACGGATCAGGTCGTAGGCTGGCCCCATGGAATCCTTCGTGGTCCGGATGGCTGAGATCGTCCTGTCCTATGGCGTGATCCTGGCGCTGTTCTGGGCCTTCTTCGACGCCAGCAGGTTCACCCCGGAGCAGTACAGGGCGACCGGCAAGATGCCGCGCACGCCCTGGCTGCTGGCGATCGGACTGGCCATCGTGCTGGACTTCTGGCTCGGCGGCTTCCGGTTCTCCGACCCCGTCGGAGCCCGTTCGCTGACATGGATCGCCGGCGTGCTGGTGCTCGTCGTCTATGTCCATGACATGCGGCCCAAACTCGTGCGGGAGCGACTGGCCGGCGCCTGACCGAGCCCGGCATGGCCTGCGATCACCGCTCGGACCGATCCCCGAGCACCTTCCTTCCGCGGCGCGGCGGGCCGGCCCCGTCGTGACCGGCGCCGTTCGCGAGGGGGCTGCTGCACACCCCCGGCGTGCGGTCCTCGCCGCCGTCAGCATCAACCTGTCCGGCGTCCTGCCGCTGTTCCTCACCGGTGGGATGGCGGTGCAGATCGGACGGGATCTGGGGTTCGGGCCGACGGGCGTCGGTCTGCTGTCGGGCTGTTACGCCGCCTCGGCGATGCTGGGCAGCGCGCCGCTGGGCGGCCGCGTCGGGCAGGTCGGGGTGCGCCGATCGCTGCGTGCGGCCGCCGGGGTCTCTGCCTGCGCCCTGACTGCGGCATCCCTGTCCCCCTCGGTCGCCTGGCTGGCGGGTGCCATGGCGGTCGGCGGCCTGGCCAATGCGTTCGGGCAGCCGGCAGGCAACGCCACCGTCGCCCAGCACGTCTCCGTCAGCAGATTCGGCCTGGCGTTCGCCATCAAGCAGTCCGGGATTCCGCTGGCGACGCTCCTGGGCGGACTCGCCGTGCCGACCATCGCCCTTACGATTGGGTGGCGCTACGCCTACATGTTCGCCGGGGTGTTCGCGGCTGTCTCGGCCTTGCTGCCGCCGCAGGACCGGGGGGCGGCCCATCGGCGGACCGAGGGGCCGGTACCGGCGGACCGCCGGGCTGCCCTGTGGGGGCTGTCGGCAGCACTGGCCCTGGCAGTGGTCGCCGCGACCTCGATCGGCGCTTTCGGGGCCTCCGGCGGCGTTGCCATCGGGCTGTCCGAGGCCGCTGCCGGGCTGCTCGTCGCGGCCGGCGGACTGGCGGGCCTCACCATACGACTGCTGGCCGGCGTCCGGGCGGACCGTGTCACCACGGGTGCGCTGACGGCGGTCGCGGCGCTGATCCTGATCGGCTCCGCCGGTTGGGCGCTGATGGCGGTGGCGTTCGGCGCCGGCCTGCCCGCCGCCTACGTCCTCGGCCTGCTGATCGCCAACGCCTTCGGCTGGGGCTGGCCGGGTCTGCTGCACCTGGCCGTCGCCCGCTTGTTCCCGACCGCAACGGCGGCCGCCAGCGGCGTCACCCAGACGGGAGTATCGGCGGGGCTGTTCCTGGGGCCGCTGGCCCTGGGGGTGGTCATCGGATCGCTCGGCTGGCTCGCGGCATGGACGGTCGCGGCGTGCGCGGCCGTCGCCGCTGCCCTCGCCACCGCCCTGCTGCGGCGCAGGCTCGGGGAGACCTGAG
>CAZECO010000349.1:0-2261 GCA_964510455.1 uncultured Actinomycetes bacterium
GGTCCAGCGTGGCGGATTCGCCCGGGCTCAGGCGCGGGGTGCGCTGCCCGGTCTCGATGGTCAGGTCGTGGACATCGTCGCCGGTGTTGGTCAGCGTGATGACCAGGGCGTTGCCGGCCGGAACGCTGATGCTGTGCGGGATGAAGCGCATCCCCTCGATCGCGACCTCCACCCGGGTCGTGACGCCCGTCGGCTCGGCCCCGGCGTCCGCGGGGGCGGCCCCCGACGCGCTGCTGCCGAGCGCCGCCGGATCGAAGGCGACTCCGGCGGTCAGCGCGAGCATGACGATCGCGAGGCCGACGGCCAATCCCGAGCCGTGACGGGCCGCCCAGCCGGGCGGGACCGCAGCCGGATCACCCTTCGGCTCGGACCGCTGCCTGCGCATCGAGGCACCGATCGCGGCGACGGTGGCGGCGAGCGCGCCGAGCACCGCGACGGACGCCACCACCCGCACCGCCGAGGGGCTCGGCAGCACGCACAGCGCCAGGCCCAGGTTGGTCACCACCAGCCGGAGGGCCATCGCCCGGTCGGCCCGCTCGTTGCGGGCCCGGACCGCGACCGGGCCGCCGCCCGCCATCACCGGCAGCAGGTAGGACAGCGAGCCCAGCAGCACCTGCAGCACGCCTCCGACGACGGCCGCGGCGGTCATCCTCCCACCCGCGACCTCTGCCGAACCCAACAGCGCGACGACGAAGGCGAACAGCGCAGCGCCGAACCAGCCGACCCCGGCCAAGGTGGACCAGATGGCGAAGGAGGCGGGCGGGCGCTGGCGCATCTCCGTCACCATCGGCGCCAAGGTCCAGGCCGCGGCCACCAGATACACGGCCACCCCGACCCCGCCGATGATCCGCGCACCCCCGAGCAGCCCGCCAGCGGCGACCAGCGTCGCGAGCACGAGGGCGGGCAGCGCCTGCCGGGCGTGCCGCTCGGCCGTGTCGGCGATGCGGGTGCGCAGCATGGTCGGCCACAGGGTCAGCAGGGTGCCCAGGATCGGCAGTCCCACCCAGCCGAGCAGTCCGAGCGCGGCGTGGCCCAGGACCGCTCCGGCGGGGTCCAGGCCGGACAGCGCACCGCGGGCCAGGGCGACCCCGAGTCCGATCGTCGGTACGGCCAGCGCTCCGGCGGCCACGTAGTAGCGCACGGTCACGGCGAACCGGCTGGGCAGCGCCCCGCGCAGCGCACGGACCAGCACGACCACGTGCGTCACGACCGCGGCCGCGACCACCGCCGCCCCCAGCGCTACGAGGCCCTGGGCATCGGCGATCACGCCGCCGACCACGGCCAGCGCGCCGGCGTTGAAGGCGATAAGCCGCGCCGCCTCCGCCCGCCGGTTCGGGGCGGGCAGCCGCAGGACCGCCTGTGTGAAGTGCCAGCTCCACACCAGCAGCGCGTTGCTCACCGCCCCCAGGAGCAGCAGATGCACCATCAGCCAGCCCGCGGCGGGCACCTGCCGATGCAGCACCGACACCATGCCGGCCGCGGCGATCCACGCCAGCACGACCGAACCCATCCGCACATGCCAGCCCGCCCGGGTCATCGCCGCACCACCAGGGTCACGGAGATCAGCAGGAACGCCAGCACCGCGACCACGTTGAGCGCGCTGCCGGCCTGCCACGCCCACCCGAGCTCGCGCACATCCGCGGCGGCGCGCAGCAGCAGGGAGCCCTGCAGCAGCACGGTCGCGGCGTACAGGACCGGCCGGTACGGCAGGGGCCGCAGCAGGACCGCCGGCAGGATGATCGGGGCGTGCGCCAGCACCATCGACATCGCGAACCCCAGGCCGACCGCGTGGATCGCCAGGTCGTAGCCGGGCCCGTCGTACTGCGGACCCAGCAGCAGAAGCGTGAGCCCGCAGACCGCCAGCCACGCGATGCCGGCCAGGATGTTCACCGCGACGTACCGCGGCAGCCCGACGCCGCGCACCAGGCGCACGGCCACGTCGTGGCGGGCCAGCCAGGCCGCGATGACCAGCAAGGTCCCCGCGAACAGCTCCGTGCCGGGCGTGGGCCACAGCAGCGCGGCCCCGGCGAGCGGGACCGCCAGCGTCGTCGCGAGGACGAGCTGCCGCACCGCTGTGCGGTCCGGCCCGCCGATGCGGGCCAACTCCAGCCGCTCCCCGGCAATGGTCAGCACGAGGAAGCCGGCGATGCAGGGCAGGATCGCACCGGTCGGGATCCCGGCCCACCACAGCACGGCCGACGCCACCGCGAGCACCGCCCCGAGCCACTGGATCAGCAGCGCCTCCGAACCGCCGCGGCGCC
>CAZECO010000350.1:0-2260 GCA_964510455.1 uncultured Actinomycetes bacterium
TCGAACGACTACTGCTCGGACTACCCCCTGTTGCTTCCACCCCTTGACACCAAGCAGCAGCGACCTGAACGTTTGACAGGGCGCAATAGAGCGCAGGCGTCCGGACATGGCGAGCGCTGGGGCACGTTCTGCTCGGCATGACTCGTACCTGAAGGTCTCAGCGAGTGCAGCCCTATGCTAACAAGTCCCTTCACGCCAGGCCTCCGGATTCGAATGGCTGAAGCGTGGAGATCTGGTCCGCTACTCGGACTCGGCAACTCGCATCTGCTTCTTTGGGCCTACCCAGGCTTTCAGCGGCATGGCTCTGAAACCGCGTCCCTCCGATCCCCACTGTGACCCAATCCGACGCTCAGCACGGATTCTCCACCAAGCCCTCATGGCCAGAATCCAAGATTCGCGGGCGGTGACGGCTCAGCTCAAGGGGGCGAGCGTCCGGACTCTCGCAGGTAGCTGCGAAAGGTGCACGGTTTCGGATGAATCACAGTTGATTGCGATGGGTCGCATGGTACTCAAAGCCGCTTGGGCAACGTGCTCAACGACTGGGACCGCGACGGCATTGCCGAATTGCCGGTAAGCGTGGGTCTTTGCGACAGGGATCACGAACTCCTCAGGGAATCCCTGGAGGAGTGCGCACTCGCGTTCGGTGAGCATCCTTGGCGTCCTGCCATCCCTGCCGATTAGGCATTCCTTGCCGTCCTTGCCATACCGAGCGACCAGAGTGTTGGAGGGCTTGTCCAAGTCAGCAATGGCGGCGGCGAATCCCGCCCCGCGTTCCTTGTTTCTCCGGCTGCGGGCAATGTGTCCGTCCCAGAGCCGCTGAGAGATCCCGTACGAGTCGCTGGGGTAGTCATCCAGAATGAGTTTCAAGGGCAGCGGTGGCCCCTCGAGCGCGGGGATCTCGAACCCATCGGCGTCGATGTCCTCTCGGAAGGCGACCATATACACCCGCTCGCGGCGCTGCGGGACGACTGATTGGGCATTGATCACTCGGTAGGCGAACGAGTAGCCGAGGCCCTCCTCGATGGTTTGTCGGATTACGGCGAATGTGCGGCCTCCGTCATGACGCTCCAGGTTGCGGACGTTCTCCAGCAACAGGACCTTTGGTCGCTTGGCGCGGACCACGAGTTCTATGTCGAAGAACAGAGTGCCTTGTGTCTCGCAGGCGAAACCGTGAGCATGGCCCAGCGAATTCCTCGCGGATACCCCGGCCCGAGAGAACGGCTGGCAAGGGAACCCTGCGGCAAGGACATCGTGGTCGGGGATCAGCGACCCCAGCGCAGCGGGGTCCCGCGTCAAGCCCTTGATATCGCCGAACGGACGCTCACCGAAGTTAGCCTCATACGTCTCCTGTGCCTTCAGGTTCCACTCACTGCTGAACACGCACGAACCACCCAGTCGCTGCAGGGCAATTCGGAAGCCACCAATCCCTGCGAAGAGGTCGATGAAGGTGAACTCGGGATCAGGCCGAGGCGGTTGTGGGATCTCAGCCCTAAAGTCCAGTGCCGTGATGCCAAGGTCTACTAGGACTCGATCGAGATGCTGGCTCCAGGCAAGATGGGTTTCCTCGCCCAGCACAACTCGCCAAGCCTGAGGGGACTGGATCCAGTGATCTAGGGTCGCCACGGGATCCAACGCATCCGGCAGGTTGGCGAATAATTCACCCTCACTGAGGAAGGCGCGCCTCGCGGCGGCCAGATGCAGCAACGGCATGTGATCTCCTCACGACATCAGCACCCTACGCGGAGCTCCGGCAGATATCCCGGAGGCTGAGCGAATCGAACACCCGTGCCGTGGAGCGGCTCTGGAGTCCTGCCCAGGGCGACAGCAGTGCCTGAAACGGCGCGCACTACCGGAACCTGCGCGGCCCTTGTGGCCACGAAGTGGGATCTCCAGCGCGCGACATTCTTGAGGCCGTTGAGACAACTGGCGGGACTGGGTCTGTGCTTGACGTCTGCAGGCAGGTGTGGGCGGCTCATGGACAGGATGTAGTGGAGTTGGGCGACCTGTTCCCTACCTGACAATGCGACCTGAGATGGGCGGCGCCACGTCTGCGCGACGATGGCGCACTTGCGCCAATTCAGCGTGGCGCGCAGAGGTGGACGCTGACTCGGCGGCCTACCTTGGGCCTGAAGCGCATGGGCAGCTTTCCTACTGTGCCAACACCCCAAGCACCGCCGTACGCCCCGCCCGCCCGCCACACACCCACACCCCCCGCCACCCGCGTTAGGCTGCCGACGTGAGCGTGCACCGCGTGATGGGG
>CAZECO010000351.1:0-2258 GCA_964510455.1 uncultured Actinomycetes bacterium
GGCCGACGCAGACCGCAGTCGCCGCCCCCCGCCGAGGGCTGCTGGCAGCTTCGTCGACGCCGGGGGACAAGGTGGCGTTCTTCGCGGAACTGTTCGCCGCACGGACCGACGCCTACGCGATCCGCTGGGAGAACCGGCGCCTCGGGCGCCAGGGGTGGGTTCCCGCGGTGCCCGGCGGTTGGCGCCGCGGCATGGATGCCGCTACGGCCTCGTACCTGCCCCTCACCGCAGAAGTCGTCGCCAAGCACCTGGTCGGGGATCTTGACCTCGGGCTGTACCCGCTGGTGGGCGACGACTCGTGCCACTGGCTGGCCGCGGACTTCGATGGGCCCGCGGCGATGCTCGATGCCCTGGCCTACCTGAAAGCGGCTCGCGCCGTCCGGGTTCCGGCCGTTCTGGAGGTTTCGCGATCAGGGATCGGCGCGCATGCTTGGGTGTTCTTCTCGACCGCTGTGCCCGCTGCCCAGGCCCGCCGCCTCGGGCTTGGTCTGCTGCATCAGGCGATGGCCATCCGGGGGCGCATGAGTCTGGCGTCCTACGATCGGTTGTTCCCGGCGCAGGACGTCGTACCGAGCGGTGGGTTCGGCAACCTGATCGCCGCACCGCTGCAGGGCCGGTGCCGGCGCAGGGGGGCAACGTTGTTCCTGGATCTGGCGACGATGGAGCCGCACGACGACCAGTGGGCATTCTTGTCATCGCTGGATCGAATGACGCCGCGGGACCTCGCGCGCGCGACAAGTCGGCTGGGTGAACCCGCCGTCGGTGCAGGGGTGGCCGCATTGGCCAGGACGAGCGCATCGAAGATCACAGTCCCGATACCGCCGGTTGTGCATGTGAACCTCGGGGCCAGGGTCACGGTCCGCGCGGCGGACCTGACCCCCGCGTTGTCGACGACGCTGATGCACGCATCCTCGATGCGCAATCCGGAGTTCGACGAGCGCCAGCGGCATCGGCGCTCCACCTGGGGAGTCCCGAGGTACCTGCGCTGCTATGACGAGACGCTCGAAGGCGACCTGGTGCTCCCGCGAGGCCTGTTCGGGTTGGTGGAGTCGCTGATCTCAGAGCAGGGGTCGGCGATGGATGTCGCGGAGGAGCGCGCGGACGGATCGCCCATCGATGTGGCCTTCGGCGCTGCGCTTCGGCCCGAGCAGGAAGCTGCCGCCGGGTCGGTCGCCCGGCTCGACCTCGGAGTACTGGTCGCACCGCCCGGCGCGGGGAAGACGGTCATCGCCTGCTCCGTGATCGCCTCGCGACGCGTCTCGACGCTGGTGCTCGTCGACCGGAAGGCCCTCGCGGATCAGTGGCGGACGCAGATCCTGATCCTGCTGGGGGTGAAGGCCGGACAGATCGGCGGGGGGCGAACCAAACGAGGGGGGATCGTCGATGTGGCGATGCTGCAGACCCTGGCCCGCAGTGACAACATCCCCGAGCTGACCGCAGGATACGGGCTGATCGTGGTCGATGAGTGCCATCACATCCCGGCCGCCGCGTTCGAAGACGTTGTCAAGAGGGTCCCGGCGCGCCGGTGGCTCGGGCTCACGGCGACCCCGTACCGACGCGACGGGTTGGACGAGATGATCGCGATGCAGGTGGGTCCCGTGCGGCACACGATCGAGTCCCGGACGCCGTCGCCGGGGGTGTTTCCGGAGTTCGCCGCCGCCGACGGACCGCAGCGCAGGCTGATCGTCCACGAGACGCCGTACCGGTACGACGGACCAGCCGACCCGCGGGCTCCGGGTGGCATGCCGGCCATCTACCGGGACCTCGTCGCCGACACGGCGCGGTTGGAGCAGATCGCCGCAGATGTCGAGGAGGCGCTGTCCCGGGGTCGCCAATGCCTGGTCCTCACACAATGGAAGGCCCATGTCGGACTGATCGCCGAGGCACTGCAGGCGCATGAGCCGGTCGTCCTGGTCGGTGGCATGGGTGCCAATGCTCGCGCTGACGCGCTTGCCAGGCTCGATCCTGCCGACCGCAACCGGCATCTCCTGGTGATCGCGACGGGCCCCTACGTCGGGGAGGGGTTCGACTGCCCGGTGCTGGACACGCTGTTCCTGGCGTCCCCGATCGCGTTCCACGGGCGGCTCGTCCAGTACGTGGGCCGGATCCTGCGACCCTGGCCGGGCAAGGAGGTTGCCGAGGTCCACGACTACGTCGACGTGGCAGTGCCGGTCCTGGCGTCGTCGCTGGCCAAGCGCGCCCGGGGGTACGTCAGCCTGGGCTTTCCTGACCCGCGCGGCCAGTCGTCCGGCTGACAC
>CAZECO010000352.1:0-2242 GCA_964510455.1 uncultured Actinomycetes bacterium
CGAGCGCCGCGAACACGCCGATCCCGGCGAGCAGCTCGAAGCCGGAGTTGGCGAAACCGACGACCAGTCCCGAACCTGTCATGTCGGTGCGCCGTCCGACGTAGGAGGCGTAGGTGATCATGATCCCGAAGCCGACCGACAGCGAGAAGAAGATCTGGCCGAACGCGGCAGCCCAGACGGAGGTTTCCAGCAGAGCCGACCAGTTCGGGGTGAACAACGCGTTCAAGCCGGTGGCGGCACCGGGCAGGAACAGCGCGCGGATCACCAGCAGCCCGAACGCGATCACCAGGACGGGGATGAAGACCACCGAGGTGGCGCCGATGCCCTTCTGCACGCCGGCGGCCATGATGACCAGGACGGCGAGCCAGATGATGGCCAGCGGCACAAGGACGCCGGGAACCACGTCGAGGCTGACCCCGGGCTCCCCGGCCTGCAGGAAGCTGTTGAAGAAGTAGTCGTCCGGCGCGTCGCCCCAGGCCTTGTCGAACGAGAAGACGGTGTAGCGCAGCGCCCAGGCGATCACCGTCGCGTAGTAGACAGCGATCAGGAAACAGATGCCCGACTGCCACCATCCGATCGGCTCCAGCCGGCGGTCGGTGCGCCGGAACGACAGCGGCGCCGACCCGCGGGCGCGGTGACCCAGCGAGTAGTCCAGCAGCAGGAACGGCAGCCCTGCGGTGAGCAGCGCGACGAGGTACGGCAGCACGAACGCGCCGCCCCCGTTCTCATAGGCCACGTAGGGGAAGCGCCAGATATTGCCCAGGCCCACGGCGGAGCCGATCGCGGCCAGGATGAACACCCTGCGGGAGGAGAAGGCTCCCCGCCGGTTCTCGGCGGCAGGCTGCTGGGTCATGCGGCTCCCTCCGGCTCGGCCACTCGGACCACCTTGGCATGGTGGGCCAGACGGCGGTCCGGAACCAGGGAACGCGGCGCTGCCCCGCACGCCCGGAGGCTTGCCCGTGCCACACCGGAGCGGCCGGTACCCCGCCCGGCTCGCTGGGCGGCGCGCCGAGGACGCGTCGTGGCCCGGCAGATCGTCTTCAATCGCGTGGCTTCGTCGGAGCGCATCGTGGATGGGCGGCGGCAGCAGGCTGCGGAAGGCGGCCTGACACGCGGCCCGATCTCGCCCCGCCCCGAGGCTTCGGCGTGGCGCAGCCCTGCAATGGGGCAAACCGGACCTAGGCTGTCGAAATGGCGGGCCCCGCAGGTGAACCCCTCAGTGCCACAGCCGCGCCGAGTGCTTCCACCGGTTCGCGACCCCTGGTCGAGCTCCGTGATGTCAACAAGCACTTCGGCGAACTGCATGTCCTGCGCGATATCAACCTGACCGTGGCCCCCGGCGAGGTGCTGGTGGTCATCGGGCCATCCGGATCGGGCAAGTCGACGCTGTGCCGGGCCATCAACCGGTTGGAGACGATCGACTCCGGCACGATCCTGATCGACGGCGTGCCGCTGCCGGCCGAGGGGAAGGCGCTGGCCCAGCTGCGATCCGAGGTCGGCATGGTGTTCCAGTCCTTCAACCTCTTCGCCCACAAGACGGTGCTGCAGAACATCACCCTGGGCCCCACGCGGGTCCGCGGCATGAAGACCGGTGCGGCGAAGGCCGAGGCCATGGAGCTGCTCACCCGGGTGGGCGTCGCCGATCAGGCGGATAAGCTGCCGGCCCAGTTGTCGGGAGGCCAGCAGCAGCGCGTGGCAATCGCGCGCGCGCTGGCCATGCATCCCAAGGTGATGCTGTTCGACGAGCCCACGTCCGCGCTCGATCCCGAGATGATCAAAGAGGTGCTCGACGTCATGGTCGAGCTTGCGGCAGAGGGCATGACGATGGTGGTCGTCACCCACGAGATGGGGTTCGCGCGCAAGGCCGCCAACCGCGTGGTGTTCATGGCGGACGGGGTGCTGGTGGAGCAGGCCTCGCCCGAGCAATTCTTCACCGCCCCGCGCAGCGATCGCGCCCGAGACTTCCTGTCCAAGATCCTCACCCAATGACCCCGATCAGGCAACACCCTCGGAAGGAGCAACACATGTGGAAGCGGAAGACGCTCACGGCTGGATTGCTGGCAGTCGCATTGGGATTGGCGGCGTGCGGCGGCGACTCCGAAGACGAGGCGGAGGAGACGCCTGCACCGACATTCGAAGTCGGCACCACGATGGCCCGCCTCGCTGACGCGGGCACGGTGACGGTCGGCACCAAGTTCGATCAGCCGCTGTTCGGCCTGCTGGGCCCGGACGGCACGCCCGT
>CAZECO010000353.1:0-2225 GCA_964510455.1 uncultured Actinomycetes bacterium
TCGTCTTCGGCATCACCGGCTACTACCTCGCTGCATCGGTGTCGTCGCTCGGCGCTGCCCTCGTCGGGGGGTGGGTGGCCTTCAGCAACCGGAGACACCCTCCCAGCGGCTGGCCGCCAACCGGTGTTCGCCGGCACGGAGGGGCAGCCGGGATCGTGATGCTGTTGGGAGTATTCGCGCTGCCAGGCATCGTTGTCGGAATCGATGACCCAGCCGACGCGCCCTGGTTTGTCTTGCCGCGCAGGTGAGTTGGCTGGGCACGTACCTGCTCTACCCGGCCTGGTGTGTGCACATCGCCGGTACGCTCAAGCAGAGCCCCTGATGCAGTGCGGTCGTTGGTGCTTCCGTTTCCGAAGCATGTTTCTGGCGGCGAGGCCTTGAGAGCGTCTTTGGCAGTGCGGTTGAACGAACAAGTATCGGTGGCCCTATACTGAGCCCAGCCCCGCTTGCGCATCCCCCCGTCGCCGGCGGGGCTTCCACATAGGCAATTCTGCGCGGGGGCTGCGTCTGGCCATCTGGAGCCGACGGCCGGAGTCCCGCGCGTAACTCGGGCAGGATGATGCCCATGTGGCTGGTGCTGGCGTTGTTCGCCGCCGCGTCCTGGGGGACTGCGGATTTCATCGGTGGCCTGGCTGCCCGGCGGACGCACGCGCTGCGAGTGCTGTTGGTGGGCCTGCCCGCGGGGCTGCTGCTGCTCGTGCCGTTCCTGGTGGCGGAAGCGGAAGGGCCGACCAGGCAGCTTCTCGCCTGGGGTGCCGCATCGGGCCTTGCCGGCGGACTGGGCATCGCCACGCTGTACGCCGCCCTTGGAGCCGGCCCGATGAACGTCGTGGCTCCACTGTCCGCAGTCATGTCGGCAGTGGTCCCCGTCGTCGCCGGGCTCGTCCAGGGCGAGCGGCCAGGGCCCTGGGCCTACGGCGGCATGGCGGTGGCCGGGGCGGCCGTCGTGCTGATCAGCCGGGAGCCGCCGGAGGAAGCAGAGCCGACCCCGGTCGCTGACCGGCGCGGGCTGCTCATGGCATTGGCGGCGGGGACGCTCATCGGGCTGGGCCTGGTGTTCCTCGACCGGGTCGCGGATGAGGGAGGCCTGTGGCCGTTGGCGGCGAACCGTGTAGCAGCCTGGGCCGTTGTCGGCGTGGCCGCGCTGGCGTCTTCGGTGGCGGGATTGCCGCCCCGGCACGTCCTGCCGATGGCGATAGGTGCTGGCGTTCTGGATACGTTGGCCAACGCTGCCTACTTCCGATCCCTGGACGGCGGACTGCTCTCGGTCGTGGGAGTCATCGTCGCCCTCTACCCGGGCGGAACCGTCCTGCTGGCGCGCGTCGTGCTCAAGGAGCGGTTGCATGCCGCACAAGTGGCGGGACTGTGCCTCGCCGTTGTGGGGGTGGTGCTTCTCGTGCTGGGGTGAGGGGTCATCCAGCGGGCCGGCAAAGATGACTGCGCAACCGTCGCACGCAGCGCAGTCTCCGGGTTGTGTCGTACGGGTGTGCTGCACTTGGGTTGTTCGGGTTGCTGCGGCTCGTCGGCGGGTTGTCCACCGGGGTGCTTGACCAGGGTGTCGAACATATGTACTCTGGGCGTGGCCCGTTGAGATCAGGTGTTTTGAAGGGGGCTCCGGTTCGGCCGGGGCGGCGAGAAGTTGCGCGCGTGCGCGCGAGGGGTTCTTCCTTGTCCGTCTGTTTCGGTTGTTGCCCGGGGGTGGTTGCGATGTGTCGCGTGCTGGACGATCTGGCGGCGGCGGTGGCCGCGGTGTCGGCCCTGCCGGTGCCCACCGGTCTGGGGGCCGGTGATGTGCTGGCGCAGCAGGTGGCGCAGCTGGCGTCCTCGGTGGCCGACCTGCGCCGGGGCCTGGCGGTGCGGATGGCCGCCCTGGACCGGGAGTCCCCGACCGCCGACGCCACCGGCACCGCGACCAGGGCCGGGGTGCGGCAGTCGCAGTCGAATGCCCTGTTCCGGCTGGGCTCCTTCGGCCAGGAGCACCCGGCGGCCGCCGCCGCGTGGGCGGCGGGGGATGTCTCGGAGGACCAGATCACGGTGCTGCAGGGCGCCGCGAAGGGGCTGCCCACCCCCGAGCTGCGCAGCCAGCTGGTGGCGGCGGTGCTGCCCCACCTGAAGGGCCTGTGCCGGAAGAAGACCAGGGAGCTGATCGAGGCGGCCGTGGACCTGTTGAACCCGGGGGACCCGGACGCCGCGGAGCGCCGCGACTACGACCACCGGTCGCTGGT
>CAZECO010000354.1:0-2203 GCA_964510455.1 uncultured Actinomycetes bacterium
GGAAGAAGGGCGAGCGGATCGTGTTCATCCGCACCCTGGTCAAGGGCAAGTCCGGCGACGAGCCCGGGCGGTCGATCGACACCGTGGCGAATACCGGGCAGTACCTGTAGGCAGTTCCGCGTCGCGCGATCGGGCTGCGCATCCGGCAGCCACGCGCCGAGACTCGCCGCACGAACGAGCAGGGAGCCCGGCCGAGCGGCCGGGCTCCCTGCCGGTGATGCAGGAATCAGTCGTCGTTCAGGATCGTCCCGACGCCGACGGCGTCAGTGACGATGGCCTTCGAGGGGTGGCTGAGTTTCACCCAGAACTTCTCGTTGGCCTCCTTCCAGTGGTCGCCCTTGATGGTGATGGTCACCGTCTTGGACTTCTCGCCGGGGGCGAAGGTCACCGTGCCGGACTTCGCGGTGAAGTCCTTCGGGCTGGTCGCAAACCCGTTCACGGTGGCGTACTTCACCGTGACCGCCTTCGTGCTGGGATGGTTCAGCGACACCGTGAAGGTCATGGTCTTGGTGCCCCAGTTGCCCTCCTTCACCGCCGCGTCGTTGATGCTGATCTTGGACAGAGGTGCTGGAGCCCAGAAATCGTTGTCGATGATCGTTCCCACTCCCTTGCCATCGACTGCATGTGCGCCGACGAGGTTCGTCAGCCCGATCTTGAAGGTCTCCTTGCACTCGAAGTACTTGTCGTTCAAGATCGGCACCTCGATCACGGCCGAGGACTGGCCCGGGGCGAACGTGACAGTCTTCGTCGTCGCCGTGTAGTCCTTACCCGCCTTGGCGGTGCCGTCCGTTGTGGCGAACGTCGCCTGGACGCCTTCGTGGTACGGGGTGGACAGCGTCACGGTGAACTTCGCGACTCCCGCGTCCTCCTTGACCTTGACATCGTTGATCGTCAGGTTCGGCAGTTCGACCTCCGGCTCTTTGCAGTCGGGGTCGTAGGCGTCCACCAAACCGTCGAGGTCGTTGTCGACCCCGTCGTCGCAGACCTCATCCGTGGGGGTGGGGGGAGCG
This sequence comes from uncultured Actinomycetes bacterium, assembly GCA_964510455.1. Classification (GTDB taxonomy): domain Bacteria; phylum Actinomycetota; class Actinomycetes; order S36-B12; genus CAVXYG01. Next base: position 1,011 of record CAZECO010000354.1, read on the forward strand.
CAGTCGGGATCGTAGGGGTCCACCAAACCGTCGAGGTCGTTGTCGACGCCGTCGTTGCAGATCTCGGGCGTGGGGGTGGGTGCGCAGTCGGGGTCGGCCGCGTCCACCAGTCCGTCGAGGTCGTTGTCGACGCCGTCGTTGCAGATCTCGGGGATGGTGGTGGTGATGCCGCTCGCGTTGAGCAGGACCCAACCAGCTGGGAGTCGCCCGCATCGGCGATGGCCAGCTTCATGGTGTTCGTGACGCCGGGGTTCACCGTAGCCTCGCACACGAGTCCCACCGTCAGGCCGTCGGCCTCAACGTTGATGGGAGACGTCCCGCCGATCGATTCATTGTTGCGGAACAGCGATGGCCGTACCGCACCCGTTCCGAGCGGGTTGCCGCCGTTGATCGTGTTGATCGATACCGGCACTCCCTGGACCGTGGCGCAGTTCTGCCCGTTGACGTAGAACGCGAAGACATCGTTGAACTGCGTGTTCGCCCACTCGTTGTACTCCTCCGAAGCGAACACGTAAGAGACGAACACCGTGTCCTTGTTCGGCACGAAATCGAACGACAGGATCGACGCGTCGAAGGTCGGGTTCTCAGCCAGGACGGTCAGGTCGGCATCGCCCGGCCCTCCGTACTCGGTCGTGGTGCTGCCCGATGTGTTGGGACCGGTGATGTCGGAAACCTTCCCCGACGACAGGATCACACCCGACCCGAATCCGAGCACCGAAGTGTCGGTCTCCGTGAACGTGCCCGCAGCCTGGGCGTTCCCCGTGTACTGGACGTTGCTGACCGAGACTCCTTCCCCGGCCAGAGCCCCTGCGAGAGCGGTGGCGTTCAACGAACCCGTCAGATCCGTTGTCGTTGTCACCGCCTGCGCAGCACTGGCGCTGAGCGCCAACGTGGACGAGGTGACGGCGATCACCAACCACCTCGCCCCGGTTCGAACTTGCATCTGCTATTCCCCTTTCAGAATGGGAGAACGGCGTGAGCGTGCGCAGCAGAGCTGCGGTCCCCCCGGCTTCCCCCTTGTGAGTGGCCTGTTCATACCCCTGCGAAATGGCGCCACCGAGGCCGGTATGCCATGGTTTCGGTTTCAAATAGATGCGGCATTTCGGAGGCCGCAGATGGGGTTAGCAGAGGGTTAGCGGCAATACCGTTAAGTTAAGGTTTCCTGCGTGTAGTTTGGTTTCATGCCGCGTGCT
>CAZECO010000355.1:0-2188 GCA_964510455.1 uncultured Actinomycetes bacterium
TCGTCCCCGACTTCCCGCTGGCCAACAAGAGCTTCAACCAGTCGTATGCGGGGAATGATTTGTAGTGCCGGGCTCCCCCGGTTGAGCCCTGCGCTCGCCTCGGAACCTCCCTCGAGGTGTGTCCACCCCCTGATGTCACCGATGCCGGCCCAATGCTCCGCCGCGTGGCCGGCGTTGCGGAGCACGGAGGCCAGGCTGGGCGACAGGTTCCTGTCGATGATGGACTTCTTCGTTGACGAGCGGCTCATCCCGATCCTGGGCCGGAGCTCGGTGCGGTGTGGTTCGCCCATCGACCCGGTCCCTTGCCCATCCGTCGGCCTGGCGATCGACTCCGATCATGCCCGCGGAGACCGCGCACCGGCCGCACCGTTCAGCGAGCGCTGCGCGATGCGGCCGTCGACCCGACCCATCAGGTTGCGGATCCAGACCTGACTCAGGCTCCAACTGCGTGTCGGCCGTCGGCCCGGCCATGCTGGGCGGCATGGACCGACCTCGCTGCGTCACCTACAACATGGCTTCTATCGACGGGCGGCTGACGCTCGCTCCGGGGGTCAGCCTCATGGCCGGCGACGCGCTGGGACGCGGCCACGGCGGGAATCGGCGACCCCTATCAGTGGGTCCGCGAGTTGCACGACCCGCAGGTGCTGCTGGAGGGCAGCGGATCGTTCGTGGCGGACGACGACGGTGAGCGCTCCCAGATCCACGCGCCGCAGGAGCACTTCCTGCCGGCGCACATCGTGGAGGTGCCGGGCCGGCGCTGGTTCACCGTCGTCGATGGCCGCGGCCGAGTGGACCTGCAGTTCACCGAATGGCCCGACCCCGCCTGGGCCGGCTGGTACGCGCTGATCCTCACCAGCCCGGCCGCGCCGGCCGACCACCTGCGACGGCTGCGCGAGCGGGAGATCCCCTACCTGGTGACCGGCGGATCGCACGTGGACCTCCCTCGGGCGCTGTCCCTGCTCGGCAGCGAGCTGGGGGTGCGCACCGTCGTGTGCACCGGCGGGGGCAGGATCGGCGGGGCGCTGCTGCGGGCGGGCGTCGTCGACGAGATCGACATCGACGTGCTGCCCATCGCGGTCGGAGGGCGGGGCACCCCCGCGCTGTTCGACGCCCCGCCGTTGGGGCCGGACGAGTGGCCGGCCAGCCTCGAGCTGCTCAGCGCCGATCGGTTGGACGGCGGTCTGTTGAGGCTGCGGTACGGAGTGGAGCGGGATGCGGGGTGAGAACGAGGCCGGCTGCCGCCTTCCCTCGGTGAAGATCACGCCAGGCGGCCGTCCATGGTGGCGACGTACCTGGTCCTGGGGCCGATCGGAGCTGGGGTAAACCACTCAACCGAGCCCGGTGCGGCGCTGGTCTCCCGGGCACCCGCCAGCTCTCACTTGGCTGGCTCATCGCGTGCGGTAGACGTCCGCTCGGTGGTCGATGTGAAGGATGTACACGCGTTTACCTTCGTCGTCGATCCCATACAGCAGCCGGTAGGGGCCGCGGCGAGCACCGAACAGGCCGGAGAGTTCGCGTTTGAGGGGTTTGCCGACTCGGCGCGGCTCGCGTGCCAGGTCGCCGAAAGCGAATTCGATGATGGCCGGGACAACACGCGGCGGGATGCTCTGCAGCGCGCGCCGAGCCGGGCCGCTGAACGGGACGTCATACGCCATGCTGTTGACTCAGCTGTCGCGCTTGGGCACGCCGAACTCGGCCCGGATTTCGTCTTCGCCGTACATGCGGCCTGCCGCGATGTCGCCCTCAGCCTCGGCGATGGTCTCGCGGATGCCGGGCTGCGAGAGCCAGAACAGCGTCTCCTGGATCGACTCCCACTCGTCGGCGCCGATCAGCACCGCGGCTGGCGAGCCGTTCTTCGTGATCGTGACCTGGTCGTGCGTGCTGGCCACCGAGTCGACGTACTCGTTGAGCTTGTCCTTGACCTTTGAGATCGGCAGCGTTTGCATGGGCCCATCCTAGGCCTGAATATCGGCCTGGACAATGCCGGAATCAACGCCGATATGAGCAGTCAGCAGCCGAGGCAGCCCGGGTTCGCCTTCGTGCGCTACACGAAGCGTGAGGAACCAGGTGCCGGACACCCCGCAATACGCATCCGGACCACCCCCCAGTGACTGCAGCCCCGGACCATCCATATAAGGTATGCCTTACCTAACCCGTCCGACTTAGCTAAGGCTCACCTTGCCACGCA
>CAZECO010000356.1:0-2185 GCA_964510455.1 uncultured Actinomycetes bacterium
ACCTCGTTGGTCCAAGCTTGGGAAGGTTCTCGGAGATCAAGACCTGCTACCGCGTTGACCAGCTTGGCAAGTGCAATAGGTGCCAAACGGCGGTTTCATCCATCGAGCTAACCTGCCCCGCCTGTGGGTGCAATGCTATAGACCGAAAGGACGATTCCAAGTGGCTGATAACTCCCAAGCATGACCAGGACATGAAGGTCATCTTCGATCCCGAGTTCTACTACTTGGTGCTGTTTGACTTCGTTGACCTAGCGGACCCACGGAGGATTCGAGCGCGCATCTGGCGAGTTGACCCACGATCGATTGGGTTTGCGTCCATCCTCGTGGACTACTACTTCAACATCCGTGCCCATTCCAAGTCCCGGGCGCCCTTCAATCTGTGGCCATTCCGACTCAAGTTCCAACTCATGGAGCCGTTGCTGATCTACTCATCCGTCATCGACGAGCGCAATTCCATCACAACTCTGGTCTTTCCCGGGCGAGACGACCCACAGCCCACAAAGCTTGATGCCCTAACGACCTTTGCCAAATCGGGCAACCTCGAAGCGCGCGTTGCTCGAGCCCTGGCGGAGGGCCTGGGCGTCGATGGCTCTGGAACCAAGGCAGAGGTGCTCGCCAGAGTCGAAGCCCACCGGGCCAGTTTGGCGTTGCCGAACGCGACCCTCGTAACCGCACTGTGTGTGGCACTGTATCGGGATCGGATCGGCTCTTGGGCACAGTGGCTTCCTCACGATGTCCAAGATCTATTCCGGCCCAACGGAGTAGACCGATAACGGCGCGATATGCAGCAACGCTATCGCTTGCAAATCAAGCCGAAGATGCGGGCTTCGCCCTCATCGGAAGAAGTGCTGGACGATCCCGCCCGACGCCAGCGGCGAGTTCGCTCGCATGGAAGACGTGCTGACGGTCTGCCACGGGCCCTACGGATCCGGTGCGGCTCCAGTCGGTGTGCGAGCAGCCGAATCAAGTGCTCGGCCACGCCCGCGATCCGTTCCCGGCCCGTCCCGGCCCGTCCCGGCCACGATCTCGCGGTTGTAACGCGGCCGCGGGAGAACTGCGCCCAGACAAGGAGCCCCCCGCTGGAAGCCGGGGGGCCCTGTCGTGGTGGGAGGCCCAGGACGAAGGCTGGGCCATCTGCTCCGACAGCCAGTGCCGCAGCAAGAATCGATCGCTCCGAGCTCCGCGGAGCAGCGGTCGCGACGGCCATTTGCCGTCTGTGAGCGCTCAAGGGGCGTCGAGCACCGCGACTCCGCCGGAGCCGGGAACGGTCTGCGGCGCAGCTGGCGATCCTGCTGGCGCAGCAGCGGACGCGACCGGGCTGGCGATCGAAGCAGCGGGTGCGGCGGGCAGAACCTCTTGCGCGCCCAGGTCCGGCGGGGTCGACGGGACGGCGGCGAAGGGCCTGATGGCCCCCAGAACGGCCAAGCCGAAGATCACCAACTGGCCGGCCATGCCGATGAAGTCGCCATAGATCCCGATCGCGACCAGCGACCCGATCAGGTACACGGCAGCGGCGATCGCCAGCATCAGGCGAGGCTGCGTCCGGGCGCGGTTGGCGACCCACAGCATCGGGAGCGCCAGAGCGATCCCGATGAACAGGGCACCCAGCGCGTTGCCCGCGCTGTACGCGAGATCCTCGATGGGATAGCTCCAAGTCATGCCGAAGATGAAGTTGATGCTGGAGCCGAAGAACAGGAGGAGGGCGTTCACGATGGTCAGCAGGACTGAGACCCGGATCCAGCTCGCGGCACGTGTGGCGGCCTTGCTGGGAACCAGGTCGTACGTCGGGGTCGGAGTTGGGTAGACAGTTTGAGTGGTCATGGGCTCGTCCTGCCCTGGAGGGCGCTCGCCAAACGCTCCTGCCGCGGTGATCGACGACACCATTCGCCTTATCCCGCAAGCACTTTCGTGGATTCGTGCGTCCTCGAACCGGGGAGCGAGGTCGACTTCCTGGTCCGGTACAAGGGAATCACCGCCGACCGCGCGCGTCAGTTGCTCGGGCAGGTCACCGCGGCAGCAGCCGGCGAGGGTCTGCTCTACGACTTCGACGCGATCCGGCACACCAGCACCCTGAAGGCCCATCAGCTCATCCACTACGCCAAGGCCCGTGGATCCAGCGGGCCTACTTCACCGAGGGCCCACACCGGCCGCGACGACGTACTGGCTGGCCTCGCGGCCGAGATCG
>CAZECO010000357.1:0-2185 GCA_964510455.1 uncultured Actinomycetes bacterium
CCATCGCGGCGAACACCGACCTCGGCGCCGGCATGCAGGTGGCGATGAAGGACCTCGAGATCCGGGGCGCGGGCAATCTGCTGGGCGGGGAGCAGTCCGGCCACATCGCCGACGTGGGCTTCGACCTGTACATCCGGCTGGTCGGCGAGGCGCTGGCGGAATACCGGGGCGAGAAGGTCGAGGAACCTGCCGAATTGTCCATCCAGCTGCCGGTCGACGCGCACCTGCCCGAGTCCTACGTCTCCGAGGAGCGGCTGCGGCTGGAGGCCTACCGGCGACTGGCGGGCGCCCGCACCGCTGCGGAGGTCGACGACGTGGTCGCGGAGCTGACGGATCGCTACGGTCAGCCGCCGACGGAGGTGGCGAACCTGGTGGCGATCAGCCGCCTGCGGGCGCTGGCCCTGCCCGCCGGCCTGACCGAGATCACCGCAGCCGGATCCCGGATCCGGCTGCACCCGGTCGCCCTCCCGGAGTCCCGGACCGTCCGGCTGGCCCGGCTGTATCCCGGCGCGATGTACAAGGCCGCCACCCGGCAGGTGCTCGTCCCGGCACCGACGACCAAGAAGGTGGCGGGGCGGCCGGTGCGCGACGCCGAACTCATCGGATGGGTGGCCGACCTGATCAGGGCGGTGCTGCTGGACTAGAGGTATGGCGGTGCTGGCGGGGTGTGCGGGTTGGCGGGATCCGCGGGTTCAGCATAGGGTGGCGGGCTGACCGGCCCTGTGGTGTCGGTGGGTCGGCGGGGAGATGCACCCGTCGCGGGGCTTTGCACCCGCAGCGCGGGTTCCCAGCGGCGTGTCGCGGGCGATCCACCCCCGCCACGGGTGCAAAGCCCCCCACCGGGTGCAGACTCGGGGGCGATCCGCCCACGCAACGGGTGCAAGCAGGCAGCTGGTGACGTCGCGTAGGTTGCGTTCGGGAGTGATGCGGATTCCAGGGTCGGCGGCCGGTGCGCGACGGCGGGCCTGCGGCGCCGGGGGACCCCCAGCCGTTGGACTCCCCGCCGGATTCCGAAGAGCCGCTATGGCGGGCGGAGGCCGCAGCCCGCAGCGGCGGGGCCCGACGCACGCGCCAGCGTGCTTCGGCCATGACAGGCTGGCCGGTGCGCCACAATAGGTGCCGTGCGGATGAAACGGCATGAGGAGCAGGTATGAATCACGCAAGGCGCGGGGTGGCCTTCGGGTCCATCGTCCTGGTCCTGCTGAACCCCCTGCTGGCAGGCTGCGCCGACCAGCCGGCATCGGCTGCGGCGAGTGTCGGCGAGGTCCGGATCGACCTGCAGGACATCACCGATCAGTTGGGGGCGATCAACGAGATCCTGGGATCCCCGCCCGGCTACTCCGATGCGCAGCAGACGAATACCATCCTGCGGAACAACGTGGTCTACGAACTGGTGGAGCAGGGCGCAGCAGATGCGGGGATCACCGTGACGCAGAGCCAGATCGACGAGCGGCTCGCCGATCAGATCGAATTCGTGGGCAACGAGAACCTGCTCGCTCAGCAGGCCGCCCAGGCGGGCGTGGCACCGGACCTGATCGAGACCGACGTCCGCGTGGCGCTGCTGGCCGAGGCGTGGGCCGCACGGCTCGCCCCCGGGGAGGGCTATTCGGAGGAGGAGAAGCAGGGGCTGCTCGTCGCGTCGGTGCAGGAGTTCAGCGAGGACGTCGGCACGACGGTGAATCCGCGCTTCGGCATGTGGGACGTGCAGACCCTGAGCATCGGCGCCGACCCGGACGCCCCCAGCGCCCCGGCCGGACTTGGTCTCCTCGGGCAGCGGTGATGCCGGTCGAACAGCACCCCGGGCTGGCGCGGATCGTGTCCGTGATGGACCGGCTGCGATCACCCGGCGGTTGCGCGTGGGACGCGGTGCAGACGCACTCCTCGCTCGGCGAGTTCCTCATCGAGGAGACCTACGAACTCCTCGAGGCGATCGACACCCGCGACCGGGCGCATCTGAGGGAGGAACTGGGGGATGTGCTGCTGCAGGTCGTGTTCCACTGCCGGATCGCCATGGACGACCCGGACGACCCGTTCGACATCGATGAGGTGGCCGACGGGATCGCCGAGAAGCTGATCCGCCGACATCCCCACGTCTTCGCCGGCGCCGATGCCCCCGGCAGGGCGGCGACGGGCAGCAATTGGGAAGCGGTCAAAGCCGCGGAGAAGGGCAGGACGTCCCCGCTGG
>CAZECO010000358.1:0-2171 GCA_964510455.1 uncultured Actinomycetes bacterium
AGAACGTCGGCGCGAAGTCGTAGCCGGCCACCTGGAGGTTCGACGCGTCGCGCACGCCGAGCTCATCGATCCGCGAGAACAGGTTGTCGGAGGCGTACCGCGCGAAGACATCGGCCAGCCCCGGCTCCACGCCGATCCCGACCAGCGCCAGCCGGCCGGCGGCCTCCCAGTCGGCGGCCCTGGCGAACTGATCGTCGCCGAGCTTCACGCCGGGCAATTCGTAGGGTCGGTCCGGGTGGGGGTGGGACAGGCTCATCGCCGTGTCCAGGTAGTCCGCGCCCGCCGCGAATGCGCCTTCGAAGATCGGCAGCACGAACCGGGGATCCACGACGTTGAGCACATGCGTGATGCCGTGCTCGCGACAGGCCGCGGCCACCGCGGCCGCATCGGAGGCGTCCACCTGCTGCGCGGTGAACCGGGGGTCGTCGAGCCGGGCCACCAGCGCAACAGCGCGGGCCAGGTCGTAGTCGGCGACCACGATCTTGTCGAAGAAATCGCGACGTGCGGCAATGAGTGCCGCGGACGACCCGACGCCGCCCGCACCGATCAGCAGGACTCTCATGGGCGCGAAGGTAGTCCCCCGAACCGCCCCGCGCATCTGATGGCGCGAAAACATCGCGGATGATCCGTTCGAGGAACACACTATGCCCATGCCCGAGCAATGGGAGAGCATCGATCCGCCGATGCACGGCCTGAAGGAGAAGGGCCTGCGCAAGGGGTCGGTCCCGATCATCGGGGCGGTTGCGATCGGCCTCGCGGCGACCGCGCCCGCCTACGCGCTGACCGGGGCGCTGGGCTACGCCGCGCTCGAGGTCGGCTACCAGCTGCCGATCGTCTTCGCGATCTCGGTGATCCCGATGATGTTCGTCGCCGTGGCGTACAAGCACCTCACCGATGCGGCGCCGGACTCCGGCACCGTCTTCACCTGGGGGTCGAAGACGCTCTCCCCGCACATCGGCTGGTTCGGCGGCTGGGCCCTGCTGCTGTCCAGCATCCTGGCGGGCGTCGGCGCGGCCCAGATCATGGTCAACGCCACGGCGGTCATCCTGGGGGTGGACGAGCCGGAGCTGTGGTTCCAGCTCCCCGTTGCTGCCGCGTTCATCCTGCTCACGACCTGGCTCGTAGCCCTGGGGGCGGAGGAGTCCAGCCGCACCACCATCTTGCTGACCGCGATCCAGTACGGGGGGCTGGCCGTCTTCGCGACCATCATGTTCGTCGCCTCCGCCCGGGGGAACGGCAGCCCCGACGCCGAGCCGATCTCCCTGTCGTGGTTCAACCCGTTCGCCGTCGAAAGCTTCGGCGCCCTGACCGGAGGGTTCCTGGTGGCCGTCTTCATCTACTGGGGCTTCGACGTGTCGCTGGCCCTGTCGGAGGAGACCCCCGGCGCGGCGGAACAGGCCGGAAGCACGGGCATCATCGCGATCACCATCACCGTGATCACCTACGTGATCTTCTCCACCGCGGCGCTGGGCTTCGCGGGGATCTCGGAAGACAGTCCCACGAGCCTGACCCACGAGGACAACATCGATGACGTCTTCAACACCCTGGCCACGGAGGCGGTCGGCTCCAACGGCGCCTGGCTCGCGGCGCTGATCGTCGGCCTGTCGGCGTTCTCGGCGACCATGTCCACGGTCATGCCGATGGCCCGCGGCGTGCTCGCGATGGCCACCTACAAGGCTCTCCCCAGCAGGTTCGCCTCGGTCGATCAGGCGACGGCGTCGCCGAAGTTCGCGACCTGGGCCATTGGCCTGTCGAGCCTCGCCGTCTTCTCGGCCCTGTCCCTGGTCAGCGACAGCATCGTGGAGGACTCCGTCTACAGCGTCGGGATCTCGATCATCACCTACTACGTCGTGGTGTCGTTGTCCTCGGTGGTGTACTTCTGGCGGACGGCGTTCGGGGCTTGGCGCACCGCGCTGGGGCAGGTGATCCTGCCGCTGGTGGGCGCAGTGGTGCTCGTGATCGGCGGCCTGATCGAGGCGTACAACATGACCGATCCGGAATACGGCAGCGGCGGTTCGGTGCTGGGCATCGGCACGGTCTTCATCGTCGGCATCCTCCTGCTGCTGCTCGGCATCCCCTTGATGCTGTGGTGGAACCTCAAGGCTCCCGCGTTCTTCCGCGGCGAGACGCTGCAGCGCGAGCGCGCCGGCCCGGCCGAGTAGTAGCCGGCG
>CAZECO010000359.1:0-2168 GCA_964510455.1 uncultured Actinomycetes bacterium
CGGCTGCGGGCCGACGCCGCACGGCACGGTCCGGCCTTGGCTCGCGCGGGTGCGGAGGTCTTCCGGGCTTGGCTCGACGCGCTGCGGCCGGCGTCATGACTCCGGGACTGGACCGCCATCCACCGGGCAGCAGGCACAGCCGGCGACAGTCGTCGGTCCCCGTCGTACGCAGGGCATCCTCGGGGAGGATCTGCGGGTATCTGATGGCAACGGATCATCCGGCCCGCAGGCGCGCACCTGTCCGCCGCGGCTGCCTCAGCGCAGCCGCTGCTGGTCGCCTCGTGGTTCTGCACCTCGATGAGGCTCATGGTGTTCGGCCTGGCCGTCAAGCCGTGGTGGTGTCACGTGGTGTCAGCGTGCCGACGCTGCGCCCCGAGGTGAACCTCGTGCGCTCAGATCGAGCCGCTGAAGACGCTGCCCACCCCGCCCGGCCTCAGCAGACGATCCGCATCAAGCCGATGCAGATTCGATCGGGAAGATCATGCAGGTGGAGGTCGCGTGGGCGACTCGTTTGCCCGCCGCGTCGCGGATCTCCGCCTCGGCCAGGGCGGTGCGGCGGCCGCGCTGGATGACCTTGCCGCTCGCGGTCAGCAGGCCGGATGCCTCCGTGGCCGGGCGCAGGAACTTCACCGACAGGTCCAAGGAGGTGTAGGCCTCGCCGGGGTCGAGCGCGGCGTGCACCGCGCACCCCGCCGCGGTGTCCAGCAGCGTCGCCAGCACACCCCCGTGCACCGCGCCGAGCGGGTTGTAGTGCCGGTGCTGCGGGACCAGGGCGACCTGCGCGGTGCCGACCTCCGCCTGGAAGTCGACCATGCCGAGGGTTTCGGCGATCGGCGCCAGCGGAAGGACGCCGTCCCGCATGGCCTGCAGCTGCTCCAGGCCGGACATGGTGCGGATGTCGGGAACCATCTGAGTCTGTGCCATAGACGCAGCATGCCCCCGGGAGGCTGCATCTGTCAAGTAGACCCAGAATCGCGTACGCTGGGTGCCATGGTCGAAGCCGCAGCCCCCGCCGCCCTGGCCTACTCCACAGCGAACTGCCAGATCGGCCGCGCGCTGGAGGTGCTGTCCGAGAAGGGCTCCTTCATCGTGCTGCGCGAGGTCTTCAACGGCGTCTTCCGCTTCGACGACATGCAGCGGCACAGCGGACTGTCCCGCCAGGTGCTCAGCGACCGGCTCGCGCTGCTGGTCGAGCACGACATCCTGCGCCGCCAGGCCTACCGTGACGCCGGCGCCCGCACCCGCTACGAGTACCGCCTCACCCACAAGGGCACCGACCTCTACCCCGTCCTGACCGCCCTGTCCGACTGGGGGACGCGCTACTACGCCGACCCGCAGGGCCCCGCCGTGGAGTTCGTGCACCGCGGCTGCGGCGGTGCCGTCCACGCGCGGTTGGCCTGCGACGACGGGCACGACATCGAGTCGCCGCGGGACGTCGCCCCCCGGCCGGGGGCGGGTGCGCGGCTGGTCGACGCATAGTCCCATCGGCGCCCATCATGGAACCGTGCGCACGTCGACGGTGGTGTCCCTGGGTGCGGCCCTCTTTCTCAGCCTCGTTCTGCTCGCATCGGGGTTCCTGGTCCCCGTCTATTCGAGCGAGTCCGTGTCGTCGTCCGGGGCCGCCACGTCCACCACCGAAACCCTCGTGGCGGTCAACGGCCTGAACGTGCTGATCGTGCTGGCGATCCCCCTGCTGATCAGCCTCCTCGTGGCCGCTGCGCTGCGGATGGACCGGCGCCGGGCCGCGTGGATCCTCACCGGGTTGCTCGGGCTCTTCGCGGTGCTCGCGATCCTGAGCATCGGCTTCTTCGTGCTGCCCGTGGTCATCGCATTGGCGGTCGCGTGCGCTACCGCCCGGCCCCGGGCGTTGCCAACGAGACCGTGACCCGTGCGGGTCCACCGTCTCGGGGCGCGTCGGCTCGAATCCGACGCATCGAGCGCTTCGGAATCTAGCAGGGATGGGGTGCGGGGGCGGTAGGCGCAGACGCAGGCCGACGTGCCCGCCGTGGTGCCGCCGTTGATCGCAGCGTTTCACCGCATGGGTGCGGCAGATCGCTGCGATCAACGCCAGACGGACGCCTGGGGGACGCCCGGAGGCCCGCCGGTGCCGGTGCGGTGGGCAGCGGATTCGGCCGCAGTGCCCGTGCCAGCCCAGCCGGCCGCTTCGC
>CAZECO010000360.1:0-2165 GCA_964510455.1 uncultured Actinomycetes bacterium
TCATGACCAGTCACGACCCGCACGACGCAGTCGCGATGATGAACGAATTCCGCGGCGCGCTGGCGCAGACGATGGGGATCGTCATCACCGAGGCATCCACGACGGCCGTTCGAGCCTCGATGCCGGTCGCCGGAAACACCCAGCCGTTCGCCCTGCTGCACGGCGGAGCGTCGGCGGTGCTCGCCGAAACGGTGGGGTCGATCGCTGCAGCCATCCACGGCGGGCCGGATCACGCAGCGGTCGGCGTGTCCCTGTACTGCACCCACCACAAGGGCGCCCGCGAGGGAAGCGTGCATGCCGCCGCGACGCCGGTGCGCCTCGGCCGCAATCTGACGACGCACACCATCGACATCGTGGACGACAACGGCGACCTGGTCTGCTCGGCCGTGCTCACCTGCTTCCTGCGCCGCCGAGAAGCTCCGTGATCCTCCCGGCCGCCGTCGCCTGATCGATCTCGCCGGCCCAGCCGCGCCGCACCTCGGCCGCGACAGCGCCGTCGGCGTTCGGCACCTGGCTCTGCGGCGACTCGTCCAGCCGGGGCAGGGGGCGCGTGACGCCGCGCAGATCCGCGGCGACATACGTCGGCCGATCCGAAGGCTGGGCTGCGACCAGTTCCGCCGGTCCGCTCACGCCGGTGAGCACCAGCAGCGAGTCGATCCCAGCACCCCGCGCGCCCCGGATGTCGGTGTCGAGGCGGTCCCCGACCGCCAGCGGGCGAGCGGAGCGCAGGCGTTCCGCGGCGATGCGCATCATGGCCGCGGCCGGCTTGCCCGCGGCGGGGGGCACCACACCGGTCGCTTCGGTCACCGCGTCCACCAGGGTCCCGTTGCCGGGAGCCAGGCCGTCGGCGCGCGGGATCGTCCGGTCCAGGTTCGTCGCAACCCAGAAGGCGCCCGCAGTCACCGCGTAGGCAGCGACCGCGAGATCGCGCCACCGCACATCGGGGCCGAAGCCCTGCAGGACGCCGGCGACCGATGATGCGATCTCGATGTCGGAACGGCCGAGCTCGTGCTGGTGGGAGACGGTGACGGGCATGAAGCCCCGCTCGGCCAGGGCGATCGGGACCCCCGGGCCGCCGACCGCGAGCACCGCACTACCTGCGGGGATGTGTTCGGCGAGCAGGTCCGCCCCCACCTGGGCGCTGGTGACCACCTGGTCCGGGTTGCAGGGGATCCCCAGCCGCGCCAGGTGCTCGGCGACCTCCTGCGGCGGCCGGCTGGCGTTGTTGGTGACGAATCCGAGCCTGACCCCGGCCGCCGCCGCGGATGCAAGCGCAGCCACGGCGTGCGGGACGGCTCCCGACCCCCGGTAGACGACTCCGTCGAGGTCCAGCAGCAGCACGTCGTAGGCATCGACCAGGATCATTGCTCCACCGCCTCCTCCCCGTGTCCGGGCCAGTCCAGCTCGCCCTCGAGGTCGGCAGCCTCGGCGAGGCGGAACCAGCGCTCGGCCTCATCCGTTCTGCCGACGGATTGCAGGGCCTCGGCGTAGGCATAGCGCAACCGCGCCAACCACAGCGGACCGACCTCCGCATTGAGCTCGTCGCGGCGCAGCAGCAGTACGGCTGCCTCCGGATCCCCCATATCGCGGCGAGCACCGGCGGCGACGATGAGCAGTTCCACAGCAGTCTCCGCGGGAAGGCGGGCGGGAGCCGCGGCGACGACCTCGAGGGCCTTTTCCGGCCGGCCCATCCCCCGCTCGGAATCGGCGATCAACGGCAACAGATCGTTGTTGCCCGAGATGCGCCGCGCAGCGCGGAGCTCCTGCAGGGCCTTGCCGAAGTCGCCGCTGGCGTACAGTGCGACACCCATGGTCTCGCGCAGGATCGCGACGCGAGGTGCCAGATCCCGGGCAGTCTGCGCGTGCGCCAGGGCAGCGGGCGGATCCTCATCGATCAGCCGGCCGACCATCACCAGATGCTGGGCGACGCGCTTGGCGAGGGTCTCCGGCAGCGAGCGCAGTTCCGCCAGGATGTACCGCTCGAGCTCCTCACCGGTCACATCATGCGCGATCAGCGGGGCATCGGATGCAGCAGGGCGATCGGGTCTTGCCCGATCCGCACGATCGGTACCCGACCCCGAGGATCCGCGGCGGTCGGGCCCCCGGCCACCTGCGCGCGGCGGCTTGCCCGGTCCACGGCGATCGCCTCCCGAACGACCGGAGCG
>CAZECO010000361.1:0-2151 GCA_964510455.1 uncultured Actinomycetes bacterium
TCCGCCCCAGATCACCGGCCCCGGCCCCATAGCCTGCAGTCATGGCCCAGGAGCCCGAAGGGATCGGCACCCACGAGAAGTTGTTCCCCGGGCGCTACTTCATCAGCACCGTGCTCGACCTGCTCGACACCAAGTCCGAGATGAGCGGACGGCTGTGGAAGATCTACCTGATGCGCGCCGCCATGGCAGGCGTCATCATCAGCCTGTTCTACCTCGCCTTCTACGGAATACAGGCCGTGTTCGCGGAGATCCCGGTCGGGGAGACCACCCTGCAGCCGATCGGCAAGTTCCTCGGTGCGCTGGTCTTCGGCTTCGCACTGGTCTTCATCTACTTCACGAAGTCGGAATTGTTGACGTCCAACATGATGGTCGGCTCGGTGGGTGTCTATTACGAGCGCCGCCGTTGGCCGCGGGTACTTCGAATCCTCGGCCTGTGCTACCTCGGCAACCTCCTGGGCGGGCTGTTCATCGCCATCATCCTGTTGGGCAGCAGCCTGCTCGACGGGAATCTCGGCGAGATCATGGGCCATTCGGTCGAGACCAAGACCGGCTACATCACCGACGGCGCATCCGGCATGACCGACCTCCTCGTCCGGGCGATCCTGTGCAACTTCCTCATCAACATCGCGATGCTGCTCTGCTACAACGGCATGATCAAGGAGGACATCACCAAGGTGGTGTCGATGGTGGTAGCGGTCTTCCTATTCGCGTTCCTGGGGCTGGAGCACTCCGTGGCGAACACGGTCCTGTTCCTCATGTACGGCCTGGAGTACGGGATCGACGCGGGTCTCGCGGCCGCCAACGTCGCCCTCGCGTTGATCGGCAACTTCATCGGAGGAGGGCTCCTGATCGGCGTCTATTACGCCTACGCCAACGATTATCGGCGGGCCGTGAGCAAGGGGCGCCTGCACCTCGACCCCCCCGGCGAGGCGTAGCCTTCGGCCATGACAGCAGCGATCCCACTCGACGTCAACATCTGGCGGGTGCCGACCGCGCCGATGGATCTGGTCAACTCTTTCCTGCTCCGCAACGAGGACGGGTCGCTCGCACTTGTGGACACCGGCATCAAGGGAGCGCCGAAGCGCATCATCGCCGCCATCGAGGAGATCGGCGGCAGCCTGGAGGACGTCACCACGATCGTGCTGACGCATGCGCATTCCGACCATGCCGGCGGTGCGCGGGAGATGGCCTCCGAGACCGGCATCGGCATGACCATCCACGAATCCGACGCCGAGTACGTCCGAACGGGAACCGGGCCGGACCTCGACCCGCGCACGCGGCTGGGCCGCATGCTGAAGCGCGCGCAGGCCAGCGACCCGGCGCCCGTGGAGCGGACCCTGTCCGACGGCGAGGTGCTCCCGATCGCCGGGGGCCTGGAGGTCCACCACACGCCCGGCCATTCGCCGGGCCATGTGTCGCTGCTCCACCCGGACAGCGGCGTCCTCATCACGGGCGATTCCATCTGGAACATGTGGTCGCGGCGCATGTGGCCGGTGCTCTCGTTCTGCACCAACATCGCCATGAACGAGGAGACCGCACATCGCCTGGCGGAATTGGAGTACACGACGGCGGCGTTCACCCATGGCACCCACATCGCCGGTGAGGGCCGCGAGGCGGTCCGGTCGTTCCTGGCGAAGCCGCGCCGCTTCCCCGGCCTGTGGTGATCGGGCTTCTCCACAGGACCGCCCCAGCCGGGTCCCGCAGCGCCTCCTCCCGTTGCAGGGTGGCAGCACCCACCACGAGGAGGACCGAATGAATGATGTGTTCATCACCGTCGTCGGCAACGCGGTCGCCGATCCACAGTTGTCCGCCACCCGCAGCGGCATCCCGTTCACCACGTTCCGGATCGCCAGCACCTCGCGCCGCTACGACCGGGAGATGGGCGCCTGGACCAAGATCGACACGATGTTCCTGGACGTGCGGTGCTGGCGGGGCCTGGCGCTGAACGCCGCCGCAACGCTGGTGAAGGGGTCGCCGGTGGTGGTGCAGGGCCGGCTCTCCGTCCGCACGGTCGTCAGTCAGGGGCCCGACGGGGAGCGCCGGCGGACCTTCACCGACCTCGACGCGAACGCGATCGGTCTCGATCTCGCCCGGCTGCCCGTGGAGTCCGCAGGTGCCGGTTCGCGCGATGAGGGCAGCCTCGCGGTCGCC
>CAZECO010000362.1:0-2146 GCA_964510455.1 uncultured Actinomycetes bacterium
CGCCGCGAGTGGACGCACCTCGGGCAGGCATCCCAGCGCCCGGTAGGTGCGCTAGGACGATCGACAACTCCATCGACCGGCACGCTTCCAGGCCTTCAGCGACCCCACCGGGCTGGCCAAGTGCGGGGGCAGGCACAAATCACCGGGACCGCTCCACAAGGAGCGCACGGCTCCATGCAGGCCGAGAATCCGTCGGGACACCGAGCGCGTTGAGGTAGGTCTTGACCATGTCAGTGGTGAAACGGCTCGCCTTCACCCGCTTCTCGTAGGCAGCTTGATTCTCAAACGGGTAGGCCTGGCCAGCGGTCTCGAACACCCAGCGTCCGCCGTCGTTCGCCGCCACGATCGAACGCTCTAGAGCCAACGGAGGCTCCCCGTCTGGACCGAATACTTCCAACACGCGGGCCGGGTAAGTGGCAGCGTCACCGACGCTCACGACCCGGATTGCGCGGCACCCAAGCTCTCGCGCCGCGTAGCTCGGCAGCGTGCCCACGTCAGTGCCGAGCGGTCCGTTGCTTAGCAGAGCCGTCCACCCGCCGACTGGCACGCACAGGTATCGAGTGACCCCCCATCCCGGCCTGAGCAGCGCGACGGCGTCGTCCATCGATTCGATGCCGGCTGGGCGAGTTGCCCAATCGGCATCAAAGCCACGGGCAATCCAGCCAGCTAGGAGTCCAGGTCCGATATCGAAGTATCCGACCTGTTCTGTAGTGGCGCCGCCCGCTGCAGATGGAAGCGTCATGGCTCGATCGTCAGGATGAAATTGGCCCCGGGGTCGTTGGCCAGGATGCGCGCCTGGTGAAGGGCTCCACGGGGATTCGCGAGTCCTTCGTACTCGACGCAGTAGCGCTGGCCGTTGAGCGTGTACTGCAGGTCGGGGCGGTTGACGCCGGGCGCCATCGTCGCGGCGACTCGTGCACGGCGGCCACATTTCGGCCAGGCGCGTGTCGCTGATACTGCCCACCTCCCGCCGGTGGCGAATGTCGTAGGTGAGCCTGTAGCGGGGCCGTCCATCGGCCGGAGGAGCCAAACGTGCACCAGCCCATCATCGGTCACCGCCTCCTGGGTGGTCCGCTCCTGGGACGGATCCTCGGCAGCACATGCGATCATCCCGTTGGCCGGGTCCTCGTCATCCAGGAAGGGGATCAGGTCGCCGAGGCACGCGAACAGGTCTGCCCCGTGCCCAGCGTCGGCGAGGCCCTGAGTCTGGGTGATGGACGTCGCTGACGACCGCTATGCGCATGTGGCTGCCCGTCACGGGGATTGAGCAGGCCGGGCGAGACTGCAGTCGAGTACGGTCGTCGGTCAGGTCGTGAGCGACTCGAGCCATGCGGCGTTTGCGGCGCCGGGCAGCCCGGAACCTCGCGACTGCCGCCCACATCGATGCATTGTCACACGCCCGGCCACGACGGGTACGTCACTTCGCCGCGAGTTGGGGGTCAGCCCTGGATCGGCAGTCTGCGAATCCGGATGTTGTCGTTGGTGAACACGACGATGGCACCCGCGTCCAGATCCTCAGCAACCTGCTCGAGGTTTCCCAGCAACGTCGCTGCTTGATGCTCGGGTGCCCGGTTACCCTGCCGGAACAGGACCAGGCTTGGGAGATCAGCACCTGTTCTGGCGAGCAACTCGCCAAAGTCAGTGTCCGAGGAGACCAGGACACGCCCCTCGGTCCGCGCGCTCGCCATGACGTCGTCGTCGAGGCCACCGGCCAGTCCGCTGTCCACGACGTGCATGACGTCGTGGCCGTCCTCTTCGAGCAGCGGCACCAAACGCTGGCTCAGGCACTCGTCGAGCAGAAACCTCACGCTGACGTGCGCAGGGGAACCTGCCGCTCGCTGACTGCCACGGCCGCGAACTCCAAAGCTGCCCGTACATCGTCAGCCGCTAGGGTCGGATAGTCGACGAGGATCTCTGCGGTCGTGCGTCCCTGAGCTACCAGCCCGACGATTGTGGCCACTGGGACTCGGGTTCCACGCACGCACGGGACACCGCCCATGATGCGATGGTCGGCGACGATACGGGAGTCGGACATGGATTCAGTGTAGGCCAGGAGCCCTTTCATCATCCTGTGCCCGAAGCAGCGTCACACCGCCGCGTAACGGGCGTGTCGACACGCTCATCGCCCTCAGGCTTCAGCCCTCCA
>CAZECO010000363.1:0-2131 GCA_964510455.1 uncultured Actinomycetes bacterium
TTGACCGGGTAGACCCAGATCCGGCTCAAACGCACGGCTGCAGGGTCGGCGCTCACCGCCAGCCGCGGCGGCTGGCCAATTGCTGCAGCTGCTGCTGCAGGTGCTGCGGCCAGTCGATCCGGTCGGCGTCGAGGTGCTCGACCCGGAACCGGCTGTAGGTGTCCCCTCCGGCGCGCCCCAGGCCACCCCGGTTGTCGGCCTCCAGGACGACATCCATGGTGGCCGGGCCCGCCAGGAAGGTGACCTCGAGCTCGCTCATATGGGGTCCGAACGCCGGCGAGGGGAGGAACTCGATCTCCTGGTAGAAGGGCATCGTCGATCCGGTGATCCGGCCCATCTCGAGGTCGGCCCCGCGCAGCCGGAAGCCCAGTTGCAGCAGGGCGTCCAGGATGCCGGCCTGGGCGGGCAGCGGATGGACGTGCACCTGATCCAGGTCGCCCTTGTCCACCGCCCGGGCGACCTCCACCTCCGTCTGCACGCCCACGAACATGCCGCGCAGCGGAGCCCCGCCCAGGACGGTGATCGGGGCCTCCCAGGGGGTGTCGATGGAGAAGTCCAGCGCGTAGCGGGTGCCCGGGGCCAGCGCGAACGAGCCCCAGACCGGCTGCTGGGCGAAGGCGATCGTGGTCGCGAACTCGCGGTCCCTGCCCTCCACCTCCACCCTGGACACCAGGGCGACCGCCACCCGTTCGACGACGCGCTCCTTGCCGCCGCCGGTGACGAGCACCTGCCCGGTGATGGCGGTGCCGGGGTGGACGTTGGGCTGGTGGACGACCGTCTCCACCTCGATGCCGGAACCGGAGAACATGCCTTTGCGCGCCATGGCTGGACGCTATCAGGCCGGGGCTCGCCCTCCGCGACCGATCGGCGCCCGCAACCGGCTGTTCCCGCATTTACTACACTGAGGACCGTGAATAAACTGGTCAGTGTGGAGCACTGCGGCAGGCGGGACGGGACGGATGTCCGCGATCAGGCGCCCGTCCCCGCGGACCCGGCGCCATGACCGCCCGCCGCAGCGCCGCCCGCGGACCCGCCCCGGTCCGCCGAAGCGCCTCCGCGCCCGACATCTCGCCGTCGCGGGCGCGCCTGCTGGAGCACCTGCAGCAGCACCTGGGCGATGTCACCGTCGATGAGCTGGCCCGGGAGTTCGGCCAGCACCCGAACACCGTGCGCGAGCACCTCGACGCCCTGGTCGAGGGCGGGCTGCTGACCCGGGAACGCATCCCCGGGCCGGGGCGCGGCCGCCCGGCCTGGCGCTACCGGGCCAGCCCGCTGCTGCACGAGCCCGACCCGCGGGTGCGCGAGTACGGGGCACTCGCCGGCGCCCTGGCGGCCCACATCGCGGCGCACAGCCCGGACCCGAGGGCGGAGGCGCGCTCGGCGGGCGAGCGCTGGGGACGGGCCCTGGTCGACGGCGAATCCGCACCTCGTGGCCGGCCGGCCGCCCGGCGAAGCGTCATCGAACTGTTGGCCGACCTCGACTTCGGTCCGCGCGCCAACCGGGACGGCACCCGGGTCGTGCTCACGACGTGCCCCCTGCTGGACGTCGCCAAGCGCCATCCCGAGGTTGTCTGCGCCGCGCATGAAGGCATGGTCGCCGGCGCCCTGGACAGCCTGGGAGCACCCTCCGATGGGGTCGCCCTCACGCCGTTCGGCGCCCCGGACGGCTGCATCCTCGTCCTGCAAGCGCCACGGGAGCTGCCGTGACCACAACGGCCATGACCGCACGCGCATCGGCCACGCGGACGATTCCCCGGCGCCGCCTGGTCCTGTTGGGCCTCGGCGGGATCAGCCTGCTGGCAGGGTTGAACGCTGGCCTGCTGCTGGCCGGCCTGCCGGCTCCGATCCGCCTGGAACGGCTCGAGGCCGTGCACGGCCCGCTGATGCTGCTGGGCTTCCTCGGCACGCTGATCGCCCTGGAGCGCGCCGTCGCGCTGCGCACCCGATGGGCGCTGCTGGCCCCCGCGCTGCTGGGCGGGGGAGGGCTGCTGCTTATCTCGCCCCTCCCAGTGGCCGCCGGGCACGCCGCCCAGACGCTGGGAGCGGCGGCGCTCTTCGGGGTGTACGCCGCGCTGTGGCGCCGCGGCGGTTCGGAGGCGCTGCTGATCCAGTGGCTCGGGGCGGTGCTCGC
>CAZECO010000364.1:0-2093 GCA_964510455.1 uncultured Actinomycetes bacterium
GGGACGGGGCGTGGGAGGGGTTCGACCCCACCAACAACCGCCAGGTCGGCTCGGCACACGTCATCGTGGCGCGCGGCCGCGACTACAACGACGTCCCGCCGATCAAGGGGCTGTACGCCGGCGGGGGCGCTGCGGAGCTGTCGGTATCGGTGGAGATCACCCAGATGCTGCGATAGCACACGCATCGCCCGGAGTCGGCCTATCCCGGGAGCCGCCGAGCTGTCCTTGTGACTACCCGGGCGCTGCGATGCTGGGCGGCTGCTGGAGGTGGACGCCGGCGATGCCCGGGGCACCGCGCGGCCTGGGGTTCCTGGGCGCCCTCGGACGCGGTGCCGACCCAAGGTCCGGCGGACGGGGCGGCTGTGCGGCCCGATCCGGGGCGCCCAGGCGGCCTGCGCCGAGGGGCGGTGCAACCCAGCAAGACCCTTCCGCGGTGGATCCGCGTCCCAACCGCTCCCGCGGGGTCTGAACGCTCCCGCGAGGGTGGCTGTCCTCGGCGTGTCTCGCCCGATCCGCAGCCGCTGCGGGAGCGTTCAGCCCTCGCGGGAGCGATTGGCCGCCGCGGGGAGCGCCGCGCGGGACAACGCGCATCGCACGGCACGGGCGGCGACCGCGGAACAGACCGCTGACGCAGCCTGGCACCCCTGGCGGCACTAGGCTGGCCCCCATGACGCCCGAAGCCTTGCGTGATCTCGTGCTGGCCGCAATCGCCGCACTGGTGGACGACGGCACGCTCGCCATCGAGGTGCCGCAATCGGTCACGGTGGAGCGCCCCAAGATCCGGGAGCACGGGGACTACGCGACCAATGCCGCGCTCGCACTGGCGAAGCAGGCGGGCCGGCCGCCCAGAGAATTGGCGGCCCTCATCCAGCAGCGCCTGCTGGGCTCGCCGGGCATCGCCGATGTGCAGATCGCCGGTCCCGGATTCCTGAACATCACCGTCGATCGGGCGGTGCAGGGAGAGCTCGCGCAGCAGGTCGTGCTCGCCGGGAGCCAGTACGGCCGGGTCGAGGACCTGGCGGGGATCTCCATCAACGTGGAGTTCATCTCGGCCAACCCGACCGGTCCGCTGCACCTGGGGCACACCAGGTGGGCCGCGCTCGGGGACGCCCTGGCCAGAGTGCTGGAGGCGGCGGGCGCGCAGGTGGCCCGCGAGTTCTACATCAACGACCGGGGTGTCCAGATGGACCGCTTCGGTCTGTCGATCGCTGCGGCGGCCAACGGCCAACCGATCCCGGAGGACGGCTACCACGGGGGCTACATCTACGACCTTGCGGCTGCCGTCCTGTCCGAGCACCCCGAATACGCGGACCTTCCCGACGACGGGGTTCTGGAGGCGTTCCGGGAGGCCGGCTACCGCCTGCAGCTGAAGCAGCAGCAGGATGTGCTGCACCTGTTCCGCACCGACTTCGACGTCTGGTACTCCGAGCGCTATCTGCACGATTCGGGCGCCGTCGACCGCGGCCTGGCGAAGCTGCGGGAACAAGGGCACGTCTACGAACTGGACGGGGCGGTCTGGCTGCGCACCACCGACTTCGGCGACGACAAGGACCGGGTGCTGATCAAGGCCGACGGTGAGATGACGTACTTCGCCTCGGACACCGCCTACTACGTGGACAAGCGGGCGCGCGGCTTCGACATCAACATCTACCTGCTCGGCGCCGATCACCACGGGTACGTGAACCGGCTGCGCGCCGTCGCAGCCTGTGCCGGCGATGACATGGACGTCAACATCGAGGTCCTGATCGGGCAGATGGTGAAGATGATGAAGGGCGGGGACGAGGTCCGGCTGTCGAAGCGCGCCGGGAACATCATCACCCTGGAGGACCTCGTCGAGGAGGTCGGCGTCGACGCCGCCCGATACTCGCTCATCCGGTATCCGGCGGACAGCCCGCTGCTGCTGGACCTCGACCTCCTGATCAAGCGCTCCAACGATAATCCCGTGTTCTACGTCCAGTACGCGCATGCGCGCATCGCCAGCGTGCTGCGCAACGCCGAGCAGTTGGGCATCGACTGGCGGGCGGCGCCCTTCGACGCGTCGCTGCTCACCCACGACCGGGAGTCGGAACTGCTCGCGGCGCTGGCCGAGCTGC
>CAZECO010000365.1:0-2092 GCA_964510455.1 uncultured Actinomycetes bacterium
CGGGGCATCGGTCGCGCACGCATGTTCGGATTCCGGGGTCAGCGGCCGGTGCGCGACGGCGGGGCTGTCGCGGGAAGGCGCTTCGCCGGCGACTGTTCCTCCCCGGCTGGGCGCGAGAAGGCACCGGCTGCCTGTTTGGACCCGGTGGTGGGCGGATCGCCCCCGTGTTTGCACCCGGGGGTGGGGGGCTTTGCACCCGATACGGGGGTGGATCGGCCGCGACACGCCGTCGGGCCCCCACGCTGCGGGTGCAAAGCCCCGGATCGGGTGCATCTACCGGCCACGGATCGCCGGAGACACCCCCCGTATCGGGTGAAAAGCCCCGCGACGGGTGCATCTACCACCCAGTGGACCCGCACCGCAGGGCCGGTCCAACGCCCCGCCACCCGCCCCCCGCCGGATGCTGCAGCCGCGGCACCCGCACACCCCGCCAGATTCCGAAACACCTGTTGAGCTACGGGACCACGACCGCGGCGTAGTACAGCCTGGCGGCCACGCCGTCGGTCGGGTCGAGGTCGGTCGCCGCGTCCTGGTGGACGAAGGTGACCTCCGCACCGGCGTGCAGCGCCCGGCCGACGATGTCCTCGACCACCTCGACGTCGTCGAGATGGGAGCTCACCACCACCTGCTGCACGACGCCCGAGGCCAGCGCGTCTCCCACCGCCCGCAGGCCGAACACCGCCCGGCCCGCCCCCGCCACGGCGTGCAGGCCCGACACCACGGCCCAATCCACATCGTGCTCGACCTGCTCGGCCAGGGGACGGATCCGTTCCACGAGGTCCGCGTCGGAACAGTTCACCGGCATCGGGATCACCCCCACCAGCGCGTGGGAAGCCCGCTTGCCCAGGGCCCGGGCCACGCCGTGCGCCTGGTCCGCGGTCCCGCCGAGCACGAGGCGGTCCACCTCGGGATGCGCCAGCACGAACCGGTCCACCTGTTCGGCGATGAACCGCTGATGCTTGTGCTGGTACTCCTCGAGCCGGGACTCGAAGCGCAGTTGGTGGCCCTCGGTGGCGGGGCCGAAATCCCCCCAACCGGTGCCGAACCGCAGCGTGACGATGTCGTTGACGAAGCCCATCGCACCGGCCACCAGCCGCGCCGACTGCCGGTCCACCAGCACCGCCGCGTAGAGCCGGTGCTCGCTCAGCGCCCGGGCGAACTCGCCCACCGCCGGCCTGCCGTAGGCGGCCCGCTGCTGCAGCACGACCGGGACTTCGATGTCGATGACGCTGTCCGGATCCGCCACCAGGACCAGCGTGCGGCCGCCGGGCTGATACCCCTCCAGGAACCGCTCGACCCCGGTCCGCGCGGCCGCGAATCGGTCGGCAGCCGCCCTGTCCGATCCCGCCTCGACCTGCAGCCGGTGCAGGTCGTTGCGCAGCTGCACCTCCCACGGGCGCGCGCCGGCGTCCCGGTGGTTCTCCGGATCGGAGGTGTCGACGGGCAGGTAGAGAGTCAGGACCGGATCGTCACCCGCCGCATGCAGCAGTTCCCGCAGGTCGTTGGTGTCAAGAACGATCATGTTCCCTCCAGGTCTCTCCGGCACCCTATGCCGATGCATCGGCCGAGGTTCCGTCATCCAGGGGCCGAAGCGATTACCGTTGGGCAAGGTTAACGAGAGGTGTTCCTCCGGTGAACGTTTCGGAAGGCATCCGCAGACGGCTGCCGATCCTGGTGTGGGGGCCCAAGTACCCGCGCGAGGCGCTGGGCGGCGATGTGCTGGCTGGCCTCGTAGTGGTCGCACTGGCCGTGCCCCAGGCTCTTGGCTATGCCGGGATCGCGGGAGTGCCGGTTGTGGTCGGCATCTATGCGATCCCCGCCGCCCTCATCGCCTATGCGTTGTTCGGGTCCTCCCCGCACCTGGTGGTGGGGCCGGTCTCCACGGTTTCGGTGGTCTCCGGATCGATCCTGGCCGGGATGCATCCCGACACCCCGGAGCGGGCCGTGGCGCTGACCACCGCACTGGCGATCGGGTCGGGCCTGGGACTCCTGGCGGGCGGACTGCTGAAGCTGGGATGGGCGGCCGAGTTCCTCTCCCGGTCCATCGTGACGGGCTTCGTGTTCGGGCTGGTGCTGGTCATCATCATCGGCG
>CAZECO010000366.1:0-2086 GCA_964510455.1 uncultured Actinomycetes bacterium
AGTGTGGCCGGTCGCCCTCTCAGGCCGGCTACCCGTCGTCGCCTTGGTAGGCCATTACCCCACCAACTAGCTGATAGGCCGCGGGCTCATCCCTCACCAGAAACCCTTTCAACCACCGAGGATGCCCTCGGAGGTGATATCCGGTATTAGCCCCGGTTTCCCGGAGTTATCCCGATGTGAGGGGCAGATTGCCCACGTGTTACTCACCCGTTCGCCACTGATCACCACCCGAAGGTGGGTCACCGTTCGACTTGCATGTGTTAAGCACGCCGCCAGCGTTCGTCCTGAGCCAGGATCAAACTCTCCGTGAATGCTTTTAGGCATCTCCACGAAGTGAAGATCTGGCAATGAACAACTGACAGTTGTCCGTTTACCAAAGGAATTCCGTTCGCTTCGACCGAGCTGGGCCCGGTCCCCGCGGACGGGGTTTGTTTTGGCATTGACTTTCGGCACGCTGTTGAGTTCTCAAGGAGCGGACGCACATCTCGAACGATCGTTGGATCGCTCTCAAGGCAACCCTCTGACCTTACCGCTGTCCCTGGACCGGAGTCAACTCCGGCTTCGGGCGATCGGGCTGCAGGGCAGTCCGATGCTCTGGCGTCTGGCTTGAGGGGTCCGGGGTCCGGGCTCTGGGAGCCCGCCGCACCCGGCGACAGTTAGGACTCTAGGGGTTGTCGAGCAGACCGGTCAAATCGTTTCGGGCGTGTTGCGGTGCGTTCCACGTCACACTGCGCAGGGTGACGGGAGTTACGGTGCGCTGCCGAAGCGGACGCCCCCGATCGACTTCCGCCCGCGGCGCAGCACCGCCCACCCGCCGGCCAGGAGATCCGTCGGCGGCACTCTTGCGTCGATGTCGGGGATGCGCTGGTTGTTGAGGTAGGTGCCTCCCTCGGCGGCCGCGCGGCGCGCTGCGGCCTTGCTGTCCACCAGGCCGGTGCGGACGAACAGTTCCGCGAGCGTCGGGGCGGCCGCTGCCTCTTCAGCGGTGAGTTCGGCGTGCGGCGCCTCCCGCAGCGCCGCTGTCAGGGTGGCTGCGTCCAGCGTCCCGAGTTCGCCCCGCCCGAACAGCGCGGTTGACGCTGCGACGACGGCTGCCGTCTGATCCGCCCCGTGCACCAGCGTTGTCAGCTCCTCTGCGAGGGCGCGCTGCCCGATCCGCCGATGCGGTTGCGCCGCGGAGGCTTCGATCAGATCGGTCACCTCGGCCAGGTCGCGCATCGAGAACGTGCGCAGCAGGGACGGCAGATCCCGGTCGTCGGCGTTGATCCAGAACTGGTAGAAGGCGTACGGGCTCGTCAGCGCGGGGTCCAGCCACACCGTGCCCGATTCGGTCTTGCCGAACTTCGTGCCGTCGGCCTTCGTGAGCAGCGGAGTGCATACGGCGTGGACGTGCTCCCCCGTCACGCGCCGGATCAGATCGACGCCGGCCGTCAGGTTGCCCCACTGGTCCGAGCCGCCTGTCTGCAGCCGCACATCCAGGGTGCGGAACAGCTGCAGGTAGTCGTGCGCCTGCAGCAGCTGGTAGCTGAACTCGGTGTAGGAGATGCCGGGGCCCGCCAATCGTGCGCGGACGGCCTCCCGGTCCAGCATCCGGTTGACGCTGAAGTGCTTCCCGACGTCGCGCAGGAACTCGATGGTCGACAGGCCGCTTGTCCAGTCGTAGTTGTTCACCATCAGCGCGGCGTTGGCGCCGTCGAAGTCCAGGAAGCGTTCCACCTGGGCACGGATCCTGTCCGTCCAATCGGCGACCTGCTCCGCGGGGTTCAACCGCCGCTCGCCGGTCTCCTTCGGGTCCCCGATCATCCCGGTGGCGCCCCCTACCAGCCCGACCGGCCGGTGCCCGGCGAGCTGGAAGCGGCGCAGCGTCAGCAGCTGGACGAGGTTCCCCAGGTGCAGGCTCGCCGCGGTCGGGTCGAAGCCGCAGTACAGGGAGACCGGCCCGGCGTCCAGCAGTCCCCTCAGCGCGACGAGATCGGTCGTGTCGGCGAGCAGTCCGCGAGCGGCAAGGTCATCGAGGATGTGTGTCACATCCCCATCTTGGCGTATGGCAGGACGACGATTCGGCCTCGGCTGTGCGGCGGGGGCC
>CAZECO010000367.1:0-2079 GCA_964510455.1 uncultured Actinomycetes bacterium
CACATCCCCGCGGGGAAACGCGATCAGGCGATCAAAGTGACCCAACTCAGGAGCGTTCGCGACCCTGATGGCTCTGCCCTCATCGCCGTCGTACTGTTTCAGCGCCGAGTTGGCGGCTTTCGCCCACTGCCGCTGCTTCTTCTTGGTGTCGGCCTTCTTCGTGTGCGAACGAGCGTCCTTGGCTGTCCACGGCATGTCTGCTCCCTGGTCGGCGTCGCCTGAACGGTCACACAAACCTATGGTTGCTGGCCTGCCCTCGCACCCGCGGAGCCGTCGACGTCACAGGTCCGGCTGACGGCGGCGGCACAGCGTCGCGTCTCATCGGGTATCGGGAGGGGCGCCGGTGTAGACCGGAACCATGGCCGGTGCACTGATCGAGGTCGCCTTCGAACCGCCGCGCGCCTCGTCGCCGCAGCAGGCGATCGCCGAGCTGGCCGGCGCGGCTGGGGTGGCAGCGGTGGCCACCCCGGTGGAGCACACCCTGATTGCGGAGTATTTCGACACCGCGGCGAGATCCCTGGCAGCCGCGGGCATCAGCCTGGAACGTCGCCAGGGCAGCGACGCCGCCGGATGGCATCTGAAGCTGCCGGACTCGGATGCGGATGCCTGCACCGAGGTGGTGATGCCGTTGCGGAGCAGGTCCAGGAAGCCTCCGCAGCAGCTGCTGGACACCGTCGCCGTTCATCTGCGCGACCAGCAGGTCAGCAGCGCGGCCATGCTCCATGTACAACGCTCGCTCACCCGGCTCCTGGACGCCGAGGCGCGGGTGGTGGCCGAGGTCCGCGACGACACGATCGCGGCGGAAGGCGCCGCCGGCGAGTCTCGTGCGTGGCGACAGTGGGGGCTCGCACTCCCGGCCGATTCGCCCGAGGTCCTGCAAGCCGTGCGGCACCGCCTCTCGGCAGCGGGTGCGGGCGAACTGTCGGGCCGAGCCCGCCTCAGCAGGCTGCTGGATGCTGACCTCCCCGCTCCGGCACCGCAGCCGGAGCTCCGCAAGCACGGACCGGCGCGGCCGATCGTTCACCGGCGATTGGCGGAGCAGGTGGCATCGATCAAGCAACTCGATCCCAGGGTGCGCAGTGACCTGCCCGACTCGGTGCACGACATGAGGGTGGCGCTGCGGCGCCTGCGCTCCGCCTTGGCAACATTCCGCCCGTTCTTGGACCGTGGGGTCACCGACCCGATGCGTGACGAGCTGCGCTGGATCGCAGGGCTGCTCGGCGACGCCCGCGACAGCGGGGTGCTGCGGGACCGGCTGCTGGCCTTGATCGCCGACGAGCCGGAGGACCTGGTGGTCGGCCCTGTCGCCCAACGGGTGGAGCAGGAGTTGAGCAACCGCTACCGCGACGCACTCGCCACGGCAGTGCAGGCGATGGAGTCGAGCAGGTACTACGCGCTGATCGACGGCCTCGACGGCCTCATCGCCGACCCTCCGTGGACCCCGGCGGCGTCCAAGCCCGCGGATAAGCGGCTGCGGCGACGTGTCAACCACGACCGGAAGCGGGTGCTCCGCTCAGTCGCAGCGGTGGGTACTGGTGATCCGGAGCAGCGGGACCGGCAGTTGCACGAGGTGCGCAAGGCGGCGAAGCGGGCGCGCTACGCGGCAGAGGCGCTGGTGCCCGTGTACGGCCGCGACGCGCGTCGATTCGCCAAGGCCAACAAGCGCGTGCAGTCCGTACTCGGCGACCACAACGACAGTGCGGTCGCGCGGCGGGAATTGCTCGAGATCGCTGAACGGGCCCGCCTCGACGGTGAGGACACCTTCAGCTACGGGCGGCTCCACGCGCTGGAGCAGGCACGCGGCGCGGCCCATCGACAGCGGTTCCACCGCGTCTGGCGGAAGGCCGCTCGGCGCAAGCTGAATCGCTGGCTCGAATGAGCGGGCGAGGGCACGCGGGGTTTCAGCCGTTCCACCCGGATGCGGTTTGGTGGTTCATCGGAATCTGGCGGGGAGTGGGGCCGCACGTGACCCCGGGCGGTAATGGCGTCGCGGCGCCCGGGACCAGGCGGTTCTGCATCGGCGGGCCGGGGCGCCCGCCGGGCGTTGATCGCAGCGATCTGCCGCAGCCATGCGGTGAA
>CAZECO010000368.1:0-2066 GCA_964510455.1 uncultured Actinomycetes bacterium
CTTGCGGTTCTCCTCCTGATTGGCCAGGACCAGGTCCGGGCCAAGGTCCCTGATCGTGGCGAGGTTCGGATTCTTGGTGCCCCGCACCCGGACCACGTCAAGGTCCGGTGGATGGCTGCACCAGTCCGTGGCGCCGACCAGGGCCCCGGGCAGGGTGAGCGCCACCGCCTCGGTCAGCGAGGGGACCAGCGAGACCACCCGCACGGGCGGGCCGGACAACCGCACCGCGCCGCCCAGGTCATCGTGCACGAGGGCCATCATGTCCCACCCCGACAGCCGGCTCGACGAAGACCACCGGTGCGTCGGAGCTCGCCCGGCGCATCACCGCGAGCAACGCCGGCCCGATCGCGTTTCTGGCGCTGATGCCGGTGTGGATGGCATGGCCTGCGGCGGCTGTGCAGCGCTCGGCGACGAGGTTGTCCTCTGCGGAGGCGAGGTACTCCTCTGCCTTCCTGAGAATGGCCCAGTCATGCTTGAGCTGCTCGGCCCCGGGCATCAGGCGGCACCGATTGTCGTGCGCGGCATGGAGCCGATGAGTGCGACCCCGTCACGGAGGATGTCGCTCACCACGGGCTCGCCCGATCGAGCGAGCTGGTGGAATTGGCTCGGCGTGACGACGAGGACGCAAGGAGCGCCCCTCTCGAGGTGCCGCGGGTCAGTCGTCCATCGCCTCGATGCCGAGCTCGGCCAGTTCGGCCATGCGCTCACGGATATGTTGGATCATCTCCGGCGGGGAGGTTCCCAGCCCGTGATCTCCTCGATGATCCGCAGCGGCTCGGTGGTCCGGTAGGACCGGGTCGGGTTCCCGGGGAAGCGCTTGTCGGTGACGTTGGGGTCGTCTTCGATCACGCCCAGGGGCTCGACCCGGTAGACCCGTGCCGGCCCCTCGCCGCGAGCGAGCTCGGCAGCCAGGGGCGCGCCCTCGCGGGTGGCCGTCAGGTAGATGTGTCTGGCCTGACGCCCCGAACCGTAGTTCGAGCGCCAGCCCGGAGTGAGCAGATCACCCGGCCGGAGATCGGCTCTGGTGCCGTGGAAGAACGGCCCCGGGTCGTCAACCTTGCGCGGCGTCGGGGCCGGATCGCGGAGCATCCCGTCGAGACGCGCCATCAGGACCGAGACCCGGGTGCGCCCCTTCGGTACCCGCGGATACCGGGTCAGCACGTCGACAACCTCCGGCGTCGCCCGCTTGGCTGCGGCCGTGATCACATACTCGGCCACCACCGGATCGTCGCCCCGTGCGAGCTCGGCCGCCCGCGCCGCATGGGCGGCCGCACCCAGGATGTGGCGCACCTGCGTCGCCTTCGCCAGGGGATGGAGGTACGCCGACGCGGCGGCATCTCCGGCAGCGTTCGCCGCGTGCCGGGCGGCTTCGCTGGCAGCATCCCGGGCCGCGCGGTGGGCGTCGGCCGCGGTCGCGCGTTGGAGCCGCGAACGGGGCGATCCCTCGGCGAATCCCCGCGCGGCCTGTAGAGCCGCGGCCGGGCGGGGGTCATCGGGGTGGTCCTTCTGGAAGATGACCAGTGCGGGTTCGGCGCACGCTGCGGCGTACCCGGCAATGGCTCGCAGCTCGTCCATCGTCAACTCGAAGTCACCCGAGTGTGCCTGCATCCTGTCGAGTTTCGCATGACACGACATCCGCGGCTGGTCTGACACCCCTTCGTTCGAGCCTGATGCCGGCCCTCCACCATGGAGGCCTCGTCGGGGTCTGAAGCCGCCGGCCTTGCGGAGCGATCTGGCCATGCCCGTGGAGAGGGTTGCGGTACCCGAGGGCGGAGCTGCCCCCGCGCGCCTGCAATGGTTCACGACCCCAGGTGAGGCCATGGCCATGGACTGACCTGTTCCCGACCGGACCATACTGATCGATGAACCACCTGTGACCCCAGGTGCATGGAACTGGAGAAAGGCGGTGCCGAATGATTTCCGATGGCCCCCGGACTCTGTCTGAGCTGCGGGACAGGAGTCGAGGAACGCCGCCTTGGCTACTGGACCTTGTGTTGCCCGATGTCGGCGGCGGTCGGTTCGACATAGCTCAATTGGACGAGATAGGCCTGAACCCGGGAAACGCT
>CAZECO010000369.1:0-2047 GCA_964510455.1 uncultured Actinomycetes bacterium
GCATCACGCCGATGCGGTGGAACACCCCGCTCAGCGAGCACGGCACGCTGGACGGGAAACTCGACGGCATGCGCTTGGCAACCCGCGGTGCAGCGGTCTACGCCTACCCGGACGGGCCCTTCGAATACGCCGTCTTCACGTTTCGGTCGCTGCACTACGACATCATTCCGCCGTGGGCGGGATAGGCAGCAGTCTGCATACCGCGGCGCCGGTGAGAAGTGGTCTTCGACTGCGCCAGATGGCGCTCTCCGGCGTGGCGCCAGGTTCGTGGCGCTGGGCGACATCTGCGGCCGAGACGTGGACATGGCGCCCGCTCGGCGGGGGCGACAGGGGCGTTGATCGCTGCGGATTCCTGGACGAAACGGGTGCTGCGGATTCTGGCGGGGTGTGCGGGTTGGCGGGATCCGCGGGTTCAGCATCGGGTGGCGGGCTGACCGGCCCTGTGGTGTGGGTGGGTTGGCGGGTAGATACACCCGTTGCGGGGGTGTTTCCGGCGATCAGGGGCCGGTTGTTGCACCCGTTTCGGGGCTTGCACCCGCAGCGCGGTTCCCAGCGGCTCTCTGTCTGTCGCGGGCGATCCACCCCCGCCACGGGTGCAAAGCCCCTCGGGTGCAAACACAGGGGCGATCCGCCCACGCAACGGGTGCAAGCAGGCAGCCGGCGACGTCGCATAGGTTGCGTTCGCAAGTGATGCGGATTCCAGGGTCGGCGGCCGGTGCGCGACGGCGGGCCTGCGGCGCTGGAGTGCCCCCAGCCGCTGGAGTGCCCCCAGCCGCTGGACTCCCCGCCGGATTCCGAAGAGCCACGAAACGCCGCGCCCGGCCGCGACGTCCCAGCAAGGTCCCGGTAATCCAGTGCGATCAACAGCAGCTATCGCGCAGCAGATGGGCGCGGGCTGGTGACAACCTCTCGCCCTTGGTACGCCGCCAGCAGCGCCTCGCGATCGGCGGCCGCGAGCGGCTTCACAGCCTCCCGGATAGCGACGCCGCTGATCCGCTCGGTGCGGGCGGCGACCCATTGCGCCACCAGATCCGGATGCTGCCATGCGGTCTGGCGCAGCACCCACCCGATGGCCTTGCGCACGAAGAACTCCCGATCCTCAAGCAGGCTGTCCGCATACCTGCTGAACCTGTCCCAGGTGCGGCCCAGTTCGCCGGATCTGAGCGGCACCAGGTGCGCCAGCAGCGCCGATCGTCGCAGCCAGAAGTCGGCGTCCCTCGCCCACTCGTCAAGGACTGCGGTGGTGGCGTCGCAGTCCTCGGCGTCGATCGCCGCCAGGGGACGCGGGACCAGGACGTCCACCAGCGCCCAGGTCCCCGCCTGCCGCACCAGCGATTCCAGTTCCGGCAGGTCGCGGCTGGCCAGCACATTCGCGCGGCCGTCCAGGATCACTGCGGCGGCCAGCCTCGGCTCGAACACCTCGTATGCCCACAGCGCCGCGACCAGCTCGAGCAACTCGTCCCGCGGCCATCGGGCCACGCCGGCGCGGCGCACCGCCGAGCGGACATCGGGCACCGAGCGGCCCCAGTGCTCTATCGATGACTTCAGGTACCTGCGATGCAGCTCCGCCCGCTGTGGGTCGGCCCCGGCCCGCAATTCCTCGGCGATGCCGGCAGCAGCGGCAGCGGCGTCCACGCAGCCCACCGTAACGCGACGGATCGAGCCACAACAGCCCATCGCCATCGCCCAGGCGCTATGCAATCAGGTATGGGTGCCGGCCACAGCCATAGCCACGACGACGGATACCAGGCGCCGCAGGGCCTGAAGCGCATCGTCGCGTGGGTGCTCGCGCCTCTGGTCGCCCTCACGATCGCCGGCATGGTCTACTACTGGCCCAGCGGCCAGGAACTCCCGACGATCGCGGTGGGCGACTTCGTGCGTGGCACCATCGAGACCGTCGAACCGTGCGCCGACGCCCCCACCGAAACCGATTGCGCCGTGGCGACCGTCCGCATCGATGAGGGACCCGATGAGGGCGACACGATCGAGGTAACGCTGACCCTCGGCCCCACCTCGCCGGAACTCTCGCCGGGGACTCCGGTGTACC
>CAZECO010000370.1:0-2034 GCA_964510455.1 uncultured Actinomycetes bacterium
TAGGGCAGCGGTCGGCCGAGCGAATCCCGCGGGCGGGCGTTGCGCGCCCGGCCGGTCGCGTCGCGGTCCCGGTCATCGGACCCGGTAACGATCACGCCACCAAGAGTGCCCTGTGGGCGAACAGGTTGGCGACATCACGGCGACTTGGCCCAGGATCGATAGGGTGTCGGATCCGCTCCACGCAGCGAGTCTGGGGCCGGTATCGGTCAAGCCGCAGACGAAGCAGACCCTGCGGCTGTTCTGGTCGGTGGCCGCCGAGCATCCCTGGCGGCTGGCCATCTGCCTGGGGATGCCGGTCATCACGGTCCTGTCCGCCGCATTCGCCGGTCCGCTGCTCATCGCCGCGCTGCTGGAGAGGATCGGCCAGGGCACGGTGACCCTGGAGAGTTCGACCGGCCTGCTGGTGGCGTATGCGGGCACTCAGATCTTCGGCCAGATCATCGGTTGGCGGATCACCCTTTACGCGATGTGGACGTCGGTGCTGCGCGGGATGCGGCGGCTGTACCAACGGGTCTTCGACCACCTGACCGACCAGAGCCTGGCCTTCCACGCCGACCGGTTCAGCGGGGCGCTGGTCTCGCAGACGAACAAGCTCACCGGCGCCTACGACCTGTTCTGGCAGACCATCGTGTGGGAGGTCGTGCCGATCGCGACGACGGTGATCGCCGCGGTGGCGATCCTCTCCTTCGTGCTGTGGCAGTATGCGATCTTCCTCGGCGCGATGTCGCTGGCCTTCGCCGCGGCCGTGCTGCTGGCCCGTCCGCGGCTGGAGCGCCTCAATGTGGATGAGGCCCAGGCCTCCACACGGATGACCGGCTTCCTCGCCGATGTCATGACGAACATCTCGGCGGTGAAGGCGCACGGCGCGGAGGCAGCGGAGCGATCGGGCGCCCGCGCGGTGTCGGACCGCTGGGTCGACGCGGACCTGCGGGTGATGCGCGCGTTCCTCGGGTACAGCACGGTGTTCTCGTCGGTCATCGCCCTGACGAACATCGGGGCTGTGGTGGCGGCGGTGCTCGCGACGCAGGCCGATGCCATCAGCATCCCCGGGATCTACCTGGCGGTGACGTACACGCTCGTGGTGACCGAGAACCTGTGGCAGATCAACCAGGTGATGCGCAACTACAACAAGATCCTCGGCGACGCCCACGACATGGTCGAGATCCTGCAGTCGCCGCCGACCGTCGCCGACCGGACCACCGCATCACTGCGGCCCGGAAAGGGCGGGGTCCGGTTCGACGGGATCCGGTTCGCCCACGAGGACCGCGGCGACGACCCGCTGTTCGACGACTTCTCGCTGCTCATCGCACCGGGCGAGAAGGTGGGCCTGGTGGGACACTCCGGGAGCGGGAAGACGACGTTGACGCGCCTGCTCTTACGGTTCTCCGACGTCAGCGCCGGACGGATCGCAATCGACGGCGTCGACGTGCGCGATGTCTCGCAGGCCTCGCTGCGCCGCGCGATCGCATACGTCCCGCAGGAGCCGCTGCTGTTCCATCGCTCGCTGTGGGACAACATCGCCTACGGCAGGCCGGACGCCACCGATGCCGCGGTTCGCGAAGCTGCCGCGAAGGCGCAGGTGCTGGACTTCATCGGGTCGCTGCCGGAGGGCTTCGCCACGCCGGTCGGTGAGCGCGGCGTGAAGCTGTCCGGCGGCCAGCGCCAGCGGATCGCCATCGCCCGCGCAATCCTGAAGGACGCGGCGATCCTCGTGCTGGATGAGGCGACCAGCGCGCTGGACTCCGAGAGCGAGGCACAGATCCAGGCGGCCCTGGTGGCGGCGATGGCTGGCCGGACCACGATCGTGATCGCCCACCGGCTGTCCACCGTGGCGAGCATGGACCGCATCGTGGTGATGGCCGACGGACGCATCGTGGAGCAGGGCGCACCGGCCGACCTGTTGGCCCTCGGCGGGGCGTATGCGGCGCTGTGGCGGCGCCAGTCCGGCGGATTCATGGGCTGAGGACCCTACATTTGCATCATGACCAGTCACGACCCGCACGACGCAGTCGCGATGATGAACGAATTCCGCGG
>CAZECO010000371.1:0-2028 GCA_964510455.1 uncultured Actinomycetes bacterium
ATCCAGGGCATCGGGGCCGGCTTCGTCCCCGAGATCCTCGACACCGGCGTCTACGACGAGATCATCGCCGTCGGCAACGAAGAGTCCCTGCAGACCGCCCGACGGGCCGCGGCCGAGGAGGGCCTGCTGGTCGGCATCTCCTCCGGGGCGGCGCTGTGGGCCGCGCGGGAGGTCGCCCGGCGGCCGGAGAACGCCGGCAAGACGATCGTGGTCATCATCCCCTCGTTCGGCGAGCGGTACCTGTCCACCGCGCTGTTCGCCGGTCTGCTGGACTAACCATGGGACTGCGCTCCGTCGTCGCCGCCGCGGTCCACGATGTGCGCACCGTGCAACAGCGCGATCCCGCCGCCCGGGGGCACCTCGACGTCGTGCTGTGGTACCCGGGACTGCACGCGCTGTGGGCGCACCGCGTGGCGAACCTGCTGTGGCACCACCGCGCACAGCCGCTCGCCCGCGGCATCGCGCACCTGTCGCGCGCCGTGACCGCCATCGAGATCCACCCCGGGGCGCAGGTCGGTCCCGGCCTGTTCATCGACCACGGGGCCGGTGTGGTGATCGGCGAGACCGCGGTGATCGGACGCGACTGCACGATCTATCACGGGGTGACGCTGGGCGGGACCAGCTTCGATAAGGTGAAGCGCCATCCAACGCTCGGCGATCGCGTGATCGTGGGCGCGGGGGCGAAGATCCTGGGGGCGATCGAAGTGGGAGACGACAGCCGCATCGGTGCCAACGCGGTCCTGGTCCGGTCCGTGGCGGGCAGGTCCGTGGTGGTCGGCGTACCCGGCCAAGTCGTGGTGAAGCACAATGAACCTCGGGAGGATCCGGACCGCAGGGATCAGCCCGACCTGGTGGGCCTGGCCCTGGCGGAACTCCTCGACCGGATGGACCGGGTGGAGCAGGCGGTCACCGGGGCGGTCGCGACCCGCATCTGGCGTCAGAACATCGACGGCGTGTGGATCGAAGAACCGGACTACTCGATCTAGCAGGACTCGACCAACAGCGCAGCAGACAGCGGGAAGGAACAGCAATGGCAGACACTGCCGACATCCGGACGACCTTGAGCGAGGCCGCCGCCAGGCAGCTGAGCAACACCACCAAGACCGTCCCGCAGTGGGACGAGATCACCCCCCGGTGGCTGGTCAGCATGCTCGAGTGGCATCCGGTCGAGGCGGGTGTCTTCCGGGTGAACCGCGTCCGCGCGGGCACCTCCGAGGGCGGGGTCGAGTGCAGCCCGACGGACACCAGCGATCTGCCGGAGTCGTACATCGACTACGAGACCGAGCCGCGGGAGTTCACGCTCAGCGCGCTGACGACCGTGCTCGACGTGCAGACCCGTGTCTCCGACCTCTACCGCAGCCCGCACGACCAGATCCGCGAGCAGCTCCGCCTGACGATCGAGAAGGTGAAGGAGCGCCAGGAGGGCGAACTGGTCACCAACGCCGAGTACGGTCTGCTCAGCCAGGTGGTCGACTCCCAGAAGATCAGCACCCGGACGGGTCCGCCCACCCCGGACGACCTCGACGAGCTGATCGCCAAGGTGTGGAAGCAGCCCTCCTTCTTCCTGGCGCACCCGCGGGCGGTGGCGGCGATCGGCCGCGAATGCACCCGGCGCGGCGTGCCGCCGGCAACCCTGAACCTGTTCGGCGCGCAGTTCCTCACCTGGCGCGGCCTGCCCATCGTCCCCTGCGACAAGCTCCCGATCACCGGCGCCGACTCCGACGGCAAGGGCGGCACGTCCACGGTCCTGCTGCTGCGCACCGGCGTGGAGAAGCAGGGCATCGTGGGACTGTTCCAGCCGGGCCTGCCGGGCGAGGTGACCCCGAGCCTGTCGGTGCGGTTCATGGGGATCAACCGCAAGGCCATCGCCTCGTACCTGGTCTCGCTGTACTGCTCGGCGGCCGCCCTGACAGACGACGCCATCGCGGCGCTGGAGGACGTCGAGCTCGGCTACTACCATGAGTACCGCTGAGCCGGCGGGCCTGCCGTCAGTCGCTGAGCTGGCCCGCTTGGCCAACGAGTTCTTCA
>CAZECO010000372.1:0-2026 GCA_964510455.1 uncultured Actinomycetes bacterium
GAACAAAACCAGACCGAATGACTCCACACAGCTTGACAACGGCCGAACGGGTGCATCTGCCCTCCGACCCACCGGCACCCGCGGTGCCGGTCCCACGATCCGGCACCCGCCGCCCGCCGGATGCTGCAGCCGCGGCACCCGCACACCCCGCCGGATTCCGAAGCGCCGGATTAGCATCCCCGCAGGAGTCCGAACTCCGCTGGAGCCTTTGGGGTGTTGCTCGCCACCCCGCCTGAGGATCTGCCGGGTTGCTGGCGCCGCTCGCCTTGGTCACCGATGGCGCCGACCGGCTTGGCAGCAGTCTTGTGGCCGCGCCATGGTGGTGATGACGTGGACAGCGCGACGGCCTCCGTGCTTCGGCGGGTCGGGAGGCCGTCGCCTGCTGCTCGGAGGCACCCGGTGGTGATGGTCGGCAACGTCCCGGTCGGGGAGCAGTCCATTGGGGGGTCTGTGCTGCCCCAGGCCCGGCCGCCGCTGTAGCGCGCCCGCCACGTCGCACGGACGCCCCCGGGCCTAGCCAGCGGTCGCGCGCGCGAAGTACTCGTCGCTGGCGGCGATCCCGATCTGCACGTCCCGCACGTCGCCGCCCAGCAGCACTCGGGTCCATCCCTCCAGCCCTCCGGGATCCGGCTCCCGCTTCAGAAGTTGCCGGTACCCGGCGGTCACCTGGCGCCGCGCCCACTCGTCGGACCGGATAACTCCGGCGGCCGCTACTGCGGCTCCCCGGCTGAGTGCGGCCTGCGTCCAACCCGCCAGACCTCCGGGGTCGGCCTCCCGTCCGAGCTCCTTGAGGTACAGCTCGGCGACCAATGCCTGGGCGGACCCTGCCTGCGCCTGTTTCTCGGAACTGCTCCAGAACCCCGCCCGCGCGTCCTTCGCCGTGACTTCTCGACGCTCCAGCGCCGCGGACCACCCTGCCAGCCCCGCGGCGTCCGGCTCACGCCCGAGGATGTCGCGATACATGGCGGCGGCGGTCCGGGTCGAGTTCTCGCCCGAATAGGCCATCGCCGACATGAGTTCGGGCCGGGTAACCGCGCCGGAGTGGACGGCCTGTGACCATCCCTGCAGACCGGCGTCTTCAGCCTCCCGTCCGAGGATGTCGCGGTAGGCGTGGGACACGAGGGATTGCGCCTGCGCCAGCGGCGGTCCTACAGGCCGGGGCGGCGGGGCGGTGACGACCGGCACGCCCTTTGATCGCGTCAGCGCCGTCCGCTCCGACGCCGTGGGCCACGGGTTGGGCCGGCACCCGCCGAAGCCCTTCGACTGCTGCTGCATCAGCGGGGCGGGTTGCCCCGCAGACGGGCAGGAAGCATGGCCGAAGCCGAGCCAGTGCCCCGTCTCATGGTTGACCACCATGTGCTGGTAGTCCCGCAGGCTCCAACCGGTGGCGTTCCACACGCTCGTCGCCCCGAGGAAGCGGGCTTCGTTGATGATCACGTTGCGGCCGACGCGGCACGAGTACTGCGTCGAGCAGCCGCTGGAGAACGTCGGCAGGTACCGCGGGGCGGACAGCCAGAGGGTGAAATGGCCGCCTTCGGCCACCCGCACGAAGCTGATCGAGCCGCCCAGGTTCCACCCGCGCCCATCCGCATAGGTCTGCGCGGCCCGGGCCGCGAAGTCCTCCAGGCTCGACGAGTTGCCCAGCCCCCGTACCGTGTAGGTGTAGGTGATCGCCGCCGCCGCCGTCGCGGGCGTTCGCAACCCGCCGATGAGACCGGGGAGCAGCAGAGCACCGAAGACGATCAGGACGACGGGGCGCGCCAGGCGCCCGCGAATGCCGCCGGTGTCCATAAAGTCCCTTTCGTTCTGTTTGCGAGGGTAACCGACACCCGGCGTTGACAGTTCAGCCGATGGGCCCGCGGCTGCTAGGGTGGAAGGTGACGGCCTCGCAGCGGGCGCTGCGGGGTTCGCGACTGTCCACAGGGAATCCTTCCCGCGCCCGAGAGGAACACCATGCCCTTAGCCGCTGACGTCAAGCAGCAGATCATGACCGAGTACGCCACCCATGAGGGCGATACCGGCAGCC
>CAZECO010000373.1:0-2004 GCA_964510455.1 uncultured Actinomycetes bacterium
CGCCCGGGTGCCGTCGACGTAATTGATTCGGCTGATTCGCGGGCGGCCGATGCCACCATGGACAGGTACTCGCCGACGTACATTGACATAGTTCTCCCGAGCGATTGCGCGACCGGCGATTAGCCCGATGGCCCACTCTCAGTGAAGCCGCTGGTTGTGACATCCAAGGGCGAACCAGTGGGGGAGGTTCTCGTGTGGGTATCAGGTGGCAGAGTAACTCTCCTGGAGCATGCCTGGTTCGCAGACGACCCCCCAACGGACTGGCCTTCGTCAGGGAGCGTCCGAGTGCAATGACGCCCGCTTCGCCCCTTCGTCGTCTAGATCGAAAGTTCGTCGGGGGTTCAGGTCCAGGCTGTGGGGTCGTCGAGGGGGAGGCCGCAGGCGGTGTCGAGAGCGTCCTCTGGCGAGCCTGCGGTGGTCCAGGCATGATGGAGGGCAAGTGGTTCGACACAACCGGGGGACACGCTGAGCAATGGGGCGAAAACCTGAATGGCGGCCAGGGGCAGGGTATCCGGGCCCCCCACCGACCTGGATCCAGGGGCTTCTCAGCGGCATAGTCTGGGATGACGTCAGGTCGTTACCGGGTGGCTCGGGCTTTGTCCCCGATGCGCTGTTGCGTCTGATGGCGGCGGACTCGGATGCTGCTGCCGAGGAAGCGTATTGGGAGCTAGACAACCGGGTAGTGGTCCAGGGTGGCCTCTTCGAGGTCGCACAGTTCGTCATAGCGCCGCTGCTGTGCGCCCTGCAAGACAGCGTGACCCTGAGCGCCAAACCGAAGGTGGTCGACCTTCTCGTCGAAATCGCACTCGGGGAACCTGACGAGAGCGAGCTTGCCGGAGGGAACAGCGATCTGGGCGAGCGCTGTAGAGCCGAGTTGAGGCATGGGCTCTGGCAGTTCTATGGACTTCTGGGTGATGCGGATTCGAGTGTGCGAATCGGCGCGATCCTTGTCCTCCAGACGATCGAGACAGACCGGTCACGGCTTGCTCGGGTGCTGAATGTCGTCAGCGTCATGGACCCCGATCCGCAGGTCAGGCGGCGAGCAATCGAATCCAGGGGTTCCGAGTGATCGAATACGGGACAGTATCGGGAGTGTTGGAGGCCAACGGCAGGGCCCCTGGACTTCAGGTGATGAGCGAATGACTGGGCCCGCGGCCGGTGGATGGCAACGCATCCTGGAAATTGGTCAAGGGTCCTGGCTGGGCATGAGTGGCCAAGGCGACCTCTGGGTGGGCAGCTTCGACCGGCCGACGCGACAGGTGGACGTCATGAACCCCGTAGGGCTCCTGCCGCTTCTTGAGCGTCCCTATTCCGTGGTACAGAGCGAGATCGCCGAGGCCAGAGCCAGCGGCAACCTCGATCCAACCCTTCTGGCGAGGAGTCTGGCCGCACCCATCCTCGTCAAGACGGCAATGCGTTCGGGCAGTGACTACTGGGCAAGTCGCGCTCTGTTGTGGGCCTCCGATATGGACCAGCCAGACGTTCTGCTGCCGGACGTACGTGATGTGCTGAATGCACCGTGGGCGTCGCAGGCAACTCGCCATAAGGCGCGACGCCTTATCAAGCGCTGGGCCACGGCCGAGTCGGGTCCCGAACGCTAGACGCCTGTGCTCCGAGAAGAATTCGGACGCGACCTCGGGCGTTCCACACTTGGGGGAAGCCGCCCCTTGCGGGCGCACGCAGAAGCAGATGCGGAGCATTGCCAAAGTGACCGCGTCCGTCGCGTCCCCCCGGGCCCGCAGAACGGCCGGGGAGGAATCCGGACAGTGGGAATACAGCCAGGATCGCGTGGGGGTGCCGGATGCTCGGATCCGTTGCCCCTGCCGTCCCTGCGGGGCTGCGCGGCCAAGGTGGCGCATAGCGCTTGTTGGTAGCGGTGGTCCGGTGCTCGCGGTTGGCCAGGACCGCGAACAGGTCGCCGGCGGCGCCCTCGGCGAAGCCGATCGTGGCAGCCAGTGTCCTGTCTCAACTGATGTGGCTCACTTCGACGCTCGCGGGTCACAT
>CAZECO010000374.1:0-1995 GCA_964510455.1 uncultured Actinomycetes bacterium
CGACCGGGCGCAGGAGCTGCACCGCACCAGCGAGGAGTTCCTGGCGGCGTCCTGGCACAACGTCGCGATGGCCGGGGGTGGCCGAACCCCGATCGACCTCTCCGGCTCCTCCTACCGGCAGCTGGCGGACCTGCGGGCAGCCGCGCTGGCCAAGGACCTCGGCTGGCTTGGCGTGTCCTCCTTCGTCGCGCCCGATCCGGATCACGAGGCTGACGCTGCCGCCCCGCTGGCGAACCCGGCGCCGCACTTCCTGGGCGATCTGCAGCGCGCGCTGTCCTACCTGCGGGAGCGCACCGCGCCGACCGTGCTGGTCGTGCCCGCCGCCGGCACCGCGAAACGGCTCGCGGAATCGCTGGACTCCGAACGCATCCCGACCAGCACCTGGACGCAGGGGCGGCCGTCGGGGGTGGCGCTGGCCGTCGGGCCGATGGAGACCGGCTTCCACCTGCCGCACACCGATCTGCTGGTCCTCACCGACGCCGATGTGTTCGGCACCTCCGCCAGCGGGCGCGGCGGCGCGAAGATGCCCTCCCGGCGGCGGCGCGGGATCGATCCGCTGGCGCTAACGCCCGGCGACTTCGTCGTGCACGACAAGCACGGCGTCGGCGCCTACGTCGAGATGACGACCCGCACCGCGGGCGGCACGACGCGGGAGTACATGGTCATCGAGTATGCGCCGGGCCGCCGCGGCCATCCGCCGGACCGGCTGTACCTGCCCAGCGACCAGCTCGACGAGGTCACCCGCTACATCGGGGGCGACAAGCCCGCGCTGCACAAGCTCGGCGGCGAGGACTGGGCGCGCGCAAAGGGCAGGGCCCGCAAGGCGGTACGGCAGATCGCCGGTGAGCTGATCCGGCTGTACGCGGCTCGCCAG
This sequence comes from uncultured Actinomycetes bacterium, assembly GCA_964510455.1. Lineage (GTDB taxonomy): Bacteria > Actinomycetota > Actinomycetes > S36-B12 > CAVXYG01. The sequence goes on from CAZECO010000374.1 coordinate 875, forward strand.
TCCGCACCCGGCCACGCCTTCGGCCCCGACACCGTGTGGCAGAACGAGCTCGAGGACTCCTTCGACTACACCGAGACGCCCGATCAGATGGAAGCGATCGACGAGGTCAAGGCGGACATGGAGAAGCCGGTTCCGATGGACCGGCTGGTGTGCGGCGACGTCGGCTACGGGAAGACCGAGATCTCGGTCCGGGCGGCGTTCAAGGCGATCTCCGACGGCAAGCAGGTCGCGCTGCTGGTGCCGACCACGCTGCTGGTGCAGCAGCACTCGCGCACCTTCGCCGAGCGGTACGCGGCGTTCCCGATCAAGATCGCCGCGCTGAGCAGGTTCACCACGGCCGCGGACACCAAGGCGGCGCTGGCCGGCATCGCCGACGGCACGGTGGACCTGGCCATCGGTACGCATGCCCTGCTCTCGCCGCAGGTGTCGTTCAAGGACCTCGGACTGGTCATCATCGACGAGGAGCAGCGCTTCGGTGTGGAGCACAAGGAGCATCTGAAGGCGATGCGGGCGAATGTGGACGTGCTCACGATGTCGGCCACGCCGATCCCGCGCACCCTGGAGATGGCGGTCACCGGCATCCGCGAGATGTCCACCATCGCCACCCCGCCGGAGGACCGGCTGCCGGTGCTGACCTACGTCGGACCCTACGACAACCGCACGGTGGCCGCGGCCATCCGGCGGGAGCTGCTGCGCGAGGGCCAGGTGTTCTTCGTGCACAACCGGGTGAGCAGCATCGACCGCATCGCCGGACAGCTGCGCGAGCTGGTTCCCGAGGCCCGGATCGCGGTCGCGCACGGCCAGCTGGGGGAGCACAAGCTCGAGCGGATCATCGTGGACTTCTGGGAGCGCCGGATCGACGTGCTGGTGTGCACCACGATCGTGGAGTCCGGCATCGATATCGCCAACGCCAACACCCTGATCATCGATCGGGCCGACACCTACGGGCTGTCGCAGCTGCACCAGCTGCGCGGCCGGGTGGGCCGTGGCCGGGACCGCGCCTACTCCTACTTCATGTATTCGCCCGACCGGGCCATGACGCAGACCGCCTACGACCGGCTGTCCACCATCGCGGCGAACACCGACCTCGGCGCCGGCATGCAGGTGGCGATGAAGGACCT
>CAZECO010000375.1:0-1964 GCA_964510455.1 uncultured Actinomycetes bacterium
CGCCTGGCGTGCGGGTCGAGCCCCGCGGTGGGTTCATCGAGGAACAGCAGGTCCGGCATCCCGACAAGCGCGCATGCCAGCTTCACACGCTGCTGCTCGCCCCCGGACAGGCGCCGGTAGGGTGTATTGGCGACCTGGGCCAGGGATAGCCGCTCCAGGAGTTCGCCGGGGTCCCGCGGGTTGCGGTAGAAGGACGAGATGTGCCGCACCGTCTCGCCCGGACGGGCCATGGACCACACCCCGCCGGACTGCAGCATGATGCCCACCCGGGAGCGCTGCGCCGCCGTGAAGCGCTGCGGATCGACCCCGAAAACGCGTACCCGGCCCGAGTCCGGGCGACGGAAGCCTTCGCAGATCTCCAGGGATGTGGTCTTCCCAGCGCCGTTGGGTCCGAGCACGGCCGTGATCTGGCCGGGTGAGATGGACATCGACACGTCTGCCACAGCCACCGTCTCGCCGTACCGCTTGCCGATCGACTCGGCGATGACGACGGCATCCCTCATGTGGAAAGTCTAGGTCGATCCTGGCAAGTGGCAGGACGTCCCCCGTCGGCGGGGGATAATAGGGCCCGACGCGGGTAGGCGAGGGGGATTTGTTGCGGCAATGGGCGAGAAGTTGCGCGGCTGCGGTGGCAGTCGTAGTGCTCGGCATGCCCGCCGCCATCGCGCAGGAGGCGCCCGCGCCCGGGCCGTCGCCGGACCCGCCCTCACCTGCGTCCGATCCTCTGCCCGCGCCCCAGCCGGATCCTCTGCCCGATCCTCAGCCCGACGCTTCGCAGGTGCCTTCGCCCGAGCTCTCGCCGGTGCCTCAGCCCGACGCTTCGCAGGTGCCTTCGCCCGAGTCCTCGCCGGTACCGCTGCCCGACCCTTACGACACCGCCGCACCGCCGAAGCCGGCCGAGCCGCTGACCGAAGAGCAGGCGGTCGCGGCAGCACAAGCCAGTGCGGCCGCCGAGCGATTCCGGGTCAGCGGCTTCGCCGGCGGCGAGTTGTCGCGCGCTAGCACCCGGGTCGCACAGCTGCAGTTCTCGCTCGCCGCCGCTGAACAGGAACTGGCCGCCGCGCAAGCAGCCGAACAGGCGCTGATCGCGGCGCACGGTGCGGCGGTCGGTGCTGCGGCCGACGCCCGCCGGGACTTGGGGAATCTCGCACGGCTGGCCTACACCTCCGGTCCGACAGAGTGGACGCTGATCGAAACGTTCCTCGACGCGGACAATCCGGCAGATGCGCTGCGGCGGGCGTCGGTCTCCCAGCTGGTCGCCGAGCGGCAGGGTGAGCAGTGGAAGCGGGCCGTGGAGTCTGTCGAACTGCTGGACGCTCAGCAGGCAGCCGTCTCCGACCGGGTCGCGGCGGCGGCAACCTCGGTGCGCTCGGCGGAACTGGACGTGTCGGCCGCGCGGGATCAGGTCCGCTCGATCACCGCGGCCCTCGCTGCCGGCGGGATCCCCGGGCAGGACGGGGGAAAGGCCGTCTCACAACTGTGCCGCGGGCTGGAGATTGCGCAGTGCGAGCCCAGCGGCTGGGGCGAGGGGAAGCTCACGCGAGACGCTGTCTGGCTCATGCGGGTGATCAGGCAGAAGTGGCCTGAGGTCGAAACCTCAGGCGGCTACCGCTCGACCGATGCGTTCCCCGACCACCCGATGGGTCGTGCGGTCGACGTGATGCTCCCCGGTTCGGGAAGAACGTCCTCCGGTGCCGCGCTGGGCGACGAGATGGCGACCTACTTCATGACCAACGCCGATTCCTACGGGGTCATGTACCTCATCTGGCACCAGCGGATCTGGATGAACGGCCGCGACCCGGTCGCCCCGCCGGCGCAGTGGCGGGCGATGCAGGACCGGGGCGATTGGACGTCGAACCACATGGATCACGTGCACATCACGGTGTCGACGGGTGTTTCGGGCAGCGACATCCACGAGGTGATGCAGCACGCCCGCGGATGAAGCTCCCCAGACGGGTCCTAGA
>CAZECO010000376.1:0-1964 GCA_964510455.1 uncultured Actinomycetes bacterium
CAACGCGGGGCGGGCAGGTGCGCCAGTGGCCGGTGGCCGACCGAGCGCTCCGCAGGATCCCCGCACCCGGCAGGCCGGGACGGCGGGAGGCGGGCCGGCGGACCCCCAGCCGCAACCCCCGGGTCCCGCACGGAATGCAGGCGGTCAGTATGGCGCAACCCACACGGATTCCCGACGCCTGCACCTGCTCATTCGGGGATTGCGGAACTGCACAGGAATAGCGATCCACCGGGAGGGCGAATATGAGATGGGCATGCCGCACAGGCACAGGTGTATTGCGCGATGAAATACTCTGTATTGCGCGATGAAATACTCGCGTGATCCCGATAGACGTGCACGGGCAGCGGCGCGGTTCAGACGATCGCGACAAGAAGCCGGTGGGTGCGGCCCGCCGGCGAGATGCGCGACGCAGAGCCGGGGCCTCGCCGCCACGGCGGGCCCCGGCTCGTGGTCAAGCGGATCGGATCACATGGCGTCCGACACGTACAGCACAGCGTCGGCAGGGATCTCATCGATGAAGTAGCCGGTCTCGGTCGCAGACTGGCCGGGCTTCAGGTCGGAGGCGACGACGGTCGTGCTGTCGTACTGCGTCGAGCCGTCCGGCGACTCGGCCACGATCGTCACGAAGAACGTCTGGGTCTCCTCCGAGGTGTTGGTGATGGTCACGGGGACCTCTGACGAGCCGTAGGACGACGTGACGTCGCCGATCTGCACGCTGATCTCGTCGGTCGCGTCGAGCTCGGCGTTGATCTCGGTGATGGTGTCGTCGATGGCATCGACCGTGGCGGCGTTCACCGCGAAGAAGCCGATGGCTGAGACCAGGGCCAGCACCAGGCCGGCGATCGCCTGGCCCATTCCCTTGTGCACCTTGTTGGCCTTGATCAGCGCCGGGATGCCCAGCCCGATGGCGATCACAGCAAGGATCAGCGAGATGGTGTTCAGGAACGGGATCCAGACGAAGAGCACCGCGATGATGCCCAGGACCATGGAAGCCACCGCCAGCCCGTTCTTGGGCTGCTCCACGAAGACGACGCCGGCCGGCTGGACCGGCGCCTGCTCCGGCTGTACCGGGGCCTGCGAAAGCTGAGTGTGATCTGACATTTGGTTAATTCCCCCTTGAAGAATGCTGCAACTGTGTGTTGCACACGCTCACTGGTATTTCCCGGACCGTCGAATGGTAAACATCAGCGAAATGTTCGGGCAGCATGAACGCACGGAGAAATGGGGCGCCCCACCGGCTTTCGAATGCGGATGATGGGCCCGAGCCACGACAAGCACGAGCTGCGGCGCCGAATCCGGCGGGGAGTCCCGGGCAGGGGTTTGGGGCCATGCGGCGCCCGCTGGCATGTGGCGGGCATCGGTCGCGATCGCAGGTGCCGCGGATTCCAGGGTCGGCGGCCGGTGCGCATCCGCGGGGCTGTGGCGCTGGGGTGCCTGGCTGGCCGCTGTTCCTCCCCGGCGGCGCGCCAGAACGCACCCGTTACGGGCCGGATCGCACAGAGTATGCACCCCCTGGAGGGCCCTGCAACCGTTCAGGGGGCGGATCGCCCCCGACAGACCGAAGGGCACTGAGCGGGTGCAAAGCCCCGCGCAACGGTGCAAAGCCCCGCAACGGGTGCGTCTACCGCCGAATGTGGGACCGGCACCACGGGACCGGCACCACGGGACCGGCACCCTGCCACCGCCCTATGCCGAAGCCCAGGATCCCGCCAACCCGCACAGTCGCCAGATTCCGAAGCACCGACGCGCGGCTCCCGCATGCCGAGCTTCAGCCGCGGGAGCGCTGCACGACCTTATGGATGTCGCTGCCCGAAACTCCCGTCGATACCGTGATGTGCACGTGATCCATATGGTTCGACGTCCAATCGCCCCGGTCCTCCATGGCCCGCCACTGCGTCGGCGGGGCGATCGGGTCGCGGCCGTTCATCCAGATCCGCTGGTGCCAGATGAGGTACATGACCCCG
>CAZECO010000377.1:0-1959 GCA_964510455.1 uncultured Actinomycetes bacterium
TCGCCTTCGGCGGTGTGGTTGTAGACCACGTCGAGGATCACCTCGATCCCGGCCTTGTGCAGTTCCAGCACCATCCCCTTGAACTCGGTCACCTGCTGGCCCAAGCTGCCGGTGGAGGAGTACTCGTGGTGCGGGGCGAAGAAGCCGATCGTGTTGTAGCCCCAGTAGTTGCGCCGGCCGGAACCGGTCAGCGAGTCGTCGGCCACGAACTGGTGGATGGGCATCAGCTCCACCGCCGTGACGCCGAGGCGGTGGAAGTACCGGATCATCTCGGGGTGGGCCAGGCCGGCGTAGCGGCCCCGCAGCATGCGCTGGATGTGCGGGTGCCGGAACGTCATCCCTTTGACGTGGGCCTCGTAGATGACGGTTTCGTTGTACGGCCGCTCGATGCGCCGATCCCCGTTCCAGTCGAAGTACGGGCTGACCACGACCGACAACAGGGTGTGGCCGAGGCTGTCGGTGGTATCCATCACGTCGAGGTGGCCGAACCGGTGGCCGTACACCGCCTGGCTGTTGTCGGCGCGGCCGGTGATCCCCTTCGCGTAGGGGTCGAGCAGCAGCTTGTGCGGGTTGTAGCGCAGGCCGAGCTCCGGTACCCACGGGCCGTGCACCCGGTAGCCGTACCGCTGGCCGGGCCCGACGGTCGGCAGGTACGCGTGCCAGACCCCGGCGGTCTTCTCCTCCAGCCGGATGCGCTGCTCACCGCCCCCGTCGTCGATCAGGCACAGATCGACGGCGTCGGCCCCGTCGGCGTAGAGCGCGAAGTTCGTTCCCGCTCCGCGGTAGGTCGCGCCCAGCGGGTAGTGGGCCCCAGGCCACACGAGTCCGGGTGTTACGGGTTCCGGTGGAGACCGATCCGGCGCCACGGTGCTAGTGAATCAGCGGGGTGGCGCTCTCGCCAGGCGGCGGGAGCGCGGCGGGTCGTTTGGCGCGGGAGCCGCGCCACCTCAGCTCCAGCCCCTGCACACCGACGCATTCCTCCAAGAAGGCCGACGAACCTCTACGCCATCCGTCGGGCGGCCCCGATGGAGGTGTCCGGCTCGGCAGCCGCCTGCAGCACCACCAGCGAGTGCGGTTCCACCGTGCGCACGGATCCCCCGACGATCTCCGGCCCCGGCCCGCCGGCGGGCCAGTCTGCCGTGTCGAACACCAGCCGCCACGTCACCCCGTAGCTGCCGCCCGGCACGACGCAGTCGACCGGCGCCTCGGAGGCGTTGCTGAACACCGCGAAGGAGGAGTCCGAGATCGGTCGGCCGAACGCGTCGTCCTCGCCGAGCTCCGCCCCGTTCAGCACGATGGTCAGCGTCTTGGCGTACCCCACGTGCCAGTCTTGGGTCGACATCTGCTCCCCGTCCGGCTTCATCCACACGATGTCGGGGACCTCGGCCCAGCTGTTGATCGGCTTGCCGGCGAAGAACCTGCGGCGCCGGAAGATCGGGTGCCGGTGGCGCAGTCGCGTCAGCATGCGGGTGAACGACAGCAGGTCGGCGTCGAGATGCTCCCAATCCATCCACGCCAGTTCGTTGTCCTGGCAGTAGGCGTTGTTGTTGCCCAGCTGCGTGCGGCCCGCCTCATCGCCGTAGAGGATCATCGGGATCCCCTGGCTGATCAGCAGCGTCGCCAGGAAGTTGCGCTGTTGCCGCGCCCGCAGGCCGAGCACCGCCGGATCGTCGGTGGGGCCCTCGACGCCGCAGTTCCAGGACCGGTTGTGCGACTCCCCGTCGCGGTTGTCCTCCCCGTTGGCGAGGTTGTGCTTCTCGTTGTACGACACCAGGTCGCGCAGCGTGAATCCGTCGTGGGCGGTGACGAAGTTGATCGAGGCGTGCGGCCGGCGGCCGTCGTCGAGGTAGAGGTCGGCGGACCCGGTGAACCGGTTGGCGAACTCCGGCAGCGTCGCGTGTTCCCCGCGCCAGTAGTCCCGCACCGTGTCCCGGAACTTGCCGTTCCACTCCGTCCACA
>CAZECO010000378.1:0-1920 GCA_964510455.1 uncultured Actinomycetes bacterium
CCTTCTGGCGCAGCCCTGCCGTTGCGCACCGGCCGCTGACCCCGGGATCCGCGCATCACTTGCGAACGCGACTGAGCCGCGACGCGCGCCAGCGGAAGCGGCCCGCCAGCCAGCACTGTGCACCTTCGCTTGGACTCCCCACCAAGTCGAAGCGCCGCGTTTCCTGCACGTTCGGCCACATCTGGCCGAATCCGCCGGAGATCGCGTCGCAGGCGGGTGGCCAGGCGACGAGTCCAGTCGTGCGGGCGCGCGTCTGACCACCCGCATCGACTCCAACGCCGCTCGGATTCAGCCGCCCAGCGCCCGGCGCATCTCGTCCAGCCGTGACTCCAGCGCGACGACACGACTGGTCAGGCCGGCGTCATCGACTGGAGCCTGGCCGGCAGCGGGCTGCCGGTCCGTTCCGCGGGCGAATCGCAGGTACCCGAGCCCGACGGTGATCGCCAGAGCCAGGGAGAGCACGAGGAAGCGGCTCATCCCCTCGCCGCTGGCGATCGTCAGACCGATGCCGCCGACCATGGTGAACAGACCGCCCAGCAGCAGTCCGTTGCTGAGCACGATCGCCCGGTCCAGCCGGATCATCGACAGCGCAAGCAGCGCCGTTGCCAGCCCGATGAAGACGAGTCCGGCCGTCTGCAACCATGCCTGCTCAGCAGCCTGCTGCTCCTGCAGGAGGGTCTGGAGCTGTTGCTGGATGTGCTCCAGCTCGGCGAACTCCTCAGGGGAGATGTCCCCTCCCATGTGGATCTGCGACTCCTGCTCGTACAGGGCCGCGATCTCCTCCTCATGCACGCTTGACGGTGGATAGAAGGTGTTCAGCCCCACCACCAGGAACGCTGTGATCATCCCGCCCAGGAAGAGGGCGTACAGGGCCTGCAGGATGGCCTGCTGCACAGCCTGGGACGAGACCGGCTGCGGTGTCATGCCCGCAGTCTCGCACTACCCTGCGAGGATGAGCGCGCCGCTGCGGTACGGCACGCCGCAGGCCCGCCTGGTGCTTGCCGCGACGATCCTGGCCAGCGGGATGGCATTCCTCGACGGCACCGTCGTCACCGTCGCGCTGCCCCGGATCGAAGCCGATCTGGGGGGTGGGTTCGCCACCATGCAGTGGGTGACCGACGCCTATCTGCTGACGCTCGGGTCGCTGGTGCTCATCGGCGGCGCCCTCGGCGACCTGCTCGGCCGGCGCCGCGTCTTCATCGCGGGCATCGTCGGCTTCGGCGTCACCTCCGTGATGTGCGGCCTGGCCCCCACATCGGCCACCCTTGTGATTGCACGCGCGCTGCAGGGTGTCGCGGCCGCTGCGATGGTGCCGGCGAGCCTGGCGATCCTGTCGTCGGTCTTCGAGGACGAGGACCGGGGCCGGGCCATCGGGCTGTGGGCGGGGCTGTCGGGCGTGACCACCGCGGTCGGCCCGATCATCGGCGGCCTGCTCGTGGATGCCCATGCCGCGGGGTGGCGCGCGGTCTTCCTGCTCAACATCCCCCTGGCGGTGGCGAGCATCTGGCTGGCCGTGCGAGGCATTCCGGATGCGCCCGGCACCAGGACGCAGCGGCCGCTGCGTGAACAGGTCGACGTCCTGGGCGGGGTGCTCGCCGTCCTCGGCCTGGCATGCATCGTCGCCTCGGCCATCGAGGCGAATCGGCTGGGCGGGCCGCTGGCGAGCGCCGGGGTGATGCTGGGGACCCTTGCGCTCGTCGGATTCGTCGCGGTCGAGCGCCGCCGCGCGCGCCGCGGCTCCCCCGCGCCGATGATGCCCCCCAGCCTGTTCCAGATCCGCTCCTTCGCGGTGGCGAACATCCAGACGTTCGTCGTCTACGCCGCCCTCAACGCCGTGCTGCTGCTCTTCACGGTCAGCCTGCAGGTCGGGCTGGGGTGGACGGCGCTGGCGGCGGGATCCGCCAGCATCCCCATCACCGT
>CAZECO010000379.1:0-1906 GCA_964510455.1 uncultured Actinomycetes bacterium
ACCTGGGGCTGCCCGGGCTGTTGGACGCCGATCAGGTGGCCGTCGTGCTGGCCGACCGGCAGCGCCGCCAGGTGGCGCGGTCCGGACGGCGGACGCCGCCCGAGGTCAGCCTGCACCGGGCGCTGGAGGCCAGGCGCAAGGAGCTGAACAGCCTGGTGGCCCAGGTCGCGCGGGTGCGCGGGGTGCCGCACAGCCACGTGCACGCGGGGCTGCGTCGAGAGGCGGGCGGGCCTCCGCTCGGGCAAGCCACGACCCAGCAGGTGGACGCACGCATTGCGCTCGCACGGCGCTGGCTGCAGGCGCAGTAGGGCGTACGCCCGCCGCTGTTGTGGCCGGACAAGCGTTCCTCATGAGTTCCTGGTGCGAGCGGGCGCGGTGACTCCTTCTGAACCTTCGCCTCCTTGGATGTGCGCCTGGCTCGCCGTCGTGTCCGCCCAGCGGATAACCGCTGGACCAGGCCGGGTCAGGAAGAGGCCGATTGGCATCAACCGCGGTAGGGCCGCAGGCCGACCATCGGGGGTCTACGAGTCAGACCCCTTCGCCGGCGCAGTGACGGAGCCCAATCTGGGCGGGCCAGTGGCGGAGAAGTGCGTCATTCGCGGCGGAAGGCTTCAGGTGGCCGGCGGGTCACGGGGCGAGTAGTCCGAGGGGTATCACGCCGATCCCGTCGGGTCGCCGATAGGCCTGCGGGCCGGTGTTGATGATGAGGGCGTCGAGGAGGCCGGCACATGAATACCGAAGTGCCCTATTGGGCTCCGGGGGCCCGAGCACCCAGCTCGCTTCGGCCAGTGACGTGGGTGGTGTAGCCCATTCTGGGCGGTAACGACGCACCCTCCGCGTGACGCGGGAGTCCGGCCGGGCTGGTGTTCAGACGCCGGCGACGTAGGCGGTGAGGAAGTGAACGCCGGGCGTGGGTCCGGCCGGAGTAGCGGGCCAGGAACGACACCGCCGCCAGTCGGGCGGTCGACATCGACGCCGGCTGGCACGGCAGCAGAGTCGTGGAAGCGGACATGGCGTCACCTCGCGCGGCGGCCTCGCGACTGGCCCAGACCCCGCCCGCCGCCAACACGGCCAGGCACCCGGACACCAGCGTCGCTAACCCCGCCAGACCACGTGCGCGTCCGCAACAGCGGCATCCGTGGTGAGCAGAAGCGCCGGTTCTGGTGGGCCCGGAAGGTCAGGGTCAGGCGACGGTGTGCAGTTCGAAGCGCAGGCCGAGGGCGTTGGTGACCTTCAGGATGGTCGACCAGGTCGGGTTGCCGTCGGCCGAGAGCGCCTTGTACAGGCCGTCGCGGCTCATGCCCACCCGACGGGCAAGCTCGCTCATGTTCTGCGAACGAGCGATGACGCCCAGAGCCCGGGGGACGGCGGTCGGATCCTCGGCGGACTCCTGCAGGGCGATCTCCAGGTACGTCGCGACGTCGTCGAGGTCCTCGAGGTAGTCCGCGGCATCGAACCGCGTGTACTTGCTGCCCTCAGCCATGGTCATGGCCCTCCTCGCTCCAATAGTCCTCGGCCAGCTTGTGTGCCCGTTCGATATCTCGCTGCTGTGTGGCCTTGTCACCACCGCACAGCAACAGAATCACTCGCGGGCCGTCTTGCAGGTAGTAGACCCGGTAGCCCGGACCGAACATCAGCCGAAGCTCCCACACACCTCGGCCAACCGGTTTGGCATCGCCCGGATTGCCCGCAGCCAGCCGGTCGAGACGTTCGACGATTCGCAGCCGGCCGACCCGGTCCTTGAGTTTCCGCAGCCACTGGTCGAAGAGTCGTCCGTGCGGACAACTTCGACCATGTGTCGACTGTAACTGACATCTTTCCCTGCGATCAAGCCCCGAGCAGCGCGCGATTCGCGGCGGTAGGGGGCACCTGTCAGGATGGTCCGGCGCGCAGTCGGGTGGGTAGC
>CAZECO010000380.1:0-1875 GCA_964510455.1 uncultured Actinomycetes bacterium
CAGTTCCTCTTCGAAGGCGCCGGGACGCTGGACCGGTCCCGGATCGACGCCTGAGCGTCGGCCGCGCACCCGCTGCTTGCCCCGGTGCAGTCGACGGCGGCGGACCGGCTGGCAGATCTTCGCGCTGCGCTCGGCCGCCCGGTAGGCCTGATCAACGAACAGGACTGGGTTGTCGCCCGGTGCCCTCGGTGCGCGGTGGGTTCGTGATCAACGTCTTCCGATGTTTTTCTGCAAACGAACGCGTTGGTCACCAGGTGGAACGGCACCTGCGCCCCGCCCGCACCTGCTCCGTTCGGGCGAATCCGCCCCTGCGGGCCTGGCCTGAGACCTATTGACGATATATCGTGACACTACTCGACTGATGGGGTCGGGCTGAGTCTTTGGAGGAGTCATGCACACATATGTCGGTGGCTGCGGGATGGGTGAGCCGTTCGTGCTCCCGGTGCCGGACGAGATGGCACGGATGCTGCGGCAGGTGAAGGTGGCGATGGCGTCGGCCCGTGGCGGGCGCGGCGGCCCGGGGCACGGATGGCAGGGCCCCTGGGCGCACGGCGGCGCCGATTTCTGGTGGGGCGGCCGGAGGGGCGGCCGCGGCCAGGGCTGGCCCTTCGACGCCGGCCGCGGGCGTGCGGGGCGCGGCGATGTCCGGCTGGCCATCCTGGCTCTGCTCAACGAGGGTCCCAGGCACGGCTACCAGCTGATCGGCGATATCGGCGAGCGCAGCGGCGGGGCGTGGAATCCGAGCCCCGGATCGATCTACCCGGCGCTGTCGGCGATGCAGGACGAGGGTCTGATCGACGACCAGAAGATCGACGGCAAACGGGTGTTCTCGCTCACCGATGCCGGCCGTGAGTACGTCGCCCAGCGGGCCGACGACCTGGCCCGGGTGTTCGCCGACAACACCGCGCCCCGGGAGCATGAGGAGGCCGTCGATCTGCGCGAACTCATCTGGGGCGTCGGCGGTGCCGCGGTCGCCGTCCTCAGCTCCGGAACGCCCGAGCAGCGCGAGCGGGCCCGGGACATCCTGGCCCGCACCCGGCGCGAGCTCTACCTGATCCTCGCCGAGGAGGGCGAGGCAGATGAGTAGCGAACCGGTCTCCGCCTACCGCCTCAGCGACGCGGAGCGGGACGAGGCCATCAGCGCGCTGGCGGACGCCTACGTCGACGGCCGCCTGGACGCCGAGGAGTTCGAGCGGCGAATGGCGTCGGCCAGCGGCGCGACCTACGCCGGCGATCTCGATCCGCTGTTCGCGGACCTGCCCGCGCGCCGGGCGGCGGTCGAGCCCGTACGACTCAGCCGCCGCCGCAGCAGCAGTCGCCGCGGGCCGCGGCCCTGGGTGATCCTGGCGGTGGCGGTGCTCGCAGTCCTCCTCGTGACGGCGCACGGCTGGCTGCTGTTCGGCGCCCTGTTCTTGATCCTGCACGGCCGGAACCGGCGCAGGTCGTCGTTCCCGCACGGTGATCGGCCGATGCTGGGCGCCGGCGGCTGCGGCTTCGGCTACAGGTCCAGCGGGTCGAGGCGGCCGGTGGAGACGTTGTAGAGCGCGCCGGCCACCGCAACCGTGGCCGGTATGTACGGCATCGTGCGGATGCGCGTCAGCCCGACCTGAAGCGCTCCGATCTGGTCGGGTGTGGTGCCGATGTCCAGCCATCGCGTGTCCAGGCCGGTGGATGCCGACAGCGCCTCGTGCACCGATGCGTCGTCGCCGGCCGCCATCTTGCAGTCGGTGTGCGGGACCACCAGGATCCGCGTGACACCGAGCAGGTGCACGGCCAGCACGAGGGTCCGCAGGACGTCGTCGGTGACCTTGGCACCGGCATTGCGGATGATCTTCATGTCGCCGGCGCGCATCCCGAGCATGGCGAGGGGGTCGA
>CAZECO010000381.1:0-1874 GCA_964510455.1 uncultured Actinomycetes bacterium
TGGCGACGGTCAACGCGTCGATACTTCGGGCATCCCCGGAAGTTGAGCGTGCGATCCGGGCCAACCCCGAGATTCCGACGCGTTCGCCGGCAGCTCCGCCCCGATCCTCCGGGTCCTGGGGCGGGCGGTCCGCTGCCGCGACGTAGGCTGAGGGAGTGCGCGAGTCACAGGACGTCAGCACTGCCACTGTGGTCGCCGCCGGACTGGTCGGCGGCTATCTGACGGCCCGCGAGACGGGCATCCGACCGTTGGGCGGCGTCGTGCTCGGAGCGGCCGGCTTATGGGCGGCGCGCACCTGGCTGGACCGGGATGGACCCGCGGCGGCTGCCGGGCTGTCCGGGCTCTACCTGGCCGCGTTCGGCGCCTCCCACCCGCTCGCGAAGAAGATTGGGGCGTGGCCGTCGGTGTTCGCGGTGACGGCGGTCGCCGCTGGGGCGGCCTTCCTGGTGTCCGACCGGCGAGGCTGAGGCGAATCATGCCCGCCTCCCCAGCCACGCTCGGATTCGGTTCGGCAATCCGGTCGCTGGGGCGTGACTACCCTGTTGGCACGGGGAGTCTGGCATTCACGCTGAGTCCGTCCTGCCCGCAGCACAGACTGAGGCTATGAAGAAGATCGGTTTCCTGTCGTTCGGCCACTGGTCCGATGCGCCGGGGTCGCAGACCCGTTCGGCGTCTGACGCACTGCTGCAGTCCATCGAACTGGCGGTCGCGGCGGAGGAGGTGGGGGCGGACGGCGCATACTTCCGGGTCCATCACTTCGCGCGTCAGCTGGGCTCGCCCTTTCCGCTGCTGGCGGCGATCGGAGCCAGGACCAGCCGGATCGAGATCGGCACCGCGGTCATCGACATGCGTTACGAGAACCCGCTGTACATGGCCGAGGACGCCGGCGCCGCGGACCTGATCGCCGGTGGCCGGCTGCAGCTGGGGATCAGCCGCGGGTCTCCGGAGCAGGTGATCGACGGCTTCCGCTACTTCGGCCACGAACCGCCCGAAGGTGATCACGCGGCAATGGCGCGCGAGCACGCGTCGGCGTTCCTCCGGGTCATCACCGGTGTCGGCTTCGCCGAGCCCAATCCGCGACCGATGTTCCCCAACCCGCCCGGTCTGCTGCGGATCGAACCGCACTCGCCAGGACTCCGCGACCGGATCTGGTGGGGCGCCGGGACCCGGGCGACGGCCGAATGGACCGGGCAGCAGGGCCTGAACCTGATGAGTTCGACATTGTTGACCGAGGACACCGGGGTGCCGTTCCATCAGCTGCAGGCCGAACAGATCCAGCGCTTCCGCGACGCGTGGCAGGCGGCCGGGCACGCGCGCGAGCCGCGGGTCTCGGTCAGCCGGAGCATCTTCCCGCTGGTCGACGACCGCGACCGGGCGTACTTCGGCTACGAATCCCGCAGCACGGACCAGGTGGGGTACCTGGACGGCGGGGCGGCCCGGTTCGGCAAGACGTACGCGGCCGAGCCGGACCGGCTGGTGGAAGACCTGGCGAAGGACGAGGCGATCGCGGCGGCGGACACCCTGCTGCTGACCGTCCCGAGCCAGCTCGGGGTCGACTACAACGCGCACATCCTGGACAGCATCGTCCGGTACGTGGCTCCGGGATTGGGATGGCGCTGAACGCCCGGAGACCGCTCCCCAGAACGAACCGGCAGGCAGGGCGCCTTCCCACCTGGAGATTCCCCGACCTTGACCAGACCAGATGCAGAATGGCTCCATGTCAGGCAGTGAGGAACGCATAGCGTTGCGGGTCGCGATCGGGCGCGGCGACGCAGCCGGCGTCATCGACCGCCTGCGTCAGCCCTGGCCCGAGGACGCCCTCCAGTTGATCGGCGACGGCCTGCTGATCGCGCTGCGCCAGCAGGTCGATGGCG
>CAZECO010000382.1:0-1871 GCA_964510455.1 uncultured Actinomycetes bacterium
CGTAGCCGCCGGCGAAGTCCGGGCCGTTGAAGAAGATGCACACGCCGTCCACCACACGGGTCTTCTCCGCGCCGTCCTCGTCTCGCTCCACGACGCCGCCGCGCTTGGCCGCCCGATGCTGCTGCCAGGTTGCGGCGCTGAGCCGCTTCGACCACCCGACCACCCGCTCGCGGTCCTCCGCATCGGAGAAGTGGGCGCCGTGGGTGCAGCACCCCTCGCCGGGCCGCTCGGCGTAGACACCGGGACAGCCGGCGCCGAAGATGCAGTGCCAGCGCGAGGTGAGCCAGGTGAGATCGGCCCGGATCACCTGCTGATCATCGGCCGGGTCGACGAACTCGACCCAGGCCCTGGGGAACACCTCGGCTATCTCCGGCACGCTGTTCAGGGTAATGATCGACGCAGGACGACCCGGCAGCGCGGGGTTCAGTCGGGCGTGCGCGGACCACCGGCTGCGCGGTCGCGAGGCGGATCGTGGGGCCGGCGGTGCCGGTGGGTCGGCGGCAGATGCACCCGTAGCGGGCCCTTCATCAACCTGGGTGCATTCTCGGGGACGATCCACCCACTCAGCGGGTGCAAAGAGGCAGCCGGTGCGTTCTCGCGCCCCGGCGGAGGCAACAGCGGCCAGCGACGACAACCCGGCGCCGCCCCGCCGCAGGCCGCCGCGTCCGCCCGGCGCGTCGCGCTCGCCCGCACCGATCGCCGAGCGAGGCCCCCCCCGCACCACAATTCGTGGCCAGGCAGTGGAGCGCCCTACGCTGTGTGGTACAGCAGGTTGGGGGTGAGCACTATGGCGCCGCGGCGTGGAGTCGTCGTCCCAGACGCGAAGGTGGCGCTGTCCACAGCATCCGTCTACCCCGAATCATCAGGCGCGGCGTTCGAGATCGCGTCCCGGCTCGGCTATGACGGCATCGAGGTCATGGTCATGACCGACGCCATCAGCCAGGACGTCGACGCTCTGCGCCGGCTCGTCGACCACTACGGGGTACCCGTGCTGGCGATCCACTCCCCCTGCCTGCTCGTCACCCAGCGCGTGTGGGGCACCGACCCGTGGGTGAAGCTCACCAGAGCGCGGGAGGTCGCCGAACAGCTCGGTGCGTCCACGGTCGTCGTCCATCCCCCGTTCCGCTGGCAGCGCGAGTACGCGCGGGACTTCGTCATCGGGCTGCGCCGGATGACGCAGGAGACCTCGGTGAAGTTCGCGGTGGAGAACATGTACCCCTGGCGGGCTCGCGGGCGCGAGGTCGCGGCGTACGCGCCGGACTGGGATACCCGGGAAGAGGACTACCCCCACACGACCCTCGATTTGTCCCACACGGCGGTCTCCGGGACCGACGCACTGAGGATGGCCGCAGACCTCGGGGAGCGGCTGGCCCACATCCACCTCGCCGATGGCACCGGCTCGTCCCGGGACGAGCACCTGGTCCCGGGCAGGGGGACGCAACCCGCCGGGGAACTGCTGGAGGTGCTCGCAGAGCAGCGCTTCGACGGGACGGTTGTCCTGGAGGTGTCGACGCGCCGTGCCGGGTCCAGGGTTGAGCGCGAGGCGGATCTGGCGGAGGCGCTGGCCTTCGCACGGCTGCACCTGGCATCCACGGCTGAAGCCACAGTGGGGGAACTGCCGCGGTAGCGGCCAGAGGTGCACCGGGATGCACCGTGCGGACCGCCGGCCCGCGGAGCCGGGCCGCTTGAGAAATCGGGTGCTTCGGTATCCGGCGGGGAGTGGGTTGGCGGTGCCGGTGCGGTGGGCGGCGGATTCGGCCGCGTGCCCGCGCAATGCCGAGCAGGCCGCCTCCGCGGCGGTTGGCGGACGCGTAGGGGCCCGCCGCTGCCGGACCGGCCTGCTCGCGTGCGACGCGACGACACCGGCGCCC
>CAZECO010000383.1:0-1855 GCA_964510455.1 uncultured Actinomycetes bacterium
GCGGGATCCGCAGTTCGGCATCGGGCCGCATCCGGGCGGATCGTCCGACCGGCCCGGTGGTGCCGGTCGGAGGGGTCGGCGGGCAGATGCACCCGACCGGTCCCGGGGCTGCACCCGCAGCGTGGGGGCTCCCAGCGGTCATTCGCGGGCGATCCACCCCGGCCACGGGTGCAAAGCCCGACCGGGTGCAGACTCAGGCGTGATCCGCCCGGGCAGCGCGTGCAGACAGGCAGCCGGTGCCTGCTGGCGCCCCGCCGGCGGGCACAGCGGCCAGCGACCCATCCCCGCGCAGCAGCCCCGTTGTGCAGCGGCCGCTGACCCTGGAATCCGCATCACCTGCGAGCGCGACCGATGCCCCGACACCGGTCAGGGGAGCCGACAACACAGCAAGCCGCCCGCTCGCCCCTCACCCGGGCACTCCCCGCCGATTCCGAGAGAGCCGTGTTGCCGCCGCGGGCCGGTCGCCGCACGAACCGGCGCCGGGGAACGCGTCGGAATCTCGGCCTCCCACCGGCAACCACGCTCGCCCGGAGCAGATGCCCCGAATACCGACGCGTTGACCGTCACCACTGGGCAGGTGCCCGCCCCGGCCTACTCCCCCGGCACGTCGATCATCAGGTCGTCGGACAGGCCCTCGAGCCCGGCGATCACGTCGCCCAGCGACTGCTGCGGGGTCAGTCCCAGCTGCAGCGTCGCCCGGAAGATGACCCCGCCGCTCATCGATGCCGGCTCCACCGATGTCGCCAGCTCGGCCACGTTCACACCCATGCCCGCCAGCGCGCGGCTCACCTCCGCGACGATGCCCGGGCGGTCGTTGGCCACCACGTGCAGCGTGTGCCGCTGCGTGGGCGCCACGGACTGCGACGCGGACGCCACGTGGACCACGATGCCCGTCAGCGACCCCAGCGCCTCGGTGAGCGCCGGTGCAGCCGAATCCGACACCTCGACGGCGATGATCCCGGCGAACTTGCCCGCCAGGTGCGCCATCCGGCTGTCCTGCCAGTTGCCGCCGTGCTCGGCGACCACGCCCGCCACCGCCTCGATCACACCGGGCCGGTCGTCGGTCAGCACGGTCACGATGAGTTCCATCGCTCACTCCGTCAGGTAGGCGTCGGGTGCGGGGCAGGCGCAGAACAGGTTGCGGTCGCCCCACACGTCGTCGATCCGGTTCACGCTCGGCCAGAACTTGTGGGCGGCGACCCAGGGCACCGGGAACACCGCAGTCTCCCGGTCGTAGGGCCGCTCCCACTTCCCGGCGATGTCGGCGGCCGTGTGCGGGGCGTTGACCAGCGGATTGTCCGCAGCCGGCCACTGGCCCGATGCCACCTCGTCGATCTCGATCCGGATCGCGATCATCGCGTCGACGAACCGGTCGAGCTCGCCTCGGTCCTCGCTCTCGGTGGGCTCGATCATGAATGTGCCCGGCACCGGGAAGCTCATGGTCGGGGCGTGGAAGCCGTAGTCCATCAGGCGCTTGGCGACGTCCACCTCGTTGATGCCGGTGGCGGCCTTCAACGGGCGCAGGTCGATGATGCACTCGTGCGCGACCCGGCCGCCGCGACCCGTGTACAGCACCGGGTAGTGGTCGGCCAGCCGTGCGGCGACGTAGTTGGCGTTCAGCAGCGCGACCTGCGTGGCCCGCCGCAGCCCGTCGCCGCCGAGCATCTTCATGTACATCCAGGAGATCGGCAGGATCGACGCGCTGCCGCAGGGCGCCGCGGCGACGGCGTGGTCGGATCCCTGCGCCACGTGGCCGGGCAGGTACGGCGACAGGTGCTCGGCGACTCCGATCGGGCCCACCCCCGGTCCCCCGCCGCCGTGCGGGATCGCGAAGGTCTTGTGGAGGTTGAGGTGG
>CAZECO010000384.1:0-1844 GCA_964510455.1 uncultured Actinomycetes bacterium
GCCCGCGCGCGAAACGCCCAGGGGACGTCGGCCACGATGACACCCGCCTGGTGCAAGCGGAGCCGCGAGGGTCGCTCGCCCCACGGACGAAGGACCCCGGCGTAGGGAGATGGACGCGTCCGGGCTCCTGCCGATCTAGGCGTGACGCTGTTCGGCGAGTTCGGTCAGCCGCTCCTGCATCTGCTGCTCGACACGCCTGGCCAGGTCCTCCGCCGACTCGCCCTCCAGCGCGTGGATGGGTGGCATGACTGCGGTCAGCAGTTTGGTCGGCAGCGGCAGGTAGGGCAGCACGCCCGCGGCGCCGATGTTGAAGCCCCAGGGCAGCGAGACGGAAACCGGCAGGACCTTGGCGCGCAGAGTCTTGTCGATCTTCAGGGCCTTCGCCAGGCGCTGCCCGTCGGAGATGACGTAGGCGGACGACCCGGCCCCGGCGGTCACGATCGGGACGATCGGTACGCCCGCTTGCAGGGCGAGGCGGGCGAAGCCGGTCCGGCCTTCGAAAACGATTTCGTGGCGCTGGCTGTGCGGCTTGAACGCCTCGATGTCCCCGCCGGGCAGGACGAGGACGTGCTCCCCGCGCGAGAAGGCCGCAAGGGCAGCGTCCATGCTCGCAGGCGTCGCGCCGAACTGCTCGATGAGCGGCCCGACCCTCAGCGTCCAGGCGATCTGATGGGTCAGGATCGTGACCGGCCGGTCGAGTTCGAGGGCGTCGAACGCAGCGAAGATGGCGAAGACGTTGAGGTCGATGATGCTGCCGAAGCCGTGATTGGCCACGAACAGCGTCGGCTCGGCGGGTGCCCTCAAGTCGCCATCGATCTCGAGACGGTTGTAGCGGCGGACGAAGTCCATGCCGAGCCGTTGGCCGACCTTGACCGCCGTGAGGAGCGCCTCCGGCACCTTGCTCTCTGACGGCTCGGCGTCGTGCTCGATGTCCTCCTCGATGACGGCGAGCATGGCGTCCGCGAACGCCTCCACGTCGACGACTTCATCTGGCTGTTCGGTCATGCCACGCAGTGTGCTCCGGTTCCCGTGGCGAGTCCACTGAGCCGCCACTTGAGCTACCCGTGGACGCCGAGCGGCGATCTGCGCCGTCATGTGTTGACGGGCCAACCATTGTCCGGCCGCGCGGCCCAGCCGGTACCACGATCGCGGAATCGAATTGCCATCCCTGCTGATGCTTGCCCATGCGGCGCCAGGGCAGGATTGCCATATGACGACCTATGACGCGGGAGCCGTGTCTGACCTGCCACCTGGCGCGGTGATCGGCGTCGGCCCCTGGGCGGTGGGGAACAGCGGCGGCGAGGTCTTCGCCGTCAGCCGGCACTGCAGGCACCTGCGAGCCGACCTGGCCGGAGGGACCATTGATGACGACGGATGCCTGGTCTGCCCATGGCACCAGTCCAAGTACGACGTCGAGACTGGACGGATGGTGCGCGGGCCGCAGGGTGTCTTCGCGAAGGTTCCCGGCCTCGGACTGTTCTTCACCACACTGACGAAGGTGCTGCCGTTGGGGCGGGCGACGGTCAGGGAGCGCGAGGGCCGTCTGATTGTGGAGTCGTAGGGCAGACGCGGCGGGTGTCCGCCGATTGAGTGATCGCGCTTCTCACCGCAGCGCGGTCAGTTCATCCCTCAGGTCTCGGACGCGCACGAAGTCGGCAACAACTGCACCCTGATCTGCGGCTAGGCGTTAGAGCCCACCGAGCTGCTGAAGCCGGGCGGAACGGTCCGCGGCGGGTCGTAGGGACAAGCGAGTGACGAACGAGAAGCCCCCCGGGGTATCGCGAGGGCTCGTTTCACGCTCAGATCCAGCGCGCCCGAAGGGACTCGAACCCCTAACCTTCTGA
>CAZECO010000385.1:0-1836 GCA_964510455.1 uncultured Actinomycetes bacterium
GGTCTCGGAGTGCTCCCGGTGGTGGTAGACGGTCTCCACCCAGGCGGCGAACCTGGTGTTCAGCTCCAGCAGCGCCGCCGCGTGGCCGGTCCCCGCGGCCGCGAGCTCGGCGGCGGTCGTGTCGGTGGCCTCGACCAGGAACTGGTCGCGGACCGTGCGCAGGAACCGCTCCACTTTGCCTTTGCCCTGGGGCCGGTTCGGGGTGGCGTGCGACAGCCGGATCCCCAGCACCGCGCACGCCCGCAGCAGCCACGCGTCGATGTAGGCGCTGCCGTTGTCGACGTAGATCTGCCCCGGGGTCCCGCGCGAGGCGAGCGCGGTCCGCAGCGGCAGCCCGAGCCGGACGGCGTCCTCGGCGAACCCGAACCGGTGGCCCACGACGAGCCGCGAATGGTCGTCCAGGAAGACGAACAGGTACGTCTTGCGGCCGCCGACCCGGGGGCCGTGCAGGGCGTCGCCGACCCACCGCTCGTTCGGGGCGGCGGCCTCGAACCGGCCGAACACCGCCGCCGGCGACTCGCCGGGGCCGGTCAGCCCCAGCCGGCGGAACAGCCGCAGCAGCGTCGATTCCGACGGGGACAGCCCCACCGAGGCGGTCAGGATCCGCGCGACCTGCGCAGCGGTCCGCTGCGGGTTCTCCCGCTTCAGCGCCGCCGCCAGCTCCAGCAGCGCCGGATCGGTCCGCGGCCCGGGCTGCTTCTGGCCGGGCAGCAGCGCATCGAACCCGTCGGCCCGGTAGGCGCGGATCCACCGGTCCAGCGTGTCGCGGGAGTACCCGCGCGGGCCGCCGTACGGCGCCTGGTGCTCCCGCCCCGCCAGCTCCCGCACGATCCGGCCCCGCTGCCGCGTCGTCAGCGCCGGGTCCAGCGCCGGGCTGATCAACTGGTACCGGAACAGCGCCACCCGCTGCGCCCGCTCCCGCGCCGGCCCTTCCCGGCCGTCCTTGCCACTCATGCCCATACCCATCGCGAAAACCCCCTGATCCATGCGCCCGGCGCCGTGCCGGGCCCTCCGCGAGGATCAGCCCGCCGCGCCGGGCGGCGGAAGGGCCGAGTCGTGTTGCGGCCGCCGGGGCGGCCAGCCCGGCGCCAGAAGCAGACCGCCGGACCCCGCGACCGCGACCTGCCACCCCGTCACCGCGCCGAGGAGTCCCCGTCCGCCGAACCGGCCGCGGACCGCCGACACCGCCATGCCGACCGCGGCCAGCAGGTCCCGCCACGGGCAGCCCAGCCCGTCCGGCGGACGCACGTCGACCCCGAACGCCACCGCGATCGAGGTGAACGCGTCCCGGGCCGCGGCCAGCCGCCCGCCCAGCCGCCGCAGCCACCCGCGGACCGTCGTCGCCGAGACCCCGACCGCCGCCGCGGCCGACCGGTGCCCGGCCTCCGAGCCCCGCAGCACGACGGCCGCCGCCGACCACCCCCGCCGCGACAGCAGCGTCACCGGCAGCAGCACGTGCGTCGCCCCGCAGGAGCCGCACCGCGCCCGCCGCGGCCGCACCGGCGCCGGCAGGCCGTGCACCCGTCGCTGCCGGGCCCACCCCCAGCGGCGCAGCGCACCGCGGCACCCCGGGCACCGCAGCAGGCCCGCCGCCAGCCGGGATTCGACGCGCGCCTGATCAGCCTCTACCGTCACCATCGGGTGCCTCCGTGCATCCAGCACGGCCCACCCGCAGGTCTGCCAAGACGATGAACGCGGGTGGGTCGTGCCCCATGTCATCGGCACCGTGATGACGCCGACCAACACCCATTCACACCCGCACCACGACCGTCCCCAAATCCGCACCAGGAACGACGCGGAACCCTCACACGTCGTCAGCCAAAGTGACGGTCAACA
>CAZECO010000386.1:0-1823 GCA_964510455.1 uncultured Actinomycetes bacterium
GATGACCTCCGCGACCTGGTGGCCTCGCTCGCCCACCGGGTGGCGCGGCTCGAGGAGGCCGGCCGGGCAGCGGGTCTGGCGCAAGCTGGCCGCGCGCCGCTCGATGCCCCCTGGACGGACACAGACGTGGCGGTCCCCGAACATGGCTACGTTTCGTACGCCGGCAGCGTGCCTTGGCAGAGTTCGGCGGTGGTCTGGCAGGTCCAACGCAGTTGGGGTGACGTCGTTGCAGGGGCAGGCGAGGCTGTTGCCGGGGTCCTGTCCGCTCTGGGTAGCGCCATCCGGGTGCGCATCGTCGGCGAACTCGTGTCTGGCGCCGTCTCCACCGGTGACCTGGCAGCGCGGCTGGAGCAGCCCAGCGCCGGACAACTCTTCCACCACTTGAGGGAACTGATGGCCGCCGGGATCGTCCATCAACCACAGCGCGGCTTCTACGCTCTGCGTCCGCAACATGTGATACCGGTCTTGGCGGTACTCTCCGCCGCCAGCGACCTCGCAGCGCCGAGCGAAGCGGAGTCGGCATGAGTGCCATCGACGGGGAGGATCGCCTGCGGCGGTTGCTCGTGCCGTTTCGCGAACGGCACGGCGTGCCCGCTCTCGGAGCCGCCGTCGTCACCGATTCCGGCGACCTCGATGTCTGCGTCATCGGGGACCGGCGGCGCGGCGGTAGCGACCTCGCGGCCGCTGACGACCAGTGGCACATCGGCTCCTGCGCCAAGTCGCTCACGGCCGCGCTGTACGCCCGCCTGGTCGAGCGCGGCGACGCCTCGTGGGACACCCCTATCCTCGACTGCTTCGGCGACCTGGCCGGTGAGGTCGACGCTGGGTGGGCCGGCCCGACGATCGCCGAGGCGCTGGTCTGCCGAGCGGGGATCGGCGCCAACCTCAGCGGATCCGAGATGCACCAGGCCTACCTCGACACCGATCCGGCGGTCGAGCAGCGATCGCGCGCTGTGCGGTCGGCCCTTTCCAATCGACCGCAGGATCGAGGCACCTTCCGCTACTCGAACCTCGGCTACATCGTTGTCGGCGCGGCGATCGATCGACTCTCCGGGATGCCCTACGAGGAAGCTCTCCGGGTCCATCTGCTCGATCCGCTGGGGATCGCCTCGGCCGGGTTCGGCCCGCCGCCCGACATCTGGGGCCATCCCGGCAAGCTCCAGCTCGGGGGGCTCGTCATCGGTCGCGGCGCGCCCGTTCCGCCCGATGGCGTCCACAGCGACAACCCGCCGGTCCTCACACCCGCCGGACGGCTCCACCTCACCCTCGCCGACTGGGCCGCGCTGCAGCGGGTCTTCCTCGAAGACGGCAGCGCCCTGTTGCACCCGCACAGCATCGACCGGCTCCTCAGCGCCCCTCCCGGCAAGGGCGCGGGCATGGCGATGGGATGGGCGCCCGCTACCGGGCTGGGCGACGTCTCGCACGGCATGCAAGGGTCCAACACCTACTGGGTCGCCACGGCCCTGATCGACGCCCGCCGGCGGCGGGCCGCGATGGTCGTCACCAATGACGGACGCACGCGCCTGCTGGCGCAGACAGCCCGACTCGCAACGAGGCTCTTGCAGTGAGCGACAGCCGATCCGGCCTGCTGGGATAGCGATCGCGTCCGCAGCGGACCGCGGCAGCCCCGCGTCAGTCATGCCGAGGCGTCGCGGCCCTGTCCCGGGATGGCCGTCGTCCGTATGGGGTCGCGGTCGTGACGTAGAGCTATGACGGACGGGCAGGGATGCGACCTTGCGCCTCCCGGCGACCCGAATCCGCCGCCTGAACCAGCACCGCGCACCCATATCCTCGAAGCCATGGCCAAGCCCCCCGCTATCGCC
>CAZECO010000387.1:0-1818 GCA_964510455.1 uncultured Actinomycetes bacterium
TCGTCACGTTCGGTTCGGTGGACCCCGCGCAGGCGTCGCAGCCCTTGCGCAGCCCCAGGGCAGACTGCCCGGTACAACGGGCCACACCGCGGCGCGCACCTTCATCCTCCAGCGCTTCGCGGCGATGGGCCTCGTGCCGTACGACGGACTCGGCGGTTTCGAGCACAGCTTCGCGGCGGCTGGCGGACCGTGGGGGAACGCTGACGCACTGCCGGTGCCTCGGCAGCCGGCGTGGTGCGTTGGTCGGCGGCTCAGCATCGGGCGGCGGCCGGGTGGCGGATTGTTGGACGTGCCCGGCGGTGCCGGCTTCATCGGGTCGGCGGGCAGGTGCACCCGTTCCCTCTTTGCACCCCGTGGCGGGGTGTTTCCGGCCCGGTCCTTGCACCCGTTCCGTGGGCTCCCTGCGGTGTGTCGCGGGCGAAACGCCCCCGCGACGGGTGCCGAGCCCCCACCGGGTGCAGACTCGGGGGCGATCCGCCCCCACACAACGGGTGCGAACCGGCACCTTCTGGCGCCCCACCGGCGCGAACGGCCGTTGGCGAGACGCCCCAGCACACCGGCCGCTGACCCTGGGATCCGCATCACTTGCGAACGCGACCGTTGCGCCACGACACCGGCCAGCAGCAGGGCGCGCCAGCCCCCGGACTCCCAGCCGGATTCCGATGGGCATCGCCCGACCCCCAGCGGCCCAGCACGCCGGTACCCCCCTATCCCTCCAGCACCTGTGTCGGAACCGGGGTGCACACTGCACGCACATGGACGGGGGGTCTCTGATGAGCACACGGGACGACAACAGCGGCATCGGATGCATGGGGGCGATCGTTGCGTTGATCGTGCTCGCCTGGATCGTTGAGCACATCGTGCAGATCCTGCTGGTAGCGATCGCCATCGGCCTGATCATCGCCGTGATCGCCGGGCTCGCCCACTGGGTCCGGGCGGCGCACGAACAGTCGTCGCAGCGGCGGGCCTGCAGCGTCTGCACCAGTTGGTCCGGCAGCGTGGTCCTGACCGACCTGAACCCGCAGCAGGTGCCCCTGCTCTGCCCGCGGCACAAGTCGGTCCTGCAGCGCCTGGCGGGGCTGGAGCGGGAGCTCCTTCAGTGACGCCGGCCCGGCCTCACTCGAAGTTCTCCAGCTCTGCCTTCACCTCGGGGCTCAGGTCGGGGTCCTCGGACTCGCCATCCTCATCCACGTAGTGGAGCGCCGACTCCTCCGCACTCAGGTAGCTGTTGTCGTAGCTCTCCCGAGCGAGCGCCTCCCGTGTGGTGTCGTCCAACGCGCCATTGTCCTCATCGACCAGACGGGCGATCTGTCCTCCGTGACGGCGCACCGGGGTGAACTCCGGGCCGTCCGCCTCCAGCTCCTGCGCCAGCTCCTGCTCCAGCCGGTCGACCAGGGTGCTTGCGGGATCCTCCGACCAGGGCTGCTCAGTGCCCTCGAACTCGCCTCTGATGAAGCTCGTCATGACCGACCTCCCTCACCTTGCGACCGCCTCGGAGCGGCTCCTGCCACCATCCTTGCACCTTCCGCCGATTGTGACAGCGGCACCCCGAGGATCGGGGATCCGGCCCTCTGCACTGGCGATCAGGCTTGCACTCTCGGCAGGAGAGTGCTAAACATCAGTTAGCACTCGGCGGGCTTGAGTGATAACGAGGGTCTGCCGAATGTGACCATCACGTCGAGAGGCGAGGTCACCACCGGGCACCAGAATGGCGGTGCCGCGGGATGATCGTCCGTCGCGGGCGCCTGCTCGATACCCACGTAACTCGTTCCCGGAGGAACCTCCACCAATGGCAAAGATCATTGCGTTTGACGAGGA
>CAZECO010000388.1:0-1814 GCA_964510455.1 uncultured Actinomycetes bacterium
GGACCTGCCGTGCGACTGACGATCCTCCTCGGCGAGGGCGATCAGTGGCACCAGCCCCCCTTGTTCAGCGAGATCGTGCACAGGGCTCATTCGATTGGGTTGGCGGGTGCGACCGTGCTGCTGGGCATCGAGGGCTTCGGCGCCTCCTCCCGCATCCGCACCAGCCGCCTGGGCAGCCTGGGCAACGAGCTGCCGGTCGCCATCATCATCGACAGCGCCGAGCGCGTCGAGGCCTTCCTTCCGCAGCTGGACGAACCAATCGGCGAGGGTCTCGTCCTCCTCGACCCGGTCACCCCCATCCGGTACCGGGGCGGTGGACCGGACGCGGACCAGCCGTGACCCTCCTCCTGGTCATGGTCGGTGCCGCGATCGGGGCGCCCGCGCGGTGGCTGTTCGACCGCGCGGTGCAGCAGCGCCACGACAGCGTCTTCCCCTGGGGCACCTTCGGGGTGAACATCAGCGGATCCTTCCTGCTCGGCATCATCGCCGGAGCGGCTGCGCTGACCGGCGTGTCGTCGGGGTGGCAGGCCCTCCTGGGCACGGGGTTCTGCGGCGGCTTCACCACGTTCAGCGCCTACAGCCTGGAGACCTTCCGTCTGATCGAGGACGGCTCGCCGGAGATCGCGGCCCGCAATGTGGGGGCGAGCCTGGCCCTGGGAATGGCCGCGGCATTCGGGGGGTGGTACCTGGCGGAGGCGATCTGGGGGTAGCGGCGCGCGCGCCGGCAGCGCGTCGACCACCGCCCTCGGGGCCCGTTCCGACAAAGGCGTCGGCCATCACGCATCCCCCGCTCTGCAGCGCCTAGCGTCGAGATGTGCCCGACTATCGACTGCTGGACGGCATGAAACGCGGCGACCGGAAGCGCACCATCGCCGGGCTGCAACGGCTGCGCACCGGGCTCGCTGCGCTTCCACCCAAGACCCTCGACGCCACGCTGCTGCTGGGCACGTGGAACATCCGGGAGCTCGATTCGACCAAGTACGGGATGCGCGGCAGCGAGGCCTACCTGTACCTCGCCGAGACCATCAGCCGGTTCGACGTCGTGGCCGTGCAGGAGGTGCGGGGCAATCTCGAGGGACTCAACCGCTTGAACGCGGCCCTCGGCAGGCGATGGCGCTGGATCGTCACCGATGTCACGGAGGGCACCGCGGGCAACGGCGAGCGGATGGCGTTCCTGTACGACTCGCGCACGGTGGAGTTCACGGGCCTCGCCAGCGAACTCGTGCTCCCCCCGCTGCCCGGCGGGAAGCCGGCCGAGCAGGTGGCACGCACGCCCTTCGCAGCAGGGTTCCGCGCCGGGTGGGCCAACTTCCAGCTCGCAACCGTGCACATCATCTACGGCGAGGACAGTCCCAACGACCCGCGGCGGGTGGAGGAGATCGGCCGGGTCGCGCAGGCGCTCAGCCGGCGGGCCCTCGACCCGCACACCTGGCCCCGCACCCTGGTGCTGCTCGGCGATTTCAACATCTTCGCCCGCGGCGACAAGACCATGCAGGCGCTGACCTCGCACGGCTGGATGGTCCCGCCGGAACTGCAGAGGATCCCCGGCAGCAACGTGCCCAAGGACAAGCACTACGACCAGATTGCGGTCCAATCGGATCCAGGTCTGCGCCGCCATTTCCAGACCACCGGCCGGGCCGGGGTGTTCGATGTCTTCGAGCACGTCTTCCGCGACGAGGAGGAAGCGGTGTATGTCCCAGCGATGGGGGGTGCGTACCTCACCTCGAGCGCCGGCAAGACACGCACGGCAGCGGGCCGTCATCAGTACTACCGGCAATGGAGGACCTTCCAGATCTCCGACCATCTGCCGATGT
>CAZECO010000389.1:0-1809 GCA_964510455.1 uncultured Actinomycetes bacterium
CGTAGCCGGCCACCTGGAGGTTCGACGCGTCGCGCACCCCGAGCTCGTCGATCTGCGAGAAGAGGTGGTCGGCGGCGTACCGGGCGAACACATCGGCCAGCCCCGGCTCCACGCCGATCCCGACCAGGGCCAGCCTGCCGGCGCGCTCCCAGTCCCCGGCCCTGGCGAACTGGTGGTCGCCGAGCTTCACGTTCGGCAGTTCGTAGGGTTGGTCCGGGTGGGGCTGGGACAGGCTCATCGCGGTGTCGAGGTAGTCCGCCCCGGCCGCGAGGGCGCCTTCGAAGATCGGCATCACGAACCGCGGATCCACGACGTTGAGCACATGTGTGATGCCGTGTTCGCGACAGGCCGCGGTCACCGCGGCCGCATCGGAGGCGTCCACCTGCTGCGCGGTGAACCGGGGGTCGTCGAGCCGGGCCACCAGCGCAACAGCGCGGGCCAGGTCGTAGTCGGCGACCACGATCTTGTCGAAGAAATCGCGACGTGCGGCAATGAGTGCCGCGGACGACCCGACGCCGCCCGCACCGATCAGCAGGACTCTCATGGGCGCGAAGGTAGTCCCCCGAACCGCCCCGCGCATCTGATGGCGCGAAAACATCGCGGATGATCCGTTCGAGGAACACACTATGCCCATGCCCGAGCAATGGGAGAGCATCGATCCGCCGATGCACGGCCTGAAGGAGAAGGGCCTGCGCAAGGGGTCGGTCCCGATCATCGGGGCGGTTGCGATCGGCCTCGCGGCGACCGCGCCCGCCTACGCGCTGACCGGGGCGCTGGGCTACGCCGCGCTCGAGGTCGGCTACCAGCTGCCGATCGTCTTCGCGATCTCGGTGATCCCGATGATGTTCGTCGCCGTGGCGTACAAGCACCTCACCGATGCGGCGCCGGACTCCGGCACCGTCTTCACCTGGGGGTCCAAGACGCTGTCGCCGCACATCGGCTGGTTCGGCGGCTGGGCGCTGCTGCTGTCCAGCATCCTGGCGGGCGTCGGTGCAGCACAGATCATGGTGAACGCCACGGCGGTGATCCTGGGGGTGGACGAGCCGGGGACGTGGTTCCAGCTCCCCGTTGCTGCCGCGTTCATCCTCATCACGACCTGGCTCGTGGCACTGGGGGCGGAGGAGTCCAGCCGCACCACCATCCTGCTGACCGCGATCCAGTACGGGGGGCTGGCCGTCTTCGCGACCATCATGTTCGTCGCCTCCGCCCGGGGGAACGGCAGCCCCGACGCCGAGCCGATCTCCCTGTCGTGGTTCAACCCGTTCGCCGTCGAAAGCTTCGGCGCCCTGACCGGAGGGTTCCTGGTGGCCGTCTTCATCTACTGGGGCTTCGACGTGTCGCTGGCCCTGTCGGAGGAGACCCCCGGCTCCGCGGAACAGGCCGGCAGCACGGGCGTCATCGCGATCACCATCACCGTGATCACCTACGTGATCTTCTCAACCGCGGCGCTGGGTTTCGCGGGGATCTCGGAGGACAGCCCGACGAGCCTGACCAACGAGAACAACATCGATGACGTCTTCAACACCCTGGCCACGCAGGCGGTCGGCTCCAACGGCGCGTGGTTGGCGGCGCTGATCGTCGGCCTGTCTGCCTTCTCGGCGACCATGTCCACGGTGATGCCGATGGCCCGCGGCGTGCTCGCGATGGCCACCTACCAGGCGCTGCCGAGCAGGTTCGCCTCGGTCGATGCGGCCACCGCGTCGCCGAAGTTCGCGACCTGGGCGATCGGCCTGTCGAGCCTCGCCGTCTTCTCCGCCCTGTCCCTGGTCAGCGACAGCATCGTGGAGGACTCCGTCTACAGCGTCGGGA
>CAZECO010000390.1:0-1807 GCA_964510455.1 uncultured Actinomycetes bacterium
CGGCCAACGCGGCGATCAGTCCAACGGCCGGGTCCATGACGGAAGCCAACCATGCCGATGGAGGCTTCGTGTCAGGACCGGTGCGTCAGGCCTGGTCCTGACTCTGCGCCGGCGTGAGCGTCCACGGGTGCACGATCCCCGGCTGGGAGCAGGGCGGCGTCCAACCTGACGCTGGCGATGCCACTGGTTGGCATCTTCCTGCTACCCGAGTGGGTTCGACGTGCCGTCGGCGTGCGGCAGGCGGTCCTTCGGCTGAACGGCAGGAGGCGGGCCAGCGGGGGCGCGGGGCGGGGGCCCTGTCGTTGATTGCACCCAATTCCTGCAGCCGGCGGCGGCGTCCGGGAATCCGAGCGATCAACGGCGGGTGGGGTGCGACCGGTGGAGAACTCGAGCTGGCCTCGGTGCGGTCACGTCGGCGGGGGTGACCCCGGCGGGGAGGCTGACCCTCGATCATCGCGGGGATGGCTGCGGGCACGCGGACAGCATCGACGACCCGCCGGTGCGATCGAGCGGTATGAAGCGCTGCGCGGCGGTCACCTCGCCGCCCGCGCCGCGGCTAGCAGTGCCTCCATCGCCCGTTGCGCGCGGAGCAGGTTTGCCTGGGTGACGGGCTCGTACCCGTAGCCGGCGAGGGTCTTCAGTCCGAGCAGCGTCCGTAGGTGCGCCGGAAGCGCAGGGTCTGCGGTGGCAAGCAGGGCTACGGCGTCGTTGTGATGCTCCCCGATTGCCTGCCTGCCGAGCCGGGCGCAGCACACCAACGTCGGCAGCGGCGATCCCGGCGTGCACCGCGAGCGTGGCGCAGGCGTCCGCGACGTCACCGGGCTCGTCGGCAAACTCGAAGACTATGGTGAAGGCGCGAGCGAATTGCTCGGCCTTCCTCATCCTCCCCGACCGAACCTCGGGGGTGCATGTCCGCGTCCGTGGCTCGGGCCGGGTCATGCCCAGCCTCCGTGCCTGGGCCCGATCAACCGGTGGCGCAGCCAGCCAGGCTCGCCGCTGAAGACGAGTCCCTCCCGTGCGATGCTCTCCAGCAGTGCCACGTGCCCCCCTGGGCGAAGGACCTCGGACTCTGTGAGGCTGACGATGCGGGCATCGTTCCCTGTCCATGCCGTTGCCCTGCTGGCCAGCTCGTCGCAGGCCGCCTCCCAGGCATCGGTGTCGGCGCCGTTCGGACGGACGAGGAACAGGTCGAGGTCTGAGCGTTCCGAGTGGTCCCGCCTGGCTGCCGAGCCGAAGATCGCGGCGAACAGAGGCGGGTCCGCGCTGTTGCGGGCTTGGGTGCCGAGCCGCCGCAATAGCTCGCCGCGCTGATCGGCCAGGGCCATTACCGCATCCGCAGCGAGGTGGTCGCGGTTGAGCCGGTACAGGTATACGCGGCCCGCCTGCTGCCGACTCACGATGCCCTCATGCACCAGCCGCCCCAGCGTGCGTCGGATCCCAGCAGGCGAAGGGCCTTCAGCGAGTCGGGCGATGTCGCCGGAGGTGAAGGCCGCGTCGGCCTGCGCGAGGACTTGCAGCACATCACCGTCCAGGGTTGGAGTCACCACCCTCAAGGGCCGGGACAAGTCCATCTGAGCGACCCCTTCCATGCGTAGGAAACTCGTCTCACAGCTAACTTAGTACGCTCGGCGCCATTTTCCTCGTTTCGAAGGCCCCGCGCCCTGGGCATTGCAGCACACGCCCCGGCTCGCCTCGGTTGCCGTCACCCGGCCCTATGAGGCCCGTCGGATGGAGGCCGCTCCTACCCCTCCGCGAGCACCTCCCGCAGCTTGGCGGCGAACTCCTCAGGCTTGCCGGTCTGTCCGTA
>CAZECO010000391.1:0-1779 GCA_964510455.1 uncultured Actinomycetes bacterium
GGGTCTTCCGCCGACGGATCAAGTCGGTGCAGCAGACCAAGAAGATCACCAAGGCGATGGAGCTGATCGCGTCGGCCCGCATCGTGAAGGCGCAGCAGCGGCTGAACAACGCCGTGCCGTTCACCCGCGAGCTGTACGCCGCGATCTCGGCGGCCGCCACCCACGCCTACGACATCGGCAACCACCCGTTGACCGCCCGCGCGCGGCTGGAGCATCGCGCGATCTACCTGGTGATCACCGCCGACCGCGGACTGGCCGGGGCCTACTCGTCCAACATCATCCGCGAGGGGGAGGCGCTGACCACGCTGCTGAAGAAGGAGCGCGGCTTCTCCGAGGTCATCCCCTACGTCGTGGGGCGCAAGGGGGAGGCCTACTACCGGTTCCGGGAGCGCGAGGTGGGACAGGCCTGGACCGGCTTCACCGACCAGCCGCACTACCGCCAGGCCAAGCAGATCGCCAACGTCCTGCTCGAGCGGTTCCTGCGGCGCACCGAGGACGGCGGGGCCGACGAGATCCATATCGTGTACACGCACTTCGTGAACATGGGCGTGCAGCGCCCGACGGTGCGCCGGATCCTGCCGTTGGAAGTCGTCGACGAGGTCGTGGACATCAGCGAATCCCCGGTGGGCAGCGCCGGGCACACGGCCGGGCACCCGGTCTACCCGCTGTACATGATGGAGCCGAGCCCGGAGGCGGTGCTCGACGCGCTGCTGCCCAAGTACGTCGAGGATGCCGTGTTCGCCGCGCTGCTGATGGCCAGCGCGTCGGAGCACGCCTCGCGCCGCCGCGCGATGAAGTCCGCCACGGACAACGCCGAGGAGCTCATCAAGACCCTGACCCGGCAGGCGAACCAGGCCCGCCAGGCAGAAATCACCCAGGAGATCAGCGAGATCGTCGGCGGCGCCGACGCGCTGGCCTCTGCAGGAGCAGGAAGCTAGAGGAGAAGCATGACCGCCACGACAGAGCAAGCCCCGGATGCCGGCGCCGCGACCCCCGGCGTCGGGAGCGTCGCACGGGTCACGGGTCCGGTCGTCGACGTGGAGTTCCCCGCCGAGGCCATGCCGAAACTGTTCAACGCGCTGCACGTCGATGTGACGTTCTCGGCCGACGAGGACGGCGTCGCAGACACCAGCACGCTGACGCTGGAGGTGGCGCAGCACCTCGGCGACAACCTGGTGCGGGCGATCTCGATGCAGCCCACCGATGGCCTGACCCGCGGGGCCGAGGTCCGCGACACCGGCAGCTCCATCACCGTCCCGGTGGGCGATGTCACCAAGGGCCACGTCTGGAACGCCCTGGGCATCGCGCTGGACGTGCCGGCCTCGAGCCTGCAGATCACCGAGCGCTGGGGCATCCACCGCCAGCCGCCGGCCTTCGACCAGCTGGAGGCCAAGACCGAGGTCTTCTGGACGGGTATCAAGGTCATCGACCTGCTGACGCCCTACGTCAAGGGCGGCAAGATCGGTCTGTTCGGCGGCGCGGGCGTGGGCAAGACCGTGCTCATCCAGGAGATGATCACCCGCGTGGCGACCCAGTTCGAGGGCGTGTCGGTGTTCGCCGGCGTGGGCGAGCGCACCCGCGAGGGCAACGACCTGTTCCTTGAGATGACCGAGTCCGGGGTCATCAACGACACCGCGCTGGTGTTCGGCCAGATGGACGAGCCGCCGGGCACCCGGCTGCGGGTGGCCCTGTCGGCGCTGACGATGGCGGAGTACTTCCGCGACGTGCAGAAGCAGGACGTGCTGCTGTTCATCGACAACATCTTCCGCTTCACGCAGG
>CAZECO010000392.1:0-1773 GCA_964510455.1 uncultured Actinomycetes bacterium
AGATCTACCAGGGCCTGCTGCACGAGCCCCACAACGAGCCGGAGAAGGACGAGGTGCTCACCGACATCGTGAATTGGCTCGACGCGCATCTGGCGTAGCGCCCGCGTTCCTCAGTCCGACGGGTGTGCGGGGGCGGGATCGGGCATGGTCTCCAGCAGGTAGGCGACTGCCTCGTCGGGGGAGAATCGGGCCCCCTCCGCGATGAGGCGGGCGGCCTCGTCATTGCCGATGCCCGCCGCCGCGAGCTCGCTCGTGGTCTCCCCGTCGAACACTGCGAGCAGGTCCTCGTTGAAGTCCAGCAGGCCGGCGCCGGTCCGCTCCTTCAGCGCCCGGCTCGCCCCGACCAGCCGCAACGCACGCTCAGGCCGACGGCCGACGGCTTCGATCCTGGCCATGCCCCAGCAGTGCAGGGTGAGGGCCGACAGGTCCCGGAAACCCGCGAACAGCCGCGCGCCCTCCTGAAGCCTGCGCGCCGCCAGGTCCCGGTCTCCGCCGGGGAGCCGGTGAAGGGCGGTCGCAGACATGAACAGCGACCAGCCGATGCCGAACGGATCGTCCAGCGCTCGGAACATCTGCAGCGACTCCTCGGCGGTGGACGCGGCCATGGCCCAGTCTCCGGCGGAGATCCCCACGTCGCACATGCCCCATACCGCCCAGGCCTCCACCCGGCGGTCCCCGGCCGCCACGGCCTCTTCCCGGGCCAGGCGCAGCTGCGCCTGCGCCTGCTCCGGCATCCCGTTGAAACTCATCGTCAGCCCCAGGTTGTACCGGGCGTTCGCAGTTGCGGCAGGGACGCCAAGCGGTTCGAGGATGTCCAGGGCTTCGGAGTAGAAACCCCGGGCAGCAGGGATGTCCCCCCGCCACCAGGCGATGCCGCCGGCCGCCTCCAGAGCCCGTGCGCGCAACGGGCCGTCCGTGCTGGCCAGCCCCAGCGCCGCGGACACCCGCGCCGCGGCCTCGTCGAGGTGCCCCCGGATCTGCCAGAACCGCCACAGGGCAGCGCTCAGGCGCATCGCCCGGTCGGCGTCCTGCACGGCGACGCATCGGTCGAGCGCTGCGCGCAGGTTGTCGTGCTCCCTTTCCAGCCGATCCTGCCACCCGCTCTGGTCCCAGCCCGTCAGGAAAGGGGCGGCCCGCTCGGCCAGAGCGAGGAACGCGTCGGCGTGGCGCTGTCGGACTGCCGGCTCCTCGTCGGACTCCGACAGCCGGGCCGAGGCGAACTCGGCGATGGTGCGCATCATCCGGAACCGGGCCTGCCCATCGGCCTCCTCCTCGCGCAGCAGGCTCTGCTCCGACAACGTCTCCAGCTGCACGATCGCCTCGTCCTCGGGGCCAGGGCAGAGCACGGGCCCGATCTCCTCCAGCGACGCCCCGCCAACGAACACCGCGAATCGGCGGAAGGCGACCCTCGCAGGCTCGGGAAGCAGGTCGTAGCTCCACTTGATGACCGAGTCCAGAGTCCGCTGCCGGTCCGGGACGTCCCGGTCTCGGGAGACCAGGTCGGCCGTCCCCGCGGTGGCGAGCCGCTCGGCGATGGCGGCCGGCGGCAGGAGCCGGATCCGCGCGGCGGCCAGCTCGATCGCCAGCGGCAGGCCGTCCAGCCTGATCGCGATCGCCGCGACGGCCTCGACGTTCTCCGGCGTCAGCGTGAACGACGGCCTCACCCGCACGGCGCGCTGCACGAACAACTGGACCGCGGGGCTGGCTGCCACGCTCGGCAGGTCCAGCCGGCCCGGCTCGGGCAGGGCCAGCGCGGGAACCGGGTACTCCTGC
>CAZECO010000393.1:0-1763 GCA_964510455.1 uncultured Actinomycetes bacterium
TACGCCGACGGGATCATCGAGTACGACTTCTACTACGAGCCCTGGACGGCGCACTACTTCGCGGCCAGCGAGGCGCCGGAGAGCTACGACTCGCTGCGCGACAACTTCCTGGGGCCGTACCGCGATGAGGCCAACCCGATCGGGGTGGAGCGCGGTGAGGGGACCAACCAATCGTCGACCACCCAGAACCACTGCGGATCCCTGTTCCACAAGGTGACGCTGGCGCCGGGGGAGACCAAGCGCCTGGTGTACGTGCTCGGGCACGGTTCCCGCGACGACGTCGGCCGGGCGATGCAGGCGAAGTACGCCGATCCCGCAACGGCGGATGCCGAGTTCGCGGCGCTGCGCGCGCACTGGCGCGCCAAGCAGGATCGGTTGCGCATCCGGACGCCGCACGAGGGCATGGACGCGATGATCAACACCTGGACGCTGCTGCAGGCCGAGACCTGCGTGCAGTGGTCGCGGTTCGCATCCTTCGTCGAGGTCGGCGGTCGCACCGGCCTGGGCTACCGCGACACCGCGCAGGACGTGATGAGCGTCCTGCATTCCAATCCGACCAAGACGCGCTCGCGGATCATGGAGCTGCTGCGGGCCCAGACGCAGGCCGGCTACGGACTGCACCTGTTCGAGCCGCAGGTCTTCGACCCCGACGCCGAGAAGCTGCCGGACATCCCGTCGCCGACGATCGTGCCGACCCCCAGCGCGGCGTCGCTGATCCACGGCCTGGAGGACACCTCGTCGGACTCCCACCTGTGGCTCGTGCCCTCGGTCGTGGAGTTCGTCAAGGAGACCGGCGATCTGGGATTCCTGGACCTCGAGGTGCCGTTCGCCGAGGGCACCCCCGGCACCGTGTACGAGCATCTCAAGCGTGCCCTGGACTTCTCCAGAGCACAGATCGGCGCCAACGGCGTCGCCCTGGGCCTGCGCGCGGACTGGAACGACTGCCTCAACCTCGGCGGCGGCGAGACGTCGCTGGTCACGTTCCTGCACGCGTGGGCGATCCGCGCCTTCCTGGAGGTCGCGGAGTTCCTGGGCCGCACCGACGACGTCGCGCGCTACAGCGCCGAACTCGACCGGATCGCGAAGGTGGCGCAGGAGCAGTTGTGGGACGGCGCCTGGTGGATCCGCGGCTACACCCGGTTCGGGGTGAAGATCGGCTCCAAGGACAGCGATGAGGGCAAGATCTTCCTGGAGCATCAGCCGTGGCCGGTGATCGCCGGGATCACCACCCAGGAGCGCGGCGAGGCCTCGATGGACTCCGTGCGGGAACTGCTCGGCTCGCAGTACGGCACCCACCTCAACTGGCCGGCGTTCACCAAGGTGGACGACTCGATCGGCTTCGTGACACGGGTGTATCCGGGCGTCAAGGAGAACGCGGCGATCTTCAGCCACCCCAACGCGTGGCCGATCATCGCCGAAGCGATCCTCGGGCGGGGCGACAACGCCGTCGCGTTCTACGACTCGATCCTGCCGTACTCGCAGAACGACCAGATCGAGGTCCGCGGCGCCGAGCCGTACGCGTATGTGCAGTTCATCTACGGCCGCGACCACGAGCTGTTCGGCAAGGCCCAGAACCCGTGGCTCACCGGGACCGCCGGATGGATGTACACCGCGGTCACGAAGTGGATCCTCGGCGTCCGCCCGACGTTCGACGGCCTCGTGGTCGATCCCTGCATCCCCACGGCTTGGGACGGCTTCGAGGTGCGCCGCGAGTGGCGGGGGGCCGTGTACCGGATCGAGGTCCGCAACCCCGCTCACGTGTC
>CAZECO010000394.1:0-1759 GCA_964510455.1 uncultured Actinomycetes bacterium
CCGCTGCTGGCCGGGACCGCGGCGCTGCTCGGCTTCCCCCCGTTCGTGCTGTTCTTCACCGAGGTGGCCATCGTCGTCGCCTGCTGGCAGCAGGGCCTGGGGTGGGCGGTGGCGGCCGCGCTGGTGCTGCTGCTGATCGTGTTCGCCGGGCTGGGCAGGCACGTGGCGGCGATGAGCCTGGGGGATGCGCCGGACGAGGCGGTGCGGACGCCGGGCCGGCGGCTCCCGCTCGCCCTGGCACTCGGCGCGGCCGCGGTCCTCGGCTTCGCGGCGGTGCCGCTGGCCGGACCGCTGGGCGATGCCGCTGCGGCGCTGGCGGGTGCGCGATGAACCGCGACGACCTGCACGAACAGGTGCGGCTGCTGCTGGAGGACGGCTGGCGGCTGGCGCTGGTCACGGGCGTGGATGACCCGGACGTGCTGCGCGTCGTGTACACCTTCCTGCGGCCCGTCGGGCAGCGCACCGAGCTGGTGGTGCGGGTGCCGCGCGATGACGCGTGGATCCCGACGCTGGCCGACCTGTCGTTCCCGGCCGGCCGGTTCGAGCGGGAGATCCGCGACGTCTTCGGCATCCGTCCCGAGGGCCACCCGCTGCCGCACCGGCTCGTGCGGCACGCCCACTGGCCCGCCGGCTACTACCCGATGCGCCACGACGCGGACCCCTCCCCCGAGTTCGGCCCGGACGTGGACGCCTACCCGTTCGTCACAGTGCAGGGCGACGGCGCCTACGAGATCCCCGTCGGCCCGATCCACGCCGGACTGATCGAACCGGGGCACTTCCGGTTCTCCGTCGTCGGGGAGACCATCCTGCGGATGAAGGCACGGCTGTGGTTCCTGCACCGCGGGGTGGAGAAGCTGTTCGAGGGCCGCCCGGCCGCGGACGGCATCGCGCTGGCGGAGCGGATCAGCGGCGACACCGCGGTCGGGCACAGCCTCGCGTTCGCGCTGGCGGTGGAGGACGCGCTCGGCATCGAGGTGGATGCGCGATCCGCGGCGGTGCGCGCCCTGCTGCTGGAGGCCGAGCGGCTGCACAACCACATCAACGACCTCGGCGCGATCGCCAACGACGTCGGCTACGGCATCGCCCACGCCCAGACCGGCCGGCTGCGCGAGCTGCTGCTGCGCCACAACAAGGCGCTGACCGGGCACCGGCTGCTGCGCGGCGGCATCACCATCGGCGGCGCCGGGCTGCTGCGCGGCCCGGACCTGGACCTGATCGGCTACGTGGCCACGGAGGCGGCGCAGATCGCGGCCATCGCGGTTGACCATTCGGTGGTGCTCGACCGGTTCACCGGGACCGCGGTGCTGGGGGCGGAGCAGGCCGCGCACCTCGGGACGCTGGGGTACGTCGCCCGAGCGTCGGGGCTGGCCATCGACGCGCGCGCCGATCACCCGATGCTGGCCGGTCCGGCGTTCGAGCTGGTCGTGGAGCAGTCCGGCGACGTGCTCGCCCGCTTCACCGTCCGGGTGCGCGAGGTCGCCGCCTCCGCCGCGATGATCGCGGAGCTGGCCGGGCAGATCGGGTCGGGCGGAGGCTCTGGGACCGCGGCCGCGGGCGGCGGGTCCGGCCTGGGCGTCGTGGAGGCCTGGCGGGGCACGCTGTGCCACCGCGTCGAGCTCGACGACGGACTGCTGACCCGCGTGCGCGCCGTCGACCCGTCGTTCTTCAACTGGCCCGCGCTGCCGGTGGCCCTGGCCGACACGATCGTCCCCGACTTCCCGCTGGCCAACAAGAGCTTCAACCAGTCGTATGCGGGGAA
>CAZECO010000395.1:0-1748 GCA_964510455.1 uncultured Actinomycetes bacterium
ATGCCGGGCGCGGGCAGTCCCTGATCGTCTGGGCCATCGCCGAGGGCCGCGCGGCCGCAGCGGCGGTGGACGAGTACCTGATGGGCTCCACGAACCTGCCGGCCCCCATCCCGCCGACAGCGCGGCCGATGGCCGTGTAGGGGAGGACTGGCGGGATGCGCCGACGCGGGCGACAGGCACGGGTGATTCACGCCGCCCGCTGCGGAGAGCGGGGGGTAGGCGCTGACCATGGGCCGCGCTTTGCGTTGTGACCCGTGGCCGGAGGCGCTGCCTTCAGCGGTGCCCGGCACCGCGGATCGCTCCCGGCCGTGGCGAGCAAGCAGCCAGCGCGACCGTTGCTCCGACCAACGCTGAACTCCGCGGGCCGACCTCGCTCTCCGGCCTGAGTCGGCTCGAACGCTTGGTGCGTGGGTTCGGCGCAGTGGATGGCCTTGAGGACAGGCGGGTGGCGCGGTCCTGCACACTCCCGCCGCCGGCCCAGCCATCACCCCTGCAAACCGTCGTTTCCCCGCGTACTCGCCAAGCGTTCGGCTTGCCGGGCCCCCGCCGAACCCGGCAACGAGGGTGCTCGGCGAATCCGCGCTGCAATCGCCCCTGACCAGCTGAACAGCCCACCCGCCGCCCCGCTTCACCCCAGTCGTGCGTGCAAACCACCGAAACCACGGCCATCCCCGCGGAAGCTGCCCAAGATCACAAGAACGTAAGGCGCTGATCACGGGTCGCGCTTTCTGGGTGCTTCGGAATCTGGCGGGGTGTGCGGGTTCCGAAGCACCTGCAAAGCCCGGCAACGGAGGCTGTTGCACAATGCATCTGCCCACCGGCACCGCGGGACCGGGTAACCCTCATGCCAACGTGAGCCACCCCTAGGCCTCAGTCCACCGACGCCGGCACCTTCCCCGGCAGGGCAAGCATCCGGTCCAGGGCGACTCTCGCCCACCGGGCGACCTCGGGGTCGACGTCGATCCGGTTGACGACCGATCCGGCCACCAGGTTCTCCAGGGTCCACACCAGGTGCGGCAGGTCGATGCGGTTCATCGTCGAGCAGAAGCACACCGTCCGGTCCAGGAAGGCGATCTGCTTGTCGGGGTGCCGCAGCGCCAGCCGCTTGACCAGGTTCAGCTCGGTGCCAATCGCCCATGAAGAGCCGGCCGGTGCTTCGGCGACGGTCTTGATGATGTACTCCGTGGAGCCCACGTAGTCGGCGGCCTGCACGACCTCGTACTTGCACTCCGGGTGGACCAGGACGTTGCAGCCCGGGATCCGTTCGCGGACCTCGGCCACGCAGTCCAGCGAGAACCTGCCGTGCACCGAGCAGTGCCCGCGCCACAGAATCATGGTGGCCGCCCGCAGCTGCTCGTCGGTCAACCCGCCGCCGGGACGGTGGGGGTCGAAGACCACGCAGTCGTCCAGCGACAGGCCCATTTGGCGCACCGCCGTGTTGCGGCCCAGATGCTGATCGGGCAGGAACAGCACCTTCTCGCCCCGGCTCAGCGCCCAGCGCAGGCTGGCCTCGGCATTGCTGGAGGTGCATACCGCCCCGCCGTTGCGACCGGTGAACGCCTTGATGGCCGCGGTGGAGTTCATGTAGGTGATCGGGATGGTTCGTTGTGCGACGCCCGCGTGCTGCAGGTGCGCCCACGCCGCCTCGACCTGCGCGATGTCCGCCATATCCGCCATGGAGCAGCCCGCGGCAAGGTCCGGCAGGATCACCTGCTGGTCGTCGCCGGTGAGGATGTCGGCGGACTCGG
>CAZECO010000396.1:0-1737 GCA_964510455.1 uncultured Actinomycetes bacterium
TCGTCTCGATGCCTCTCCCTGTCAGCGCTCGGTGACAGGGGTGCCGCTCGCTCCCGCGGTCATCTCGCCGTTGCGTGCCCTCTGAGGGCGAGGTCGTCGATGATCCGGGCGAGTCCCGGCAGGCCGGGCGCCTGGGCCATGCGCAGGGACATCTGTTGCGCGGCCCTGCGGTAACGGTCGTCGGTGAGTACCTTGTGGACTGCCTTGCGCAGTGTCTCCGGTGACGGGCTCTCCTCTTTGAAGCGGATGCCGACGCCGGTCCACGCGACCCGGGCTCCGACTTCGGGCTTGTCCTCCTGCCCGCCGGTGACGACGATCGGAAGGCCGTGGCGAAGCGCGAGCTGCACGCCCCCGTACCCGCCGTTGGTGACGAACACGTCGGTCTTGGGCAGCAGGTCGGCATAGGAGAGGTACGGTGCCGCCCGGGCGTTGGTCGGCAGCGGTGGCAGGGACTCCAGCGGTCGACCTCCCGTGCTCACGACGACGAGCAGGTTGTCGTCGGCGAGACCTTCGAGGGCGGGTGCGACGAGCTGTCCGAAATCCTTGTTGCCGATCGTGCCCTGGGTGACGTGCACGACGGGGCGCGAACCGTCGAGCTCGTGCCACCAGGCGGGCTCGGGGGCGGGTGGGCTGTGTCCGTGGAGGGGCCCGACGAAGTGCAGCTGCGCGGGTGCGTCGGAGCGCGGGTACTCGAACTCCCGGATCGTGAACTGCGCGATCGCGTCCGCGCGGGGTATCCAGTCCATGATCGGGCGGCCATAGGAGCGGCCGAAGAGCTCCTGGTGGTGACGATCGGCGAGTGCGTTCGCCTTGCTGAGCAGGCGGTCAGTGAGCTTCGTGAGGGCGCGGTTGCGAATGCTGTTGAAGAACGGGGCGGGCGTGAGCCCCATGCCGTACGGCGCGGTATCGCGGCTGCCGAGCGGAAGAGGCAGGTGGCTCCCCACCAGGACGCAGGGACGCTCCTCGGGCGGACGCCCGAGCAGGTGCGCGGCTCCGATGAACAACGGGTCGGCCACGACGACGTGCGCCGACTCCGCATCGATGGTCTTGGCGAGGGCCTCGTACTGGCCCCGACCAGGCCCGACGAACAGCGTCTCGACGTCGAAGGCGATCGCTGCGGTACCACGCAGCTCGCCCCGCTGGGGGAAGGTCGCGTTGACATCCATCCGGTCGTCGAAGTCGGACTCGGGAGGGAGTGCCACATGGGTCGCGCCGGTGTCTGCGACAGTCTCGGCGAAGCGTGACCCGGTGACGAAGCGAACCTGGTCGCCGCGGGCGACGAGGTGGCGTGCGATCGGCAGGTAGGCGCTGACATGACCGTGGATGGGAGCGGTGGCGAGGATAATCGACGACATACGAACCTCCAAAGTGTGAGGCGTATAATTTCGCTACTGCACTACATGATTGACTACGATGGCACGGGAGTCAATATCGACGCGGCGGAGTCCTCGACTCGTCCATACCGGTCCGAGCTGCGCGCTCGCCAGGCCGGTGAGACCAGGCGGCGCGTCGTCCTGGCGGCAGCAGAGCTGTTCGCCGAGCTCGGCTACGCCCGCACGACGCTGAAGAAGATCGCCGAGCGCGCAGGCGTGTCCCCTGAGACAGTCCAGGCGCACGGGCCGAAGGCGGCGTTGATGCGGGCGGCGACCGAGCTGCTGGGCCTAGGTGCGGAAGGGATCGATGACGCGACCGAGCTGCCCGAGGTCGCGGCGCTCCTCGACCTCCCGCCCAACGAGA
>CAZECO010000397.1:0-1726 GCA_964510455.1 uncultured Actinomycetes bacterium
CGAGCACCTCCCGCAGCTTGGCGGCGAACTCCTCAGGCTTGCCGGTCTGTCCGTACTCCCCGCCCAGGAAGCCGCCGTGGTCGCTGGGGAAGACGACGGGCTGCGTGCCCAGCCGTTCGGCGGCCGCATGCGTGCCCCGGCTGGCCATCTCCCCCTCCGACTCCGCCCCGGCCGCGAGCACGATCCGGGTCGACGCCGCGCGCAGCCTGTCCCATTGCGGTTCGTAGTGCGTCGTGGTGACGATGCTCTGGCCGAGCATCGGGTCGTCGCGGGAGCCGTCGTCCTCGGTCGGCATCCCGAACGCTGCCGGGTCCGGGGCCGGCCGGTCCGCGAAGTCCGAGGGGAACTCGCCCCGGTGGCTCGCGATCGCGATGAAGTGCGCCATCCCGGCTCCCCAGCCGCTGCGCCGGTAGGTGTCGCGGACGGCGCTCGTCGCCGCGAAGGCGGCGTCCCGGTCGGGGAGGACCGATGCCAGCGGCGGCTCGTGCGCCACCAGGGTGCGGACGTCCTGCGGATGGGTCGCCACCAGGGCGAGCGCGTTGACCGCCCCGCCGCTGCTGGCGAACAGGTCGACCGGCGCGCCGACGGCCTCGATGATCCGGTGCAGGTCCTCGGCGTGCAGGTCGGGTGTCACGGCGCTGTGCGGATCGGTCAGCCGGCTGCGCTCCGACCCGCGAGGGTCGTAGGTCACCACCGTGCGGTCGGCGAAGTGGCCGGCCAGGGTGGCGAAGCCCGCGGCGCCCATCGGCGAGCCGATGAGCATGAGCGCGGGCTCGGTGTCGCCCTCGGTGCGCCGGATGTCGTAGGTCAGCGTGGCCCCGGGGGCGTCCAGGGTGATGGTGGTCGCGGTCATGGTTGTCTCCGGAAGGTTGCAGGGAATGGGCGGCCCGAAGCGGGCGACGTCTTCAGGCCGTGGCGCCGGCGAGGATGGCGTCGATCTGGCCGACCGCCTCCTTCAGACCCTCCTCCATGCCCATTGCGAGGACCTGCTCCATCGCCTCGGTGCTCGGGAAGCGGCTCTCGATCGACATCCGGCTGCGGCCGCCGCCGATCTCTTCGATCCGCACCCTGGCCTCGTTCGTCGGCAGGTCAGCGTTGGGCGTGCCGTCGGAGTGGGCGAAACCGTCGCGGAACACCAGGCGGTGCGGTGGCTGCGCCTCGAGCACCTCCCAGTAGCCGCGCGGCTGGTCGCCCTCGGGCCCGGTCATGTGGTACTCGACACGACCCCCTGCGCGCAGGTCGTGGGAGGTCACGGTGGCGGGGTAGGTCGGCGGGCCCCACCAGCGCTCGAGCTGGCGCGGATCGGCCCACAATTGCCAGACACGATCCGGCGACGCGTCGAACTCGGCGTCGAGGGTCATGGTCAGTGCCTGGATGTCCTTGCGGACAGCTGTGACGGTCATCGTTCTGTCTCCTTGTCTTCTGCGACCAGCGCGGTCATGCGGTCGATCCGCCCGCGCCAGAGTTCCTCGTACTGATCGAGCAGGCGGCGCACGGTGCGCAGCCCCTCGACGTTGGTCCGGACGACCTTCCGCCGTCCGATGCGGACCTTGGTGACCAGCCCCGCCTGCTCCAGGACGGCGATGTGCTTCTGCACCGCAGCGAAGCTCATCGGGTAGTGGCCGGCCAGTTCGGCAACGCCCTCCTCCGACACGATGGCCCGGCGCACGATGTCGCGGCGGGTCGCATCGGCCAGCGCACGGAACGTGCGGTCGAAGTCCGGCGG
>CAZECO010000398.1:0-1722 GCA_964510455.1 uncultured Actinomycetes bacterium
GTGCGGATCGCCATCGAGCACGAACTGGGCCGTTCCGCCTGACCGACCGTGGGGAGGCCGTGCAGGATCTGGTGCCCTGATTCCGATTGATCCCGCACGACCGCTGCCGTTGCTGCTGGAACGCGTGTGGCGTACGGCCGCCCAGCACTTGCTCCAACCCAACTCCAAGCTGGCGCGAGTCTCTGACCTCTGCTCCTGAACAACAGCTCCAACCCAGCTCCAAGTTGCTGCAAAGTTTGGAGCAAAGCGCTCCTCATCGCCGTGCCCGAGGGCTGGGTCCCCGACGCCGTGATTCAGCTCCTCGACTTGCTCGACCTGATGCGCCAGCCCGCACAGCTCGACGAGGACAAGTGGAAGCCGAGCGGATGAGCTCAACGATCCATTCGGTCACCGCGCAGCTGCTGGGCCCTTACCGCGACCCCGTCGGTGTGCAAGCAGGCGTCCCGCCGGAAGCCGTCGCGGGCGAAGAATGCCGGGTCGACCTGTCCTCGTAACGCCGACCCCGTGGAGTCCCGACGGATCGGGCTGCATGCTGGAGCACGTGAACCGCCCGCACCCCACCGTCGAGGTCCTGGCCGCGTCGGTTGCGGCCGTGCGCACGGCGGTGGCGGCGGGAGCGGACCGCATCGAACTGTGCGACAACTACCTCGAGGGCGGGACGACGCCGTCGGCCGGAACGATCGCCATGGCACGTGAGATCGCCGGGCCGGCGGGAACACCGGTGATGGTGATGATCCGGCCCAGGGGCGGTGGATTCGTCTACGACCACGATGAGCGGCAGACGATGCTGCGCGATGTCGGCACCGCGATCGAGATGGGGGCGGACGGGATCGTCGTCGGGGTGCTCACGGCCGACGGCGAGGTCGATCAGGCGTTCCTGCGACGCCTGGTCGGATCCGCGCAGGGACGGGCGGTGACCTTCCATCGGGCCGTGGACATCGCACGCGATATCGACGGCGCCGCGGCAGCCGCTTTCGACTGCGGGTGCGCACGGATCCTGAGCAGCGGGGCGGCGCCCACAGCGGCCAGCGGGACCGCCGCGCTCGCGCGCCTGGTGCGCAGCGCGCCACCGGGGATGACCGTCATGGCCGGCGGCGGGATCACCGCCGGCAACGTCGCGGAGATCGTGGCAACGACCGGCGTCACCGAGGTCCACGTCTCGGCCAGGCGGCTGCGCACCTCGGGTGCATCGCCGAGCCCGCCCGGCATGGTGGGCATCACCGCCGGCGCAGCCCCCGGCTGGCCGGTCAACGGCTGGCCCGCCCCCGATCCGATGCATCTGCGCGGGATCCGCGAGGCCGCGGGGCGGGGCTGAGCCGCATGTGGGGGCGCCAGGGCGTCTCGCCATGCGTGTGCGGCCCGAGAACTGCTGCGACGCATGGGTCGTGTCGTGCCTGACCCGCACGAGCGTCAAGCGGTGGACCTCCGATGCCGTTGCCCGATACGCGGACATGCCGGCGCATTGCTGTGGTGCGGGCTGCCGCGCTACCGTTGTCGTCACCACATCGAGCAGCGAAGGGAGGGA
Source organism: uncultured Actinomycetes bacterium (assembly GCA_964510455.1). GTDB lineage: Bacteria > Actinomycetota > Actinomycetes > S36-B12 > CAVXYG01. Next base: position 1,526 of record CAZECO010000398.1, read on the forward strand.
ACGCCATGACTGCGGTTGTCTGCGCCCTCCCGTCCATCCCCTGACGTCTGCTTCGCCCGCCGCGCAAACGGCGCTTCTCGATGAGGAAATCATGTTGTCCCATCTGCCCCATTCGGCATTGCATCCGTACGGCTATACCCCCATCCGCGCCGGACAGCTTCCGGCCGGCACCTCCCCGGCCCGCGTGATCCGCCACG
>CAZECO010000399.1:0-1721 GCA_964510455.1 uncultured Actinomycetes bacterium
GTCCGCGACGCCATCCGATGGGTGGTCACCCGGTACCGGGTCACCGACACGCACGTCGAACTCAGGACCGGGGTGCTGCTGCGGGCGCACCGGTCGATCCAGCGCGACCGCATCCGCAGCGTCGACATCGAGGCCCGGCTGCGGCACCGAGTGGCTGGCCTGCGGGTGGTGAAGGTCGGCGCAGGCCAGCAGACCGCCGCGGGCGAGTCCGCGCTGGCGATCGACGCCGTAGACGTGGCGGGGGCGCATGGGCTGCGGCGCCTGCTGCTCGATGACGCGGCCGAGCCGGATGCGCTGACCGACCCCGAGGCCCCGGCGCAGCCGGACGCCGGGGAAGGTTCGCACCCCGACGCCTCGGAGCTCGAACCGCTGGCCGTGTTCGCGCGCTTCGAGCCGCGGTGGGTGGTCTACAACATGTTCACCGTCTGGGGGTACGTGCTGGTGCTGGGGCTGGCGTGGGGGATGTCATGGCTGCTCGCCAGCTTCGGAGTCGACGTGCCGGCGTTCGTGGCGGACCTGGCCGATTTGGCGGCGATCGGACCGGTCGGAACGGCGCTGATCGCCTTCTCGGCGGTGAGCGCCGTGGCCGCCGCGGGGATGGCGACGGTGTACTTCACGGAGTACTGGGGCTTCGAGTTGGCGCGGGTGCGCGGCGCCGAGGGGACGTCCCTGCGGACCCGTCAAGGGCTGCTCACCACTCGCGAGGTCAACCGCGACGAGGGCCGGATCCGCGGCGCCCAGATCCGGGAACCGGTGCTGTGGCGCTGGCTCGGGTTGAGCGAGACCGAAGTGATCACCACCGGCCTGAGCATCTGGTCGCTATCGCAGCCGACGGCGATCCTGCCCCGCAGCCCGGTCCGGGTGGCGCGATCCGTCGCCGCGGCGGTTCTGCAAGCAGATGACGACCTGTTCGCGACCCCTCTGAGTCCCCATCCACGGGCGGCGCTGCGCCGCCGGCTGGTGTGGGCCGGCGCGGGCGCGATCGCCGTGGCCGGGGTTCTGTTCGGGCTCCACGCCGCCGACGTGGTGCCGGCTTGGGCGCCCTGGGCGTCGGTTGTGGTCGGTCCGGCCGTGGCCGTGCTTGGCGCCCGGATCGGTTACCAGGCGCTCGGCCACGCCATCAGGGGACCGTACCTGATCACCCGTTCGGGCCTGTTCAATACTGCGACCACGGTCCTGCAGCGCAAGGCCGTCAGCACCATCGTGATCCGCGAGTCGGTGCTCCAGCGCCGACTGGGCCTGCGCACGGTCTCCACGATGACTGCCGCCGGCCGCGGCGGGTACGACACTCCGGATGTCGACGCCCAGGAGGCGCTGGCCTTCGCGCGGCAGTGCGCACCGGGGCTCCTGGAACCGTTCCTGGTGGTTGGTCCGGACCGCCCCGAGATTGACTGAGGCTTATCGGGCTCTTCGGAATCCGGCGGGGAGTCCCGGGCACCGGTGCGGGCGCGGGGCATGCCGCTCCGCCGCTGGCGTGTGCCGGGTCATCGGTCGCGCTCGCAAGTGCCGCGGATTCCGGGGTTTCGGCGGCCGGTGCGTAGCCGCGGGGCTGTGGCGCTGGGGTGCGCCGCTGCCGCTGTTCCCGCCGGCGGGGGGGCGCCAGAACCCACCGCTGCCTTCGTTGCAGCACCCGTTGCGTGGGCGGATCGCTCCCGACTTTGCACCCGCTGGGGTGCACCCGTTCACGGGGCGGTTCGCCCGCGACACACCGACGGGAACCC
>CAZECO010000400.1:0-1718 GCA_964510455.1 uncultured Actinomycetes bacterium
AGGTCGCCGACCGCCTGCCAATAGGCGGCCCTGCCCTCGAGCAGGGCTGGTTCGTGGTCCAGATCTGACCGGAAGATCTCGAACCACGGGGTGCTGCGGTCGTAGAACGCGAACATCTCGCCGACCAGTCGCCGCACCAACTGCTGGCCGTGCTCGGGCCACTCTCGGTCATCCGGGATGCGAAGGTCGTCGGTGAGCCGCTCGACAGCGACCCGCGCGAGCTCATCGGCCGATCCGAAGTGGTTCAGGACGGTGGCAGCCGACACATCAGCCCGACGTGCGATCGCTTGCAGGCTCGTGGCGCTGATGCCGCGCTCGCGGTAGGCGGCGAGGGCGGCGTCCAGGATTCGCTCGCGGGTGCGCGCGGCCTGTTCTGCCCTGACTGTCATCGAATACCGCCGCCGCGACATGGTGCTCAACTGCTCCTCCCTGGCATTGCCCGCCATATTGACTGAATACACCATTGACTGAATATAGCGTTCAGCGATATTCTTCCAGACAGGAACCCCTCACGGAAGGGACCGCGACCATGGCGACTCAGAGCCGGCCCGCACCCGCTGACCGTCGCTCGCGCAGGTCGCAGGGACCGACGGCTGGCCAGATGGCCGTCGCGTTCGCGGTGTCGTGGCTCACGATGTTCGCCCACAACATGCGCGAGCTGCCGCTGGCACCCACCGACCTCGAGAACAGCGGCCCGTTCTTCGTCGGCCTGATCTTGCTCGCGGCCTACTGGCGACGCCCGTCCTCGCGCGGAGTGCAGTTGGCGATTCTCGGCTGGGCCTTGCTCAACCTGATCGGCGGCCTCCTGAGCGTCCTCCCGTTGCCGATCCTGCCGTTCGCCCCGGAGCAGTCCCTGGACCACTACCTCACGCATGTCGTGTACGCGGTCGGGCAGCTGCCGCTGGTCATCCTCGCCGTGACCGCCCTTCGGCGGCGCACCGCGTGGCCCCCCAGGCCGGCCCAGCCGGGAACCACCCCACCCACAGTCCGTGACGTTTGAGAGGAGTCGCGATGTCCGAACGACAGGTGCAGACCCGGGTCGGCCGGCTGAAAGTGACGCTCACGGGGGAGGGGAGCCATCGTCCGGCCGCCCTGCTCTGGCACAGCTTGTTCGTCGATGAACGCAGTTGGGAGCGTGTCATCCCCGAACTCTCGGCTGAGCGACGGCTCGTGAGCGTGACCGGGCCGGGCCACGGAACCAGCAGCGACATCGGCCGCCGGTACTCGATGCAGGACTGCGCCGAAGCTGCGCTGGAGGTGCTCGATGCCGTGGGAGTCGATGGTCCCGTCGACATTGTCGGGAACGCGTGGGGTGGCGGCGTCGGCATCCTGCTCGCGGCGCATCGGCCGGATCGGGTGCGGACGCTCGTGACCGCCGGAACACCGATTCACTCCTACCCGCCCGCAAGCCGACTCCGCACGCAGCTGCTGCTGGTCCTGTACCGGCGGTTGGGCCCCATCGGCTTCATCGCCGACGCGGTGGTGGATGCCCTCCTGTCCGACCGAACCCGCACGGCGGATCCGGACGCGGCAGATCTGGTCCGAGACTCCTTCGTTGCTGCCGACCGAGCGGGGATGGCGAACGCGGTCGTGTCCATCTCGCTCAAGCGCCAGGACGCCAAGCCGCTGCTGCCTGCCGTGCAGGCCCCGACGCTGTTCGTCACCGGCTCCGCGCATCCGGACTGGTCGCCCGAGCAGATGCGGGCGGCTGCAGCGCT
>CAZECO010000401.1:0-1703 GCA_964510455.1 uncultured Actinomycetes bacterium
GCCGAACCATGGCCTGTCCCTTCGCCGCGGATATACCGTCGGCTCACGAGTCTAGGACTCCTAGCCATCGCGGGCAGCAGAACGTCATCACCGCTCCCCCGACGGCGACAACACTCTGCGGGCCAGCGTGCGCAGGCCCAACGCCGACGCCAGTACTGCCACGGTGGCAAACGCACCCGCGGCAGCGCCCAGCGCAGCCACTCGGACCATCGCCGCCGAGTCGTCGAGGTTCCTGGTGGCGGTCTGCCCCCGCAGCACACGCAGGCCGCCAACGCTGGCCGTCGTGCGGTACCCGCCCCCGATCAGGCGGAACTGCAGGGTGCTCCTGCCCGGCGCCACGCGGACGAACCGGCCCCGGGCGGGGACCGGGGATGCTGCGAAGATGGAGCACGCGAGCTGTCCGTCGAGCGCGATATCGATCCTGGTGTCCTTCGCCGGCCGTGCGAAGCCGAGGTCGAACTCGATCAGGATCGCATCGGGGGGCAGCGCCATGACGTAGGCGACATCCGGGGACCGCCGCGTCAGCTGCTGCGGCTCGTGACCGATGGCGGCGAACGACCGCTGCGGTTGGGCGCGCGGCGACCCGCGGCGGTGGATCAGTTCAGCCATCCGGCCGCGCGATGTCGCGAGGTAGGCGCTACCCAGCGCCGTGGTGTCGAAGCCGTGCAGCGGCGACCACGCGAACCCGCCCGCGGCCTCGGGATCGGCGACCGTTCCCGCGTACCAGGTGACCGGGAATTGATGGGCCTGGCTGACCGCGGACGCCTCGTCGGATCGGCGGACGGCAGGTGTCAGCCGGACATCCACGATGTCGTCGAGCCCCGCGTCGTCGTGGTAGCTCCGCCCGAACATGCTGGCGTAGGAGTCGACGAAGGTGGCGCCCGGACCGCGCCCGGGCCGCAGCCTCGGCAGGATGTCGGGAAGCAGGCCGGCAGCCCCGCCGGCACGCGAGAACCAGTCCTCCGGACAATCCAGCAGGGTCAGGTGGGCGATCCGGCGCTGCATGCTCAAGCCGGCATACGTGGCGACAACACTGCCATGGCTGTGGCCGATGAGGTGCAGCTGCGGCTGTCCTTCGCCGATCAGCTCGTCCAGCGCCGCCGCCAGCCTGCGTCCGTTGACACCGGTGAAACGCAGGGAGCTGCGGGCCGCGAACACATCGGTGTCCGTTCCCGACTGGTCCACCCAGGAGTACCACAGGACAGCTGCCTGCGGATCGCGCTGCGTCAGCGCAGCGAGCAGCGGCTCATAGGCCTCCACCATCGTCAGGCCGACCTTGTTCACCACCCGGTCGTCCCAGGCCATCGGCACCCGTCCCGCCCCGACGTAGAGCTCCTCCGTGACATCCCGCGAGCCGGGCACCCAGCCGTGGACGAAGACGTACACCCTGGGCACGTCCGCCAGCTCGCCTGCTTTCACCTGGAGGAACCGGCCGTCCTCCGGATCCGGCGCGAGGTCGAACATCTGGCGCACCGGATCGGTCCAGGTCGGCCGGTCATGCACCGCGTCGGCCTCCGGCCGGTAGCGTGCCAGCCGCGCCAGCGGGCGCAGCTCGCTGTCTCCGGCGAACGGGCGACGGTCCCCCCGGCCGATGACCACGCCCCCGATCGCCCCCCCGCCGGGGGCCGCCGGCCCAAGCCTGGTCACTGCATCGCGCAGATAGCGAATCCCTGGTTCGGCCACTGGGCCATTATTCGCGCTCT
>CAZECO010000402.1:0-1698 GCA_964510455.1 uncultured Actinomycetes bacterium
GTCAAGCAGCAGATCATGACCGAGTACGCCACCCATGAGGGCGATACCGGCAGCCCCGAGGTTCAGGTAGCACTGCTGAGCCGCCGGATCTCTGATCTGACGGAGCACCTGAAGGTCCACAAGCACGACCATCACAGCCGGCGCGGTTTGCTGCTGCTCGTAGGGCAGCGCCGCCGGCTCCTGAAGTACCTGCAGGACAAAGACATCGCGCGCTACCGGTCGTTGATCGAGCGGCTGGGCCTGCGTCGATGACGCGTGCGGAGGGCGGGCCGATGCGCCCGCCCTTCGCCACAACTGAAGACAGAGTTGGTATCCATTCCAGCGACGTGTGACCGCGTCGTCCTTGTCGGTCCTCGGTAGTGATCCCCGTGGCTGCGCCGCAGCCCGAGGGTCTCGATCGAAGACCGGCCGCCAGAACGCGAATGCACACGGATGCTGAACGATCCGTGAGGAGGACCCGTGACGGGTTCTGTCCATACCACCGAGGCCCGTATCGACAACGGCGGCTTCGGTGTACGCACCATCCGATTCGAGACCGGGCGGCTCGCCCGGCAGGCCGCCGGCTCCGCCGTGGCGTACCTCGATGACGACACCATGCTGCTGAGCGCCACCACCGCCGGCAAGCACCCCAAGGAGCACTTCGACTTCTTCCCGCTCACCGTCGACTGCGAGGAGCGGATGTACGCCGCGGGCCGCATCCCGGGCTCCTTCTTCCGCAGGGAGGGGCGTCCGAGCGAGGACGCGATCCTGACCTGCCGGCTGATCGACCGTCCGCTGCGCCCGACCTTCGCCAAGGGCCTGCGCAACGAGGTGCAGGTCGTGATCACCGTGCTGTCGCTGCATCCGGAGCACCTGTACGACGTGCTGGCCATCAACGCGGCGTCGCTGTCCACCCAGCTGTCCGGCCTGCCGTTCTCCGGGCCGATCGGCGCTGTGCGCGTCGCGCTGGTCCACGGCCAGTGGGTGGCCTTCCCGACCTACTCCCAGCTGGAGGAGGCCACGTTCGACATGGTCGTCGCCGGCCGGGTCGTCGGGGATGACGTCGCGATCATGATGGTGGAGGCCGAAGCCACAGCGGCCACCTTCAACCTGGTCCGCGCCGGGGCCACCGCCCCGACCGAGGATGTCGTGGCGGCGGGTCTGGAAGCCAGCAAGGCGTTCATCGCCGAGCTGTGCCGGGCGCAGGCGGAGCTCGCAGCGGTGGCGGCCAAGCCGACCGCCGAATTCCCCCGGTTCCCCGAGTACGGGCCCGACGTGTTCGACGCGGTCTCGGCCGCCGCCGCCGACCGGGTGGCGCAGGCGCTGACGATCGTGGAGAAGCAGCCGCGCGAATCGGCGCTCGATGCGATCAAGAAGGACCTGATCGGCAGCCTCGGCGAGCAGTTCGCCGGCCGGGAGGGCGAGATCGGCGCGGCCCTGCGGTCGGTCACCAAGCAGGCGGTCCGGCAGCGCGTGCTGCGCGACAAGGTCCGCATCGACGGCCGCGGGCTGACCGACATCCGCGAGCTCACCGCCGAGGTCGAGGTGATCCCGCGCGCCCACGGCTCGGCGCTGTTCGAGCGCGGCGAGACCCAGATCCTGGGCGTGACGACGCTGAACATGCTCAAGATGGAGCAGATGGTCGACACACTCAATCCGGAGACCCGCAAGCGCTACATGCACAACTACAACTTCCCGCCGTACTCCACCGGCGAGACC
>CAZECO010000403.1:0-1686 GCA_964510455.1 uncultured Actinomycetes bacterium
CCAGCAGCGTCGCCTGCAGCCCCAGCGCCAGATCGCCCACGACGGTCCGGGCCCGAAACTCGAGGTTCCCCAGATCGGCGAACCAGCCCTTGAGCCGCGCGACGAAGCCGTCGAGGCGGACGTCCGCGCCGGCGACCGAGTCCATCTCCTCGAACAGGACCGCCAGGGCCTGCGGCTGCTTGGCGATGGCGCGCAGCGTGTCCAGGGCGGCGACGTTCCCGCTGCCCTCCCAGATCGAGGCGAGCGGCGACTCGCGGAACAGGCGCGCCATCCGGAACTCCTCGACGTACCCGTTGCCGCCGAGGCACTCCAGCGCCTCGGCCGCGTGCACCGGGCCGCGCTTGCACACGTAGTACTTGGAGACGGCCAGGCCGATCCGGCGCAGCAGGGCGGCCCGCTCGTCGCCGGCCTGGGCGGCGTCGGTGAGGGACGCCAGCCACAGCGCCACCGTGGTCGAGGCCTCGGCCTCGACGGCCAGATCGGCCACGACGTTGCGCATCAGCGGCTGGTCGATGAGCGCCTTGCCGAACGCGGCGCGGTGGGTGACGTGGTGCGCGGCGAGCTGGACGCCGTGCCGCATCAGCGTGGCGGTGCTCAGGGTGCAGTCCAGCCGGGTGCCGTTGACCATCTCGATGATCGTGGGGACGCCGCGCCCCTCGTCCCCGAGGCGCCAGCCCACGGCGTTCTCGTACTCGACCTCGCTGCTGGCGTTGGACCGGTTGCCCAGCTTGTCCTTCAGCCGCTGCAGGCGGATGGGGTTGAGGCTGCCGTCGGGCAGGACCCGCGGCAGGACGAAGCAGGTCAGGCCGCCGGGGGCCTGGGCGAGGGTGAGCAGGATGTCGGACATCGGGGCGCTGGTGAACCACTTGTGCCCCACGATGCGGTACGTGCCGTCCGGCTGGGGCGTCGCCGTCGTGGTGTTCGCCCGCACGTCGGAGCCGCCCTGCTTCTCGGTCATCGACATCCCGGCGATCAAGCCGCGCTTGCTGGTCGGAACCCGCAGTCCGGGGTCGTAGACGCCCGCGGCCAGCAGCGGCTCGTACACCGAAGCCAGCGCCGGATCGACGCGCAGCGCCGGCACCGCCGCGTACGTCATCGAGATCGGGCAGCAGTGCCCTGCGTCCACCGCCAGCCACAGGCTCACCTTCGCCGCGCGGATCAGGTGCGCGTTCGGGCGGGGATCCCGCCAGGGGGCGGCGTGCAGGCCGAAGCCGACCGCCGTGGCCATGAGCTCGTGATAGGCCGGATCGTAGGACACCTCGTCCACCCGGTTGCCGTAGCGGTCATGGGTGACCAGGACCGGGTGGTGCGCCTCCGCGAGGTCGCCGAGCTCGAGCGCGTGCTCGCTGCCGGCGGCTATCCCGACGGCGTCCACCTCGCCGAGGGCGTCGCCGGCGCCGTCCCGGGTGAGCGCCTCGCGGATGACGGGGTACTCGGCCGGGTTGTAGTCGACCAGCGGGGGAGCCTGGTTGCGGACTTCGTGCGTGATCATGCGATCTCCTTCGATGGCTCGGCGGCGAGGTAGGTGGATTTGAGGTCGGCCCGGTAGTCCTCGTAGGCCCGGCGCAACTCGTCGGCGGGCCAGTGCGCGGGGGCCAGCTCGGCCGGGAGCACCGGGTCCGTGCACAGGTGGCGCACGGCGGCCGCTGCGGCGCCGAGCCGGTCGATGGCGGGGCTGTCCGCGTC
>CAZECO010000404.1:0-1681 GCA_964510455.1 uncultured Actinomycetes bacterium
ACCAGGATCGAGGTCACGGAGATAATTCCCGATCCAATCGTGCTCATCTCGAAGTTCGATCATGCAACGACTGACGGCTTCGCGAGGCGACGCCACGTCGTCGAGATATCGAACCGACCGCAGGGCGATGGCTTTGAACGTCTTGAAGATGTCTGGTTCGAAGGGTGCCTCTGGGCCAGCGAGCTTGGCTTGGCAATGCATCGCCTCGGCGGCATGGAAGTCGGAGACGTGCACTATCTCCTCCCAGGCCAGGTCGTTGCAGTCGGCGCTGCGGCATTCATCCGCTACGGCGGCAAGTCCGCTCTTGATGGCTTCGATGAGTTCCGTGTGGACAGCGCTCGCTGTCACAAGAACTCCTCGTCGTCTTCGAAGTCGTCGGCAGCGCTAAAGGGGACGGCGGGGAGTTCGGAGAGTATGCGTTCGTCTACGGCGTCACATGACCGGACGCGCCGGCACCAACGACAGTGTCCGCCCGGTTTCGTTTGCACGGTGAGACCTCCTGCAACGCGCTTGTCGATTTCGACTAGGTGCTCGGCGGTCGCGATCACTCGACGTGCGGCTGTGTGAAGATCGGCCAGCCGTAACGGGATAGGTGTGACGCGTCCATCGCCCAGCGCGACCGCGCATCCCCCTCGAGGGAGTATCCCATCACGCAGCGCAACGAGCAGTGCATAGTGGCGGAGTTCATCAGGAGTCGACAGGCCAAAAGCACCACTCTTGACCTCGGCGATGAGGCGACGGCCCGATCCGACTGTGAGATCGATCTCAGCGGCGAGCAGAACGCGGGCGTCGACGAAAGGTACGCTGATCCGCTCGCGGATCGTCAGTCGTTCGTTCCTCAGGTCGCCGAGAAGTGCGCCCAGGTGGCGACAACGATCGTCGATGTCGTCGATCAGCATTGCTCGGTCGTCGGGTTCTAGCTGATTGATGTAGTCGACAACGTCGGGCTGTTCCTGCTGCAATGTCGGCTCCAGCGCCGACAACCAGTTGCCGCTCCGCGCGAATCCTTGATGGAGAGCGACAACGCCGGCAGCGATGTCGCAAATGATTCCCACGACGAGGTTGGCTGACAGCTCAGACGGCTCTGCTTCGCCAAGTACTTGGGCCGGGCAAAGCGCCGTGGCCCGCATGCGTGTCTTGTTGACTCGTAGCCAGCCGTCGGGTCGGTCGGTCCATTCGGCAACCACTTCGTTGAAGTCGGCGGTGAGTTGCTCGCGGAGTTCGTCGATTTCCAGGGGAGTCGGGCCACCCTCCCAGGGTCCGGCATGGAACGCCTCTGCTACCGACTCAGCACTCTCGAATGCACTCACTGGAACCCTCACTTGGAATCGTTCCAAGCTCTTTCCCACCACTGGGAAGCTTCGACCTTGGACGGCACCTGGACTGGCGTTCCGAGAGTACGTCGCTTCGGTCCCCACCCCGGGGACGCTGTGTGAGGCGAGCTGTTGTCGACTACCGAGCTTGTGCCTAAACGCCGGGTCCGGGCGCTGGCTTTAGTTGGCAAGTCGTCCGGTCGTGAATGAAATCGACTGCGGCAAGAGCTGTGCCTGACGGCGATCAAAGCTCCATCCCCAGTTCGGGCTCCACCATGCCGGGTCCGATGGCACCGGGCGTTTCGGCGGTGACCAGTTCTTGGTACTCGACGATGTGAGGCCAGTGTTCGATGATCCAGTTGCGGCGG
>CAZECO010000405.1:0-1650 GCA_964510455.1 uncultured Actinomycetes bacterium
GGCTGCGACTGGAACCTCCTACCAACCCTCACACCCCGCTGAAATCCGAAGCACCCGATAAGCGGAGGCCCGCGGTAGTCGTGAGCAACGACGCCGCGAACTCCTCTGCCCTTCGTCGCGGGCGCGGCGTTGTGACGGTGGTCCCCGTGACGTCGAATGTTGCTCGTGTCTTCCCCTTCCAGGTCCTCCTTTCAAAGGGGGCATCAGGGCTTGCCGTCGATTCCAAGGCGCAGGCCGAGCAGGTGCGGTCCGTAGACGTGGGTCGAATCGGCGGCGTCATCGGCAAGGTTTCGCCGAGCGTCATGAAGGCTTTGGATGATGCGCTTCGACTCCACCTGCAACTGTAGGCGGACGCGGGTTGGGGCGGCCGCCGCTCGCGCCATAGCACCTCGCACGACGTGGCTCTTGAGTCCCTCGGCGTGCTCACTGCGGCCGCCCAGCGGCTCGCCCAGGATCTGTGGATCTTGAAGGGCAACCGACGCGATCCGCCCATTCAGGTGACCCCCCTGACAAGGCCGGGCGGCCGGATCCGCGACAGCGGCGCAGCGTGGGGACCGGCGAACTGGACACCGTTGGACGACGTGGCTGCGGCACCGCAGGGGCCGGTGACGCACTCCGGAACCACGGTCCAGGTCGCCCCGATCTCGTTGCCAATGACAAGGGCTTCCGGGCGCACCACTGACGTGACGACAAAGGTCAGCGCGTAGGTCCCCGCGAACGCCGGCACGGGCTGTACCTCAGGCACGTGCGACGCCGCCGTTGATGGGCTCGGCGCAGGCATTCGCCGAGTTCTGGCTGCCATTGCCAATAGCGATCGCCGCCCCAGAAATTGCGGCTAGGACGTGGACTGCGGCAGCACCGATGGCGAGTAGTCGCTTGCCTCCGCTTGTGCTGCCTGCATCGTGCTGGACGGGCATGTCGACGACGTCGCCGTCCGCCGGGGCTGGCTGAGGCGGGGTGGGCGGGCGCCTGCACGCGGCGGTGCCACCGGTGCCCGAGGAGCCGGACGGCCCGGCCAGCCCGAAGTGGACCAGCGTCGAGGTGCCGTCGGAGGTGACCAGGAGGTTGCCCGTCGACATTCGCCGTGGACCACTCCCGCCCGGTGCGCGACCGCCAAACCGATCAGCGCCCCCGCACGAGCCCGACCGCCTGCTCCGCCTCCAGCGGGCCGTGGCCGGCAGCACGTGTTCCAGCGACGACCCATCACCCCACTGTTGGACGATCCACGCCCCGGAAGCGTCCTCCACGTATTCATGAAGGGAGGCGATGTGTGGGTCGCGCAGGCCGGCCAGCACCCGCGCCTCCGCTCGGAACCGCTCCCGAAAGGCTTCGTCGGCTGCCAGCGCGGGATCCAGCGCCTTCACCGCCACGTCGCGGCCCAGCGCCTCCTGCCGCGCCCGGAAGACCCGTCCCGGTCGACCCTGACCCGGCCTCGCCCTGGAGCAGATAACCCTGCAGGCCCACGCGGCGGGGCTGGTCTCCCCTGACCAAGTGTGACGTCGGTCACTCTGCGTTCAAGGTTTGCGAACGGCTGACGATACCAACGGTGTGGCCGGTCCGCGCGAAGTCGCAGGACGGGAGCGGGGGAACCTGTCTCGACGAACGGCCCGGGCGGAGTCAAACCGGCTTCGTTTCGCTCTCCCAGGAGGA
>CAZECO010000406.1:0-1649 GCA_964510455.1 uncultured Actinomycetes bacterium
AGCAGCCCAGACGCACCCAGGTGTGGCGCGACCCGGAGGACCGGCCCTGGTTCCGGAGCGGAGCAGTTGTCGCGATCGGGGTGTTCGACGGGGTCCACCTGGGTCATCGTGCATTGCTGGACAGGGCGCGGTCCGTCGCGGATGAACGACACCTCCCGCTCGTGGTGATCACGTTCCATCCCCACCCGGTCGCCGTCCTTCGTCCCGGAACCGAACCCCCGCAGCTGGCGACCATCCGGCACCGCGTGGAGCTGCTCAGCCAGGCCGGCGCAGACGCGGTGAAGCTGCTGGAGTTCACGCTGGAGATGAGCCGCACCGATCCCGCGGAATGGGTCCGCCAGACGCTGGTGGTGCTGCCGGCCAGGTGCGTCGTGGTCGGGGAGAACTTCCGCTTCGGTCGTCAGGCGGCCGGCGACGTCGCGCTGCTGGCCGAGCTGGGCGGCGAGCACGGCTTCGAGGTGATCTCGTTGCCTTTGGTCGGCGACGCCGCGGGCGGGATGTGGTCCTCCAGCCGGATCCGCTCCGCGATCGCTGCGGGGGACCTGGCCGAGGCTCGACGCGGGCTGGGCCGCAACCACTGCGTCGAGGGCCTGGTCGTCCATGGTGACCACCGGGGCCGCGGCCTGGGGTTCCCCACGGCGAACATCAACCCGCTGGCGGCGGGGTACGGCGGCCCGGCTGCCCTCCCGGCAGACGGGGTCTACGCCGGCTGGCTGGATCTCGATCCGCACCGGACCGGCATGCAGCGTCTTGCCGCGGCCATCTCGGTGGGAACGAACCCGACGTTCACAGACCAGCAGGAACGGCGAGTGGAGGCCTTCGTGCTGGACCGCGGGGACCTCGCGCTGTACGACCAGGTCGTCGCCATCGAATTCGTGCAGTTCCTCCGCGAGCAGATCACTTTCCCGGACGCGGCTTCCCTCGCGGAGCAGATCGCCGCGGATGTCGCCCAGACCCGGCAGGTCTTGACGGCCTCGTGAGAGCGCGCGCCGGATCCCCCCGGGGCCGCGTGCTCGTCCCCATTCCGGCACAAGCGCTTCGCGATCAACGTCCCTGTTCCCGCCGGCGGGGCGCGAGGAGGCGCCGGCTGCCTGTTTGCAGGCTCTTGGAATCCGGCGGGGAGTAGCAGGGTTCACGGCGGGGGAGATCCGAGCTGGTGCACGAGTAGTCCAGGGGTGCGCGGGGCGGGCTGGCGTGCCGCGGGTCATCGGTCGCGCACGCATGCTCGGAATCCGGGGCCGGCGGCCGGTGCGCAACGGCGGGTCTGCCGCGGGAAGGCGCTTCGGAGGCGACCGTTCCTCCCCGGCTGGGCGTGTGAGGCGCCGGCTGCCTGTTTGGACCCGGTGGGTGGGCTCCCGACGGCGTGTCGCGGGCGATCCACCCCCGCCACGGGTGCAAAGCCCCCGACCCGGTGCAAACACAGGGGCGATCCGCCCACAGGTTGACAAAGAGGGGTCGCGGGGCTTTGCACCCGACCCGAGGGGTGTTTCAGGCGATCCGCGGGATGTAGATGCACCCGATCCGGGGCTTTGCACCCGCAGCGTGGTTGTGAGTCAGTCATTGATCAAGGGAGGGGCGAGGATGTCGATCAGCGACCAGTTGCAGCCGCACGGGCAGAAGGGCAGCTGGCTGGCGGCGCGCGGTGTGAC
>CAZECO010000407.1:0-1647 GCA_964510455.1 uncultured Actinomycetes bacterium
GGACGACGAAAGGCCCGTTGACCACGATGGACTCAGCCGAGATCCGCAGCCGGTTCCTGCGCTTCTTCGAAAGCCGCGGCCATCAGGTGGTCCCTTCGGCGTCGCTGATCCTGGATGACCCGACGCTGCTGTTCGTCAACGCCGGCATGGTGCCGTTCAAGCCCTACTTCCTGGGCGAGGCGCCGCCCCCGCACCCCACCGCCACCAGCGTGCAGAAGTGCGTGCGCACGCTCGACATCGACGAGGTCGGCCGGACCACGCGGCACGCGTCGTTCTTCCAGATGGCCGGCAACTTCTCCTTCGGCGACTACTTCAAGGCCGGCGCCATCCCGCACGCGTGGGAATTGCTCACCGCGTCCACCCACGACGGCGGCTTCGGATTCGATCCCGCCAAGCTGTGGGTGACCGTGTACCTCGACGACGACGAAGCGGCCGACATCTGGCACCGCGAGATCGGGCTGCCCACCGAGCGCATCCAGCGGCGCGGCATGGCGGACAACTTCTGGTCGATGGGCGTGCCCGGGCCGTGCGGACCCTGCTCGGAGATCTACTACGACCGCGGCCCCGAGTTCGGGCGCGAGGGCGGACCCATCGCGGACGAGGACCGCTACCTCGAGGTGTGGAACCTGGTCTTCATGCAGTTCACCCGCGGCGAGGGCCCCGCCAAGGAGGGCTACCCGCTGCTGGGCGAGCTGCCGAAGAAGAACATCGACACCGGGATGGGCCTGGAGCGGATGGCAGCCCTGCTGCAGGGCGTGGACAACATCTACGAGATCGACACCACGAAGGTGATCCTCGACCGCGCCTGCGAGATCTCCGGCCGCCGCTACGGCGCCAACCGTCGTGACGACATCGCGCTGCGGATCATCGCCGACCACACGCGCACCTGCGCATTCCTGATCTCCGACGGCGTGATCCCGGGCAACGAGGGCCGCGGATACGTGCTGCGCCGGCTGATGCGGCGGGTGATCCGGAATATGCGGCTGCTGGGGGCCCATGAACCCGCGATGGAGGCCCTCATCGCCGCGACCGTGGCGGCCATGGGCCCGCAGTACCCGGAGCTCGTGCGCGACGCCGGACGGGTCGGCACGACCGCCGCCAACGAGGAGGCGGCGTTCCTGCAGACGCTGCGCACCGGCACGCAGATCTTCGATGTGGCGGTGGCCGACATCCGGCGCACCGGCGGCACCGAACTGCCCGGCCACCAAGCCTTCCAGCTGCACGACACGTTCGGCTTCCCGATCGACCTGACGCTGGAGATGGCAGCTGAGCAGGGCCTGGCCGTCGATGAGGCCGGCTTCCGGCGGTTGATGAAGGAGCAGCGGGAGCGGGCCAAGGCCGATGCCCGCAGCCGCAAGGTCGGTGTCACGCCGCTCACCGCCTACCGCGAGATCCTCGATCGCGCGGGGCTGACCCAGTTCACCGGCTACTCGGAGCTGGTCACCGAGAACACCGTCGTCGGCGTCCTGAAGGACGGCGACGTGGTCCCCGCGGCCGAACCGGGGGACGAGGTCGAGCTCATCCTCGACCGCACGCCGTTCTACGCCGAGGGCGGCGGCCAGCTCGGCGACCACGGCACGATCCGGCTGCGGGACGGCGGGGTGGCCGAGGTCTACGACGTCCAATCGCCGGTCCCGGGCCTGTACG
>CAZECO010000408.1:0-1630 GCA_964510455.1 uncultured Actinomycetes bacterium
GATCATCGCCGACGGTTCGGCACAGACCCCCATCATCGGCGTGCAGATCGAGGACGCCGCCGATGGACCGCAGGTCGTGGAGGTGAACCCCGGGGGACCGGCCGAGGCCGCGGGTATCCAGCCCGGCGATGTCATCACCGAGGTCGACGGCCGTCCGGTCGACGACTCCACCGAGCTGATCGTAGCGATCCGGGACAACGCCGTCGGCGACACCATCACCCTCACCGTTGAGCGCAACGGGACCGAGCAGGAGGTCGAGGTGACGCTGACGGCGTCCGAGGCGCAGTAGCGGCCGGGGGGGGCGCTCGGGGCCGACCATCGCGGCCCGGCGGCCCCCGACCCGGGTTCGGATCCCCGAGGAATCGGGCTGTTCGGAATCCGGCGGGGAGTCCCGGGCAGGGGTGTGCGGGCAGGCTGGCGTGGGGCGGGGCATCGGTCGCGCGGCCGGTGGGCAACGGGCGGGGCTGTCGCGGGAAGGCGCTTCGCCGGCGACTGTTCCTCCCCGACGGGGCGCGTGAAGGCATCGGCTGCCTGTTGGCACCCGTTGGGTGGGCGGATCACGCCTGAGTTAGCACCCGGGTGGAGGCAATGCACCCGTGGCGGGGGCGGATCGCCCGCGACACGCCGTCGGGAGCCCACGCTGCGGGTGCAAAGCCCCGGATCGGGTGCATCTATCGGCCGCGGATCGCCGCAAACGCCCCCGTTTCGGGTGCAAAGCCCCGCTACGGGTGCATCTGCCCGCCGACCCACCGACCCACCGGTGCCGGTCCCACGATCCACCACCCGCCCCCCGCCGGATCCTGCAGCCGCGGCACCCGCACGTCCCGCCAGATTCCGAGGCACCGGGAATCGGCCACATCTGGCGCGCCAGGCCTGGCCAGGTCCACCAGTACCCAGCGCTGAAGCCCCGCCGGCCCCCCGACCGGCAGGGCCGCGTCCGGCCTTCACCGGCGCCGCAGCCGAAGCGCGATCAAAGCCCCAGCTCAGCGCCGCTCGTAGGCCCCCGGCTGCGCGAGGAATCCGGCCACCTCGCCCGGCAGCGCCCCGCTGGCGATATCCGCCAGCGAGACGTTCTCCATCACGGTGCGCACTGCCGCGCGGGTCGCGATCCAGACGTCGCTGAGGTGCTCCGAGGCGCCCTGGTACTCCGCGTCCTCCGGCGCCCGGCCGCGAACGGCCGCCAGCGGCCCGTCGAGCGCTCGGACGACGTCGGCCACCGAGATCTCCGCTGGCGCCCGAGCCAGCCGGAACCCCCCCTCGGCGCCGCGCTGGCTGACCACCAGCCCGCTGGCGCGCAGCTGGCCGAGGATGCCCTCCAGGAATTTGGGTGGGATGCCCTGGTCCTTGGCGATGGCGTCGGTCTTGGTCAGCGCGTCGGGACCGGATGCGTGCGCCCGCGTCAGCACCAGCAGGGCACGCATGCCGTAGTCGACCTTCGCCGAAACCTCCATGTGCCCATTGTGTCTAGTCCCGCGCCTTACCATGCGCAGCGGGCGCGCAACGCTAGTCATCGATCGCCAGACCCCTTCTCCGGCGCACCCGCCCCGCGAGGCTGGAGAACAGGCCGTCGACCAACATGCCGATGATCAGGATGACCATCATCGTCGCGAGCAGTTCCGGGGCTTTGGAG
>CAZECO010000409.1:0-1623 GCA_964510455.1 uncultured Actinomycetes bacterium
CCGGCTGACCGTCCTGTCAGCGGACGCCGAGGGGTCCGGCAGAGCCTCGGCCAGGGGTGCGGTGGGAGCAGATTCGCTTTCGGCTTAGAATCGAGCAGTCACGGCAGTTCGGCCATCGCCCGGACGGCTCGTGGCATCTTCTGCAATCAGATGAGCGCCCGGACCGCGTCCCGGGCGATTCGTCCAACATCAAGGAGTGATCGTCCGTGCAGTATCTCGCCGCAGCAGCGGAGGTAGAACTGACGGGGAGCAACTACGCCACCGTCCTCGTGGTAGCGGCCATCGCCGTTGCCGCGCTGGGCGTGGCGGCGCTGCTCGTCCGTGAAGTTCTCGCCGCAAGCGAGGGTACCCCGAACATGCGCAGCATCGCCGCTGCCGTGCAGGAGGGTGCCTCCGCCTACCTCAACCGACAGTTCAAGACACTCGCGATCTTCGCCACCGTCGTGTTCTTCCTGTTGTTCCTGCTGCCGGCGGAGACAGGGGCCGAGCGCATCGGGCGCAGCATCTTCTTCATCGTGGGCGCGGTGTTCTCCGCGATCACCGGGTACGTGGGTATGTGGCTCGCGGTGCGGGGCAATGTGCGCGTGGCGGCAGCCGCTAACGACACCGGCGAGCAGGACGCCATGCGGATCGCCTTCCGAACCGGCGGCGTGGCAGGCATGTTCACCGTCGGACTCGGCCTGCTGGGCGCATCCCTGGTGGTGCTGGTCTACGCCGACCAGGCGCCCAAGGTCCTGGAAGGCTTCGGATTCGGGGCGGCGCTGCTGGCGATGTTCATGCGCGTCGGCGGCGGCATCTTCACCAAGGCCGCCGATGTGGGCGCGGACCTGGTGGGCAAGGTCGAGCAGGGGATCCCCGAGGACGACCCCCGCAACGCGGCGACCATTGCGGACAACGTGGGCGACAACGTGGGCGACTGCGCCGGCATGGCCGCCGACCTCTTCGAGTCGTACGCGGTGACCCTGGTCGCCGCCCTCATCCTGGGCAAGGCCGCGCTGGGCAGCGTCGGTCTGGTCATCCCGCTCGTGGTGCCCGCCATCGGCGTGATCACCGCCGTCATCGGCATCTTCTCGGTCATGCCCCGCCCCGGCGACCGCTCGGGCATGAGCGCGATCAACCGCGGATTCTTCATCTCAGCCATCTGCTCGGCGGTGCTGGTGGCAACCGCGGTCTTCGTATGGCTGCCCGACTCGATGACGCGTCTGGACACGATCACCGCGGATTCGATCGGCATGGAGATCGCCCGGTTCGAGTCCTTCAACCCGCGCTGGCTGGTGCTGGGCGCCGTGCTGATCGGCATCCTCCTGGCCGCCGCCATCCAGCAGCTGACCGCGTACTTCACCGAGACCGACCGCCGTCCGGTGGACGACGTCGCGAAGTCCTCCCTGACCGGTCCCGCCACGGTGATCCTGTCGGGCATCTCCCTGGGCCTTGAGTCGGCCGTCTACTCGGCGCTGCTCATCGGTGCCGCGGTGTTCGGCGCCTACAGCCTGGGCGGCGGCTCCGTGATCCTGGGTCTGTTCGCGGTGGCCATGGCAGGCACCGGTCTGCTGACCACCGTCGGCGTCATCGTGGCGATGGACACCTTCGGCCCGGTCTCGGACAACGCCCAGGGCATCGCCG
>CAZECO010000410.1:0-1614 GCA_964510455.1 uncultured Actinomycetes bacterium
ACGCCCATCTGCCGGGCGGTGCCCTCGATGATCTTCATCGCGGCGTCGATGTCGTTGGCGTTGAGGTCCGGCATCTTCTTCTCGGCGATCTCGCGGACCTGGTCCCGGGTGATGGTCCCGGCCTTGTCGGTCAGCGGGTTCGACGCGCCCTTGCTGATGCCGGCCGCCTTGAGGATGAGCTTCGCCGCGGGCGGCGTCTTCAGTTCGAAATCGAAGCTGCGGTCGTCGTAGACGGTGATCTCGACGGGGATGACCTCGCCGCGCTGCGACTCGGTCGCGGCGTTGTAGGCCTTGCAGAACTCCATGATGTTGACGCCGTGCTGGCCCAGGGCAGGGCCCACCGGCGGCGCCGGGTTGGCCTTGCCGGCCTCGATCTGCAACTTGATGTAGCCGGTGATCTTCCGGCGCTTCTTCGGTGCTGCCATGGTGGTGCGTCCTTCGACTCGGTGGTTGGATCAGACTGCGGTGATCTGGTCGAACCTCAGTTCGACCGGGGTGTCCCGCCCGAACAGCTCGACCATCGCGGTGATGCGCTGTGCTTCGGGGTTGACCTCGGAGATCGTGGCCTGCAGGGACTCGAACGGCCCATCGATGACGGTGACCACCTCGCCGACGTGGTACTCCGACACCTCGATCCGCTTGGCGGGCCTGCCCGGGGCTTCGTCCTCCCCGGCCTTGCGCTCCGCAGGCCGCTCCGGACCCTTCAGCATCTCGTACACGTCATCGATGCTCAGGGCGATCGGATCCCCGCCGTGGCCGACGAAGCCGGTGACCCCGGGAGTGTTGCGGATGGCGGTCCAGGATCGCGGCGAATGCTCCATGCGGACGAGCACATAGCCCGGTAGTTTGACGCGGTCCACGCGCTTGCGCTCGCCCTTCTTCACCTCCCAGACCGACTCCATGGGCACCTCGATCTGGAAGATTTCGTCCTCGAGGTCCTGGTTCTTGGCGGCCACCTCGATGTTCGCCTTGACGCGCCGCTCGTAGCCGGCATAGGAGTGCACGACGAACCACTCGCCCGGCGCCTCCCGCAGCGCCTCGAGCAGCTCTGCGTTGGGGTCGGTCGGGGCATCCTGCGCAGAGGCGGGCGTCTCATCGACGGCTCCTCCCTGCTCCGGCATGAGGGTCTGGTCAGACACGGTGCTCCAAGTCCTTACTGGTCGGGTCGGGCGGCTAATCGCTGCCGAAGACAGCTAGCACTCCCTGCGTGAACACGAAGTCGAACAGGGCGACGATGCCCGCCATGATCAGCACGAACACGATCACGACCCCCGTGTAGGTGATCAACTCCTTGCGGGTGGGCCAGATGACCTTCCGCAGCTCGGCGATGACCTCGCGGATGAACAGCGAGGTCCTGCTGAACAGGTTGCGCTGGTTCTTCTTCTTCGAAGGCTTGCCCGATCCGGAGGGGCCAGATGTGTGCGTGCTCGTGTCGCTCACGCGTCCTCCGCTTCGTCTTGAATCCCTGATGTGCCGAACGCGCTCCGCGACGGCCGTGACACCTGGTACGTGTGGTACGTCTGGTACGTCGGACTGCCGCGAGAGCGCCAACTCCGACGCGCAGGGCCGGAGGGACTTGAACCCCCAACCGCCGGTTTTGGAGACCGGTGCTCT
>CAZECO010000411.1:0-1610 GCA_964510455.1 uncultured Actinomycetes bacterium
CGCCACCGCGCACCGCTACTTTGCGGCTGATGACACCGACCCTAGAACTGGGCCTGGGAGCGGGTCTTGTGGGCGTGCCGGGCATCCGGGTCGACCATCGAGACCACCCGGTCGGGGGCCACCTTCCGGGCGATCCGCCAGCGGCCGTCGGATCCGTCGGAGCCCTCCGCCGGCTCCACGTCCTGCCCCGCCACCAGCGCCAGCAGCGCCACCGCCTCCGCGGCGTCGCCACCGGCGGCGGTGATCGCCTCGATGTCGAGGGCGGCGAGCAGGGCGAGGGCGTCGTTGACCAGCGCCGAGACCAAATCCTCGCGGGCGGCCTCGTCGTCCCACGCGATCGCCGGCTTGCCCGGCCTGCTGTAGTCGTGCCCGGTGCAGACCCGGCCGACCAGTCGGCGGCGCCGGGCACGTCGCGCGCCGCCCGGCGGACCGCGGCGATCAGCTGGGTGACGGTGTCCTGCCGGGCGACCGCGTCGTCCAGGACCGTGGAGTCCAGAGCCCGCCGGGTACCGCCCGCGACCGCGCCGGTCTCGATAATGACCTGCCGTACCGCGTCGAAGATCCGGTGCGGCCGGTTCGACGCCGCGAGCCGGCGCCGCCAGTACGTCAGGGCGGTCGGGTGGAATGAGCCGGCGTCCAGGGCGATCCCGCACGCCGCCTTCCACCGCAAGTCGAACGCGGCCGCGTCCGCGGCCTCCCGGTCGGAGCAGCCGTGCAGCGACTGCAGCACGATCACCGCCGCGACCACCTCCGCCGGCAGCGACGGCCGCCCCCGGCCCGAAGGGAACAGGTCGGCGAACATCTCTGCCGGGAACAGCTCATGCCGGTGCTCCGCCAAAAACGCATACACGCTTCCCGCCGGCAGCAGATGCCCAGCGACCGACTCCACATCCCACAGATCCCGCTGCGGCTCCGACGACCCCTGCATGCCACGAATTCTTCCCGACGCGCCCGAAAACGCGGCGCCCCGACACCCCGGATTGTTCAGCGCCCTCCTAGGGGTCGGGGTTCCGAGGATCAGACGCGCCAACTATTTGAACAGACGATGAGTCCTATCGCGGCGAAACGGGCGCGGGGGCGTGGCGTGGAGGTCGTTGGTTAGCGTCGCTGTTGTCCGGGTGCCTGGCCGTGTTGGCGGCGGGCGGGGTCTGGGCCTGTTGCGAGGTCGCCGCGAGAGGTGACGCCATGTCTGCTTCCACGACTCTTCTGCCGTTCCAGCCGGCTTCGATGTCGACCGCCCAGTTGGCGGCGGTCTCGTTCCTGGCCCGCTACGCCGGCCGGACCCACGCCCTGTACGCCTACCAGCTGAAGCGCTGGTTCAGCTGGTGCGAGACCAACGGGCTGGACCCGCTGGTCGGGATCCAGCGCGCCCACGTCGAGCTCTACATCCGCCACCTCGGCAACTCGGGGCTGATGGACTCCTCGATCGCGACGATGATGCACGGCGTCCGCGGGTTCTTCCGGTTCGCCCATATCGACGGGCTGATCGCCGCGGACCCGGCCTCGTATGCACGCCTGCCGAAGGTGCAGCGCGACGAGTCCCGCACCCAGGGCCTGGACCGGTTGGAGCTGATCCGGTTCCTGCAGGTCGCCCAGACCATCACCGTCCA
>CAZECO010000412.1:0-1594 GCA_964510455.1 uncultured Actinomycetes bacterium
CGGACCGCCACCGCCGAGTGCGGGACGTTCGGCAGCCGCGCGGACTGTGGACGATTAGTGCCTCGTTGCGGTCGAATCCTCTTCAGGGGTGGGCAGACGGTGCCCGGGTCCGGGTCGCCGTTGTGGCTACAAGTGCGCGAGCGGCACGATGGTGGTCGGCATTCCCACAGGAACCAGGCGGCTCCTCCTGACCACTCGTGGCCCCTTGGCTATCAATGCATGTTTGCGCTGATCAGACCCTCGTTGATATCGACGGGCGTCTCATCTGTACTTGCGGTGGCATAGACCTGGTAGGGCAGCTGGACTGTCTTACCTCCCACGTTGTCGCGACCCGGATCTGGGGTGAAGGTGATCTTCACTTCGATGGACTCTCCAGCAGGCAGGTCGTCAGCGAGCAGGACGGGCTCCTCCGTCAACGAGGTGTATTGCCCGAGTGGGTTCGTGCCGTACGTCGCCTTGACCCTGCCGTCCACACTGATTTGAAGGACGGCCCCCTCCTCCAGTTCGGCGTTGAAGTCATCCAGTCCGGGGCCGAACTGGATGAAGACATCCTGCACGCCCTCACCCGTGTTCGTGACCGTGATCTGCTGGCTCAGCGTCAACGGGTCCCCGTGCGAATTGTAGGGGTCTTCGAAACAGATCTCCGGGGCCTCGGTCTCCCCCCTCGGGTCACCAGGGCGGATGTCACACGTGACGCCAGCACCACTACCCGCTGGGATGCAGTGCGTATCGACGGCGATGAGGAGGTGCTCCGGTGGGCCCGACGAAACGACGATCATGCCTCCGGTGACGGTGTCGGAGAAGTAGGCGGCAGAACTGCCGACACCGGCGACGCCCAGCGCCGCAGCCAGCACCAGCGCGGTGCCGCTCGCGAGGAGCTTGCTGTTCCGCATCTCGACTGGTCCTCTCGGGGATTCCTCTGCCCCCCGGACTGCTCGACAGACCGGTCGGGACAGTCTGGTTCTTCCCATCAGCCGTACGCACAAACCATCGGATCGGTGACCTCCGACACACGCCGGTGCCACCAGACGCCTGTGCAACGCGTTTGGGCCGATCCGTGGTTGCGGATCGGCCCATACGTCGTTGTTGGGTCAGACGGTGACCAGTTCCCGGTCCTCCTCCACCGTGGCAAGCAGTTCATCCTCGGGGCGGCGGGCGGAGCGGATCGTGCTGATCGCGTAGGCCCCGATGAGGACCGATGCGGCCAGGGCGAGGACGGTGAAGATGCCGGCCGGCGTCTGCAGGAACAGCACCAGGCCGCCCAGCGCGGTGGAGGAGTACACGACCTCGCCGATGATGTCGTCGGTCGTCGCCGGGAACGGGTCGACCTGGGTCATGGCGTCGCCCTGGGTGACGATGGTGCCGTCCTCGTTGACCTCCAGCAGCCGGTGGGTGACCACCGTGTCCCCCATCTGGTAGGCGATCACGTCGCCCTCCTGGATGTCGCTGGTGGTGTCCACCACCACGAGGGTGCCGGCCGGCATGGCGGGGGCCATGGAGTCCGACTCCAGGATGTAGGCCTGGTAGTCGAGGTTGCCGGTGTAGAACATCCCGGCCAGGACCAGCAGGCCGGCGATGGCCAGGGCGACGAGGA
>CAZECO010000413.1:0-1551 GCA_964510455.1 uncultured Actinomycetes bacterium
GACACCGTGGCGGCGAGCTGATCCCCGCTCAGGCGGTGGAGGTGGTAGGCGACCTCCGCATCGAGGAGTTGTTGGGCAAGGGACTTCGCCCGTGACGCGTCTGTGATCACGGGGCGACTCTACGCGCCACGGTGCCTCCAGGGACCGCGGGCGCGTCCCCGGGCCGCGACGCGCCCGACGGTGAGGAAGCGCACGCGACGAGGCAGAGGCGTTCGCCTGCCTCCAGCGAGTACTGGCGCGCGTGCGGAGTGCGTCATCCGGTGGTGTGCGGCGGCTGCGCAGGCTGGTGGACCGTCACGCGCAGCCCGCCGGTGGGGCGCGGGGTGAGGGTGAGGGTGAGGGTTCCGTCGTGTCCCCGGGTGATGCTGTCCACGATGGCCAGTCCGAGGCCCACGCCTCCATGGCGGGTTCGTACGCGTTCGGCGCCGCGTTGGAAGGGCTCGGCGAGCGTGGCGACGAGTTGTGGGCTGAGGTGCCATAGGGGAGTCTGCCCCGGTGAGTCCGGCGTCCAAGGGGTGCGCTCCCCACGGTACGTCGGTTGGCTTGACCAGGCGTCCACGGTGCAAGCATGCCGAACGTGCTCGTTCGCGATCTCCCCGACGACGTCCACGCTGCCCTTCAGCGAAAGGCCGAGCAGCGCCACCAGTCGCTGCAGCAGTATCTGACTTCGGAACTGCGCCACCTCGCCGAACGACACGAGTTGAGCGACGTGCTCGACTCTGTCGAGACCCGCCAAGGCGGCCGAGTCGGGTTCCGCCAAGCGGTCGAAGATCTCGGCGACGAGCGCGCACGCCGTTGATCGTCGTGGACGCCTCCGTACTTGCCAACGCGCTCGGTGACGACGCCGAAGACGGACAGATGGCCCGCAACGAACTCCGGGCTGCCACAGATCTCGCGGCGCCTGATCTGATCGACGTCGAGACGGTGGCGGTGTGGCGCAAGCGCCGGCTTGCGCAAACGCTCTCCGCCGAGCGCTTCGACGCCGCAGTCACGGACCTACAACGCCTGGATTTCGAACGAGCCCCCACACTCCGGCTGATCCATCGCGTCTATGAACTGCGCGCCACCGTCACTGCCTTTGACGCTACATACGTGGCGCTCGCCGAGGTCCTCGGCTGCGAACTACTCACAGCGGACCAGCGCCTTGCCAACGCGACCGGACCTCGATGCGCCATTCGGGTCCTGCCACGACAGCAGTAGGCACGAGGGGTTGGGCGCGTCCACACCCCGCGCCACCCAGGGCTGATTCGAGTGCTCCGAACGTCTGCCTGTTGAGTATGGGCTGACCGGCGCCATCGGGGACTTGGGGCTGTCGATCTCCAACGGTCTGGACTGGGACGGCACCCTGGGTGGGGCGCCGGTGCGGCTCCTCGGGTCGCGCGACGACGATCTGTCGTTCGCCGTCCTGCCCGGTTCCACGATCGCTCGGGCGATCGCGCGTGTCGGTTTGGCGCGTCGCTCGGATCGCTGCCACCCTGAACTCTGCGATGAGGGAAGGGGCCGGATGCGCGCGTCGCCGGTCGACCACCTCTCCCCCGCCTTCCCCGGCCG
>CAZECO010000414.1:0-1540 GCA_964510455.1 uncultured Actinomycetes bacterium
GGCGGCGCGTCCAGCACATACGCGACATGAAGGCAGCTGGCCTACGGTGTTGCTGACACACATCCTTCGAAAGGGTCGAATGCCAGCGGCGATCATCCGCACGTTCGCCGCCTCAGACCGTGAGCGGCTCTACGAGCTGTTCGCCCGGGCGGGCGCTGACTCTCCCAGTGGCGAGCTGTGGGGCCATGCCGCTTCCGAGCGGGCCGTGTATCTCGATCCGTACATCGAGCTGGAGCCCGAGTCGGTGCTCCTCGCCGAGATCGGCGGCGAGCTGGTCGGCTACCTCACGGGCTGCCTCGACAGCGCGAAGCTGCCCAGCGAGGACCAGCGACTCGAACGAGCGATCGTCGATCACCACCTGTGGCGCCGACCCCGCGCTGCGCCCTTCTTCATGCGTGCGGGAACCGACCTGCTGTGGGCCAGGATCCGGCGAGAGGCGACGGCCGCGGGCGAATTCTCGGATCCACGATGGCCGGCACACCTGCACATCAACGTCGCACCCGAAGCGCGAGGAACCGGGGCGGCGGATGGCCTGATGCTCGGCTGGTTCGACCGTCTCGACCAGGCGGGCTCGCCGGGCTGCCACTTGCAGACCCTGGTGGAGAACACCCGCGCAGTCCGCTTCTTCGAGCGCATGGGATTCGTGCCGTACGGATCGAGGCCGTTGGTCCCAGGGGTCCGGTTCCAGCGCCGCCGGCTCCACCAGCTGACGATGGTGCGCCCGGCTGCCTGACGCGGCGCCCATCGCGCGGCAGCGGAGCCGGCGGATGCTCGCTGCGCTCCGGTGTGCGGCTCGCAGCCGGCAGTAGGGTCGCAATGCCAGCTGACGGTGAGGAGCGGCATGGAGGCGCAGGGCGGGAACCGCTGCCAGGAGTGCGGGGCGGTGCTGCCTGCGTCGGGAGACTGTTGGACCCGGCTCCACGAACTGCTGGAGATCGAGCTGCGCGTACTGCCCGCCCTTGAACCCGAGCACGGCAAGCGCGCACACTTCTTCGCGGTGTCCACCTACCAGTTGCAGCATCCATCACGGCTCACGCCGGAGTCGCTCGGCTTCCTGCGCACGGCAGTCGGCACGATGATCGGCCCGACGCCGCCACCGGTCGCGCAGCTGCGCAGACGGGTGAGCAGGCTCGCGGACGGCCCGCAGAAGGTCGGGCGGTCCGGACCGCCCGGCGATCGCTCGCACGTCGATGGACGCTGGCCCCGCACGTGGTCCGTCACCGCCAATGACGTGGCGCAGCTGCCCGATCGGCAGTACCCCGGTGCCGTGCGGCAGTGGGCGGCCACGACACTTGCGGAGATCGATGCCGCGTTGGCCGACGACCCGGAGTGACGGGCTCGACCGGCGTCACACCTTCGGCGTGCAGCGTTCGAGGATGGCCGCGGTGTCGACGCCGGCCGGGAGGGTCCCGAAGACGGTGCCCCAGTCGCGGTCGAGCCGGGAGGCGACGAAGGCGTCGGCGACCGCCGGGTGGCCGAAGCGGACCAGCAGCGTCGCCTGCAGCCCCAGCGCCAGATCGCCCACGACGGTCCGGGCCCG
>CAZECO010000415.1:0-1528 GCA_964510455.1 uncultured Actinomycetes bacterium
GAACTCGCGGTCATGGGTGATCACGATCGCTCCATGCTCGTCAGCCCAAACGGTCAGGTCGTCGTCGTCAGCAGCGCCGAGGCCGAGCGTATGGGCTGTCTCAACATCGAACCGTCGCCCGCGCAACATCTCGGCAACCGACACCTGAACGTCCTGGTCGAGCAGGGAGTGCGCCCGACGCCGCCCCCGTTGCATCGGCTAACCGCCGCGCGCTCGGGCGAGCTCGATATCACCGTGCGTCAAGGCAGGGTAGGACTCCAGCAGCTCCCTTTCAGACACACCCTCCGCAAGTTGGCTGACGACCGAGCCGACGGGAATGCGCGTTCCCGCGAAGACCTCCTTCGAACCCACGCGTCCCCGCTTGCGCTCGACACGGCCCGCAGCATCTTCGTCCCTCCCCATGGCATCCCGGATGGACTGGCGCAGCGGCTCAAGCTGAATCGTGCTCCGGAACACCAATTGCAGCGGGTCAGCCCCACCGGTCCAGCTCCCATCCGGATGTTGGAAGTAGACCTGCCCGGCCGACTCGGCCCACGTCAGCTCTGTGAGGGGACGGTCATAGCTGGACCGCAGCGCCTCAACCGCGCGCCTGATGATCCGCGTCGAGACCCGGCGATCGGTGAGTTCGCGAACCACCCGGAGGGCGAGGACGTCCTCGAACGCATAGAGGCGGACAGTGTTCCCGGGGCTGAGTATTCGCGCGATAGAGGGCGGTACGAGGTCCGACCACGCTCGCAGCCGGCGCACGCTCCGTCCGACCAAGCGCGCGGCACGCTCCTCCGGGAACGCGAATGCCTGTTCCGCCATGCCAGCCCCTCTCGACCCATCCCGGAGTAGACCGCACGCGTCCGACATGATCTCGATCGCTGCACCGCGGTCTCAGGCGGACTGGCGGTCGCCGGGAGCCATGGGGATCTGGTTATCTCTGGCCGCTCTTCCCACGCGCATGGGCTTCGGGGGATTCCACTCACAACCTGCGGAGTCTCGCCACGCGAGGCAGGCGACGGTCGCTGTAATCCGCGAAACCTGTTGTGCTGCAACGGATATCGCCGCCTGCGGACAGCGGCGAAGGCAGGCGGTAACAGGCGGTTTCTGGACGCTATTGGCGGCACTATTGGCGGCATCCACCCCCCTGGGAGCGGCCGTTTCATTGGCGTCGATCCCATCAGGCAGCGGTGGCGCCAGCGGCCGGACCGATTAGGCCGATTGGAGGGGACGGATGGCGTCCAGCGCCTGCCCGAGGTGGTCCTTCTCGACCTCGAGGTCGTAGCGGGTCTGCAGGTTCAGCCAGAACCGGTCGGTCGTTCCGAAGAATCGCGCCAGGCGCAGGGCGGTGTCGGCGGTGACGCGGCGCTTGCCATGCACGATCTCGTTGATGCGGCGGGGGGGCACGCCGATCTCCACCGCCAACCGGTGCTGGGTGACGCCCAGCGGTCCGAGGAACTCCTCCATCAGCACCTCCCCCGGGTGCACGGGTGCGATCTCAGTCATCTGCGCCACCTCCTAGTGGTAGTCAACGATCTCGACG
>CAZECO010000416.1:0-1519 GCA_964510455.1 uncultured Actinomycetes bacterium
CCAGATGTCGGTCATCGTCGCGAGGAACAGCTCCCAGTTGAACATCGGGCGCGCCTGCGAAACCTCATGCCCCATATCGGCCAACAGCCGCGCCACCGACTCGGTCGCCGCGACGACCGCTTCGTCGCCGGGATGCCCGGACCAGGGCTGGGCCCAGTAGGCCACGCGGAGGCGTTCGACCGGGGCGCCCACCTCCGACAGGTACGGCCGTGCGGGGGGCGCGACCTCGAACGGATCGCCGTACATCGGCCCGGCCAGCGCATCGAGTGCCGCCGCGGTGTCCCGGACGCTGCGCGTGGTCACGAAGTGAATGGCCCAGCCCAGCAGCGGCTCGCCGGTGTAGGGCCCCCACGGGACGCGCCCGCGGCTGGGCTTCAGGCCGACCACCCCGCAGGCGGCTGCCGGGATCCGGATCGACCCCCCGCCGTCGCTCGCGCCGGCCACCGGCACGATGCCGGCACCCACGACCGCCCCCGCGCCGCCGGAGGAACCCCCCGCCATGGTGTCCGCATCCCACGGGCTGCAGGTGCGCCCGGCAGCCAGGGTCTCGGTGGTCCCGAGGAGTCCGAACTCCGAGGTGGCCGACCTGCCCATGGGGATGAAGCCTGCGCGGTGCAACCGATCCGTGAACTCGTCGGACCACGCCACCTGCCAGCCGTGCGCCAGGCGGCTGCCGTTGCCGCACACCCACCCCGGCTCGCCGTGGAACAGGTCCTTCAGCATGATCGGCACGCCCGCGAACGGCCCGTCCGCCGGGACCGTATCGATCCGGTCGGGGTAGGTCTCCACGATGCCGCCGAGGACGGGGTTCACGGCCGCCGCCGCATCGACGGCGAGGGCGACGAGTTCGGCAGACTTCACCTCGCCCTGGCGGACCAGGGCTGCCAGGCCAAGCCCGTCGTGGGCGGCGTACTCGTCGAGGCGCATGGGCACCAGGGTAGTTGGAGGGCCGTCGATCCGGTCTCGGCCGGTCGTGCCCGCAACTGCCAGGGATACGGACCACTTCTTGCGGTTTGGGACGGATGCGGCGGAAGCTATGCGTTCGTTGCGGTGGTTTGCCGCCAGCGGGGCGCCTCCGCGAACCACGGGAACGAGGGCATCCCGGGGTCTTCGGAATCTGGCGGGGGAGGGGCAGCAAGTGACCCGGGCGCAAGTGCCGTCGCGGCGCCCGCGCGGGGTCCGGCAGTGGCCCCCTGGGCCTCCGCCGGGCGTTGATCGCAGCGATCTGCCGCAGGGATGCGGTGAAACGCTGCGATCAATACTCGCGGAAGCCGCCGGCTGGGCACCCGTGCGGGCACGGCGGCCGATTCCCGCCGCCCACCGCCACCACTACCCTCGGTCCCCGCCAGATTCTGAACGAGCGACATCGCAGACGCGCCGCGCCGAAGCCGCCCGAAACCACCGATACGACTGCATACTGCGCCAGTGCGCCCCGGGGCGTCAGTGGTGGTGGTGCTCGTGCCCGTGGTGCCCGTGCCCGTGGTGCTCGTGCCCGTGGTGCTCGTGCGCCTCGCCGGGC
>CAZECO010000417.1:0-1514 GCA_964510455.1 uncultured Actinomycetes bacterium
GCAGGTCACCGAATGTGAGCCCGGCCGGCGCTGGGGCGTCACCGGCACCGAGGGCCCCGTCCGCGCGCACGCCGCAGTGGCCCTCACCCCCACCTCCGGCGGGGCAGGGACTCGTGTGGACTACCGGATCTGGTTCGAGGGCCACGGCATCGGCAAGCTGCTGCGCTTGCTGGCCCAGCAGGGCGCGAGCAGGGAGGTGCCCGAGAGCCTCTCGCTGCTCAAGCAGCAGCTCGAGGGCGCCGGGGCTGCCGCCCAGACACGAGATTGACGCAGCCACCGATTCTCCAAGACGCCGCGCGGCCCTTCGGCTGCGAGACTGCTGGTATGGCTGAGCCGAGCACCCGATGGTCCGAGTCCGTGTCCCACGACGAGCAGGCGCGGCACGAGGCCTTCGCCCAGACCCTGGTCCACCTGCAGACCCGCCTGAACGCCAAGTACGGTCCGGGACGCGCCCTGCATCGCAAGCCGGTCGCCGCGCTGATCGGACGGTTCGTCGTCCCAGCCGGTCTGCCGGACTATGCGGCGCAGGGACTGTTCGCGCAGCCCGGCGAGTACGACGCGGTCATCCGGATGTCCAACGGCGGGATCGCTCCGCAGCCCGACGCGGTGCCGGATATCCGCGGGATCGCGGTGTCGGTGCGCGGTATCTCCGGGCCGGGGGCGCTGGGGGGCAGCACGGACCGGCAGGACTTCCTGCTCATCAACCGGCCCGCGTTCGGCTTCCGCGACTCGGTCGACTTCGCCGAACTCGTTCCCGCAGCCGCCCGCGGCCAGCAGGCGCTGGTCAAGCACATGATCGGCAAGCACGGCGTCGTCCGGGCACCGCTGCAACTGGTCCGAACGGGTGCGGACCTGGCGCGCCCGTTCAGCGGCTTCGCCACAGCCACGTTCCACAGCTGCGCGCCCGTGGCCTGGGGGCCGTACGCCGCACACGTGCATCTGAAGCCTGTCGAAGCGTCCCGCAACCCGTTCGCCGCCCGCGATTGGGGGGCCGACGTGCGGCAGCGCATCGAGCGCGCACCGCTTCAGTGGGACCTGAAGGCGCAGTTCTACACCGACGACGACCACACCCCGATCGAGGACGGACGCAAGGCCTGGGACGCGCCCAAGGTCGCCGTCGCCCGGTTGACGGCCACCGGACTCGCGGATGCCGACGCGGTGGAGGCCGACCACTTCGATCCGTGGTCGGCGCTGATGGAGCATCGCCCGCTCGGCGAGATCATGCGGGCGCGGAAGGTGGCCTACTACCCGAGCGTGATGAACCGGCAACCGGACGGCGCTTCGACCCCCTGACTTCGTGTGGTCAGACGTCGGACAATCCGCGGCCTTCGGCATCTGGCCGTGGCAGGGTGGCCCCCCGCGGTGCCGGTCCCGCGGCGCGGTAGATGCACCCGTTGCGGGGGTGTTTCCGGCGATCCGGGGCCGGTTGATGCACCCGTTCCGGCTTTGCACCCGCTCAGGGTTCCCGTCGGTGTGTCGCGGGCGAACCGCCCCGTGAACGGGTGCACCCCAGC
>CAZECO010000418.1:0-1509 GCA_964510455.1 uncultured Actinomycetes bacterium
CCCGACGCCGAGCTGGGGTCTGCCCGCCTCCGTGTTCTCGATCTTGACCGTGACGCTCTGCCGCGTGTCGCCCTCGGGGTAGCCGTCGATACCCGTCAACGGCCAGGGATGCGCCTCGTTCGGCGCGGCTTCCTCGTCGCTGGAGCACCCCGCTGCCGAGGTCAGGGACAGCACTGCCACCAGGGCGATGGACAGTGATCTCATGCGTCGCACGTGGGGCAGTCTGCCATGCGGGCGCGTTCGGGTGGCGGACCATCGCCCTGCGATCCGGGCGGCCGGGGGAACCGACGCCGGGAGCACTCGATGTCCATCACCTGTGGCCGGCGCGCCGAGCACGCCCGAGATGCTCCAGGACGATATCGACGTTCTGTGCCTGCGGCCGCATCGAGTCGACGCGCACCCGGTCGTCGCCCCAGCCGGCGAACCCGTTGCGGCGCCCGATGACGGACTCCCAGGTCGGCTCGGGGAAGCCGTCGATTCCGCGCTGTCT
Source organism: uncultured Actinomycetes bacterium (assembly GCA_964510455.1). GTDB lineage: Bacteria > Actinomycetota > Actinomycetes > S36-B12 > CAVXYG01. The sequence goes on from CAZECO010000418.1 coordinate 491, forward strand.
GCCGGCCAATCGTCGCTGGTGCTCCTGTTCGTCGCTGCAGTACACCTCAACGTACGCCAGCGGCATCTCGAGCCGGACGGCGAGCAACCTCCACGCCCCACGCGCGGCCTCGACATCGTTGACCGCATCGACGATGACATCGTTGCCGATCAGCAGCTGCTCGGCCGCGAGAGCTTCGGCGACAACATACGCAGCCAGGCCGGTGGGCTGGTCGCGACCGATGCCCGCGCGCCACATCGCGGCCTCGATGGGGTCGACCGACAACAGCGCACAGCCCAGCGCCCGAGCAACCCCGGCGGCTACGGCGCTCTTCCCGGAACCGGGAAGCCCCGCCATTACGATCAACACGCTCCCCAGTCTCTCGCGGCACCGCGAAGATCCGCGCCGGTCGATACCACGTACGCAGATCACGTTGACCGACGAGCAGTGCGACCGCCTGCTTGAGGGGTCGGCGCGCAGCGGTCTCGATCTTGCCGAACTCGTACGACGCGCGGTGGGCCGCTGCTACGGATCAGCCAGCCACCTCGAACTGCCCGACGCGCCCGGCACCAGCTCCGGTAGCGTGTTGGCACCCGTTGCGTGGGCGGATCGCCCCCGAGTTTGCACCCGGGGGGGCTTTGCACCCGTGGCGGGGGCGGATCGCCCGCGACACGCCGCCGGGAACCCACGCTGCGGGTGCAAAGCCCTCCAGCGGGTGCAACAACCGGCCCCGGACCGCCGGAAACCGCCCCCCCGCTGCGGGTGCAAAGCCCCGCTACGGGTGCATCTGCCCGCCGACCCGCCACCCGATGCTGAACCCGCACACCACGCCAACCCGCACACCACGCTAGATTCCGAAGCACGGCCAAATGGTGGAGCTGAGGGGAGCCGTCGCCGCCCGTCCCGGGCGGCTCCTCCCGAATCCCCGCGCGTCCCAACGACCGATACGCCAAGGGCCCGGGAGACCTCCCGGACCCTTGGCGTTTCGGTGGAGCTGAGGGGATTCGAACCCCTGACCTTCTCATTGCGAACGAGACGCG
>CAZECO010000419.1:0-1504 GCA_964510455.1 uncultured Actinomycetes bacterium
CTAGTCCGAAAATGAACCTCAGCCCCACGTGCGGCAGCTCCCGGCGTAGCCGGGACCGGTCGAGGGTGGTCTCTGTTCAGGCGGCTGGTTCGACGGTGACGCGGTAGCCGAGGGCTTCGAGTTGTCGGATGTGGTTGCGCTTCCGGGCGTCGGTGTTGAGGTGCCGGTCGAAGTGGTCGGGGCCGAGGTCGTGGAAGCGGGCGCCGGGGTCGGACAGCAGCTGCCAGGCGATGATGAGGATGGACCGGCCGACGGCGACCATCGCCTTCTTCTTGCCGCGGCGGCGGGCGATGCGCCGGTAGCGGGCGCCGAGGAACGTGTTGGTGCGCGACGCTCCGACGGCCGCCTCGCCGAGGACCCGCGCGAGGTACCGGTTGCCGTGCCCGGTGGATCCGTTGCCCTTGTTCCTGCCTGCGGAGGACTTGATCCCGGGGGCGAACTTGGCCCAGGACGCCAGGTGCCCGGGCGTGGGGAACCGGGTCATGTCCAGGCCGATCTCTGCGATGATGACCGCGGCCGCGGTCGGCCCGACGCCGGGGATCTCGTCGAGCCGCGCGACCGCGTCACCGAAAGGGGCCAGGTGCTCCTCGATCTGTGCGTCCACGGCGGCGATGTCGGCGTCGGTCCGGTCGATCCGCTCCAGCATCCGGGCCAGCAGGAACCGGTGGTGCTCGTCGAAGGTCCCGACCTGCAGGCCGGCGAACGCCTGCTCCAGCAGCCCGATCTTGGGCCGCATCCGGGACCGCGCAAGCTCCGCGAGAGTCTTGGGGTCGCGCTCCCCGGCGATCATCGCCTCCATCATCGCCCGCCCGGAGACCCCGAAGATGTCGGAGGCCACCACCGACAGCTTGACGCAGGCGTCCTCCAGCAGCTTCTCCACCCGGTTCTTCTCCGCGTTGCGGACCCCGACCAGGTCGGCCCGGTACCGGGTGAGGTCCCGCAGCCGGCGGATGTCGGCAGGGGGCACGAAGCTGGGCCGCAGCATCTGCCGCTCGGCTACCTTGCACAGCCACACCGCGTCCAGCACGTCGGTCTTCGGCCGGCCGGGCAGGTGCTTGACGTCCTTGGCGTTGACCAGCCACGGCTGCAGCCCGTGCGCCTCGAACAGGTAGAACGGCGGCCTCCAGTAATCGCTGGTGGCCTCCATCACCACCCGCTCGATCCCCAGCCCGACCAGCCGGTCGGCCAGCTCCGCCAGCGATCCCACCATCGTGGAGTGCGTGCTGACCTCCTGCACCCGGCGCCTGCCGGTCCCGGGCAGCCGGACGCAGCACACGACCTCGGCCTTCCCGATGTCCAGCGCGGCGACCCGCTCGATGATCTGCTCCTCGTCCTGCGACTCGGCGAACATCGCTCCTCCTTCCACACGCCGACGAACGGCGGCCGCCCGGGGGGACAGCCAGGGCGGAAAGCGAATCTAGTCCTCGCGCTCGCACCCGCCCGCCGTCGCCGGCGGCCGGGCGGGCAGCAATGAAGAGCCCATCGCGCCATCCCCCACCCGGCT
>CAZECO010000420.1:0-1499 GCA_964510455.1 uncultured Actinomycetes bacterium
CCCTGGGTCAAAGTTCAATCGGCAGGGTGGGTCAATATTGGATCGGCGCGGACAGACCTGGAGGATGCCTTGCGACTGTTCTACAGCTCTGGCGCTGATGTTCTCGCGATCGACAATATTGTCTCGGTGAAGTAGCGAATTGGGCACGGTCTCTTACGATTTCAGTGGCGCCACGATCGTCGTGACCGGAGGCGCACGTGGTCAGGGGTTCTCGCACGCGCTGGCGTTTGCGCGCAGCGGGGCGCGAGTGGTGACCATCGACTGCAGCACAGCGCCGGCCAATCAGCTGCAATACACGCTCTCAGGCGTGGCCGACCTAAGCAAGGCCAAGGATCGTCTTCAAGAGCTCTCGCCCGACTCGACAGTCCTCGATCTCGATATTCGGGACGAGAGCGCTCAGGCGAAGGTGGCAGAAGAGATCGCGAGGCGTTACGGGAAGATCGACTGCCTGGTCCACAACGCAGGTGTGAACATCGTCAAGAGCCACGAAGCGACTACTGGCGAGGATTGGGACATTGTCCACGGCACAAACTTGCGAGCACCTTTCTTTCTCACGCAGCGCCTAGCCCCGCTGTTCAACTCTGCGAATTCAAGTGTCGTCTTCATCTCGTCACTCGCGGCAATCAAGGGCGTGCCGAAACAGGCGGCGTACGCGGCGTCCAAGGCCGGCGTTCTGGCGTTGACGCGTTCTATGGCTGTGGAACTCGGCCCCCGTGGCGTCAGGGTCAACGCAGTTTGCCCTTCGCTCGTGGTGTCGCCGCAGTCGGTCGGATTGACGAAAGCGATGCGAGTCGCAGGAGAGAAAACCTCGCCCCTGTCCTTCGGCGTGTTGGCCGGTGTCGGCACCTTGCGGCCGGACGACGTGACGGAGATCGTCCTCTGGCTGGCCTCGCGGGGTGCGGGCTGCATAACCGGCCACGTCATCGTTGCCGATGCCGGACGTTCGCTATGACGCAGCTGCTCGAGATCGAAATGCTTAAGGTCCCGCCGCGGTGCTTGCCGCTCGCGGTCAGCCTCAGGTCTCTAAAGACGACCGACGCGGCGACGCTCCTCGCTCTGACGAGCGCGAATCACGAGGCCTTGGCACCTTGGCTCTCCTGGGCACAATGCAAGCCCACACGGCGACATGTGCAGGAATTTCTACGCCATTGTGTCGAGGCCGAAGCCGCCGGCAGCGAACGCCATTTCGCTATCCTCGTCGACGGCGAGCCAAGCGGGGTTCTAGGATGCGCTCCGATTGACCGGAGCAATTGTTCCGTTACCGTGGGCTACTGGCTTGCCCGGCAACATTGGCGGAAAGGGATCGCGAGCTCCAGCCTGCGAACGCTGGCAGACTTGCTCATTCAATGTCGGGAGTTCGAGCGGATCGAAGCCCGATGCGCCACAGGCAACGCGCGTGGCAACAAGACTGTCCAATTGGCGGGCTTCAAGCACGAGGGGACACTGCTGTTGGCGGCGTTATAGATCCGCCTCTATTCGGCGGCGAGGACGCGGGTTTG
>CAZECO010000421.1:0-1493 GCA_964510455.1 uncultured Actinomycetes bacterium
GGCGTTCGGACTGTCGGCGGACCGCAGCGCCGAGGTTGTTGCGAAGGCGGCGCGGGCCAGCAGCATGCAGGGCAACCCGGTGCGGCTCAACGAGCCGGAACTGCTCGAGATCTACCGGGAGGCCCTCACCGGCTGAGGTGCGCGACGCCGCAGCTTGGACATCCGGCCGCGGGCAGCGGCGTCCAGGCCGCCAGCCAATGGACCCGCCGCCGCCCGGCCCACCCCCACCGGCCCACCCCCACCGGCCCACCGCCACCGGCGGTGCCCCGCCGCACCCCGGGCACCGCAACAACCCATTTTTCAACCGGGACTCGACGCGGACCGGATCAGCCTCTACCGTCACCCATCGGGCGCTCCGTGCATCCAGCACGGCCCACCCGCAGGTCTGCCCAGATAATGAACGCGGGTGGGTCGTGCCCCATGTCATCGGCACCGTGATGACGCCGACCAACACCCATTCACCCCCGCGCCGCGGCAGTCCCCAGATCGGCAACAAGAACGACGCGAAACCCTCACACGTCGTCAACCAGAGCGACGCTCAACAACCGCCCACGCGGTGGCCACCGTGCGGTCGGGGTGCATCACCGGCACCACCCGGGCGCCACAGCGAGATGCGCTGCGTCGGGCTGGTGGGGCCAATCCGTGGCGTTCCGGGTCGGGTGCGGGGGCGGACCTTCACGCGGTTCGACGACCGGGGCGCGGCCCCCTGTTGAGCGGCGGCGATCCCGCTACCCGCCACCGCCCCACCTGCCACATCGGTTGGTCCCCACGCATACGTCGAGTACCACGCCGTCCTCGCCGCAGTTGATCCGGTGGGCGCCCGCTGCTGGCTGGACGCGAGCTTTGCGGGCCCGGGGCAGGTCGGAGCTGTTGATCCGGTGGGCTTCGGCGCTCATTGCGGGAGCGGGCCGTCGTTGACCAGGATGACCACGGGGCCCAGTACCCCCGCAGCCAGGTCGAGGATCGTCAGCGGCATCAGGGGGCGGCATCGCCACCGGGCCCGCCCTCGTCGCCGTTGCGGGCTACCTCGGCGGCGACCAGGATCGCCTCGCGCAGCGTGGTCTGGCTGGGCAGCCACCCCATGGCCACCTGGAACGCGCCCGCCTCCACCCCGGTGCAGCGGAACCGGTTGTAGCCGGTGACGATCACCAGGTCCACCCCGTCTCCACTTCCACCACGTGCCCCAGCGGGACCGACGCGGTCACCGCCGCGTTCCGGTATGCCCAGAAATGCATGGGGAATGCGTTGATCACGAATCGCCGATTCCCGGTGGGAATCGGGCCCCCGCCGCGGCCCCCACTCAGTTCCCGAAGCGCCAGCAGAGCCTGCCCTCACGGGCAGTTCGACCGTGTCGGCGCAACCCCTGCGCAATCGGCTGCGCAGCGCCAACGGTCCGGCCCTTGGTCGCCGCGCCCGGCGGTCGGTCCCTGAAAGCACCAAATCGGACGATCTGTGACCAATCCGTGACCACGTTTCGGCGATTTCGTCCCCGC
>CAZECO010000422.1:0-1490 GCA_964510455.1 uncultured Actinomycetes bacterium
AGCTGCTGACCGGGTTCGACGCCCCGATCGAGCAGGTGATGTACCTGGACAAGCCGCTGCGCCGGCACACCCTGTTCCAGGCGATCACCCGCACCAACCGCCGCTACCAGCACCCCGCCACCGGGTACGAGAAGCGGCACGGCCTGATCGTGGACTACATCGGCCTCGGCGCCCAAATCGCCCAGGCGCTGAAGGCCGCCGACCCGGACACCGGCGGGAAGCGGCCGGTGTCGACCGACGACCTGGCCGTCGAGTTCGAGGCAGCCGTGGCGGTGTGCCTGTCGCCGCGGTTCGACGGCATCGACCGCACCGACCACTCCTACGTGGCGCTGACGGCGGCGGTGGAGCGGATCCCCGACCGGGACGCCCGGGACGGCTACGCCAGGGACTTCATCGCGGTGCAGACGCTGTGGGAGTTCCTCGACCCGCACCCGGTGCTGGACGCGCACCGGGCGGACTACCGGTGGATGGCGCAGGTGTACGAGGCGATCAAACCGACCAAGGCGAGCAACGAGTTGCTGTGGCACCGGCTCGGCGGCAAGACCCTCGCCCTGGTCCACGGCCACATGACCGGCCTGACCGTCACCGGCACCGGTCTGGAGGAAGTCGTCGTCGACCCAGACGCGATCGAGGCGATGCGGCAGCTGGTGTCCCAGGGCGAGCTGGAGCTGGAAAAGCTCGCCGACCCGGCGGCGGACCCGATCACGGTGGGGGAGGTGATGGACACCATCGAGGCCCGCATCAAACGGCGGCTGGAGGCCAACCCGCACCCGGTATACCGGTCCCTGGCCGAGCAGATCGAGAAGCTGCGCGCCCAGGCCGTCCGCAACGCCGAGGACTCCATCGAGTTCCTGAAGAAGGCCCTGGAGGTCGCACGCACCCTGGTGCAGGCGGAACGGCTGGAGGCGGCCGGCCGCATCGACGAGGCCGAGCACCTCCTCGACCCCAACATCGGCGCGCTGACGCAGATCGTGGAGGAGAACAAGCCCGACGGCACCCCCATCGTGGTCGACGACCTGGTCCGCGACATCGACGCAATCGTCAAACAGGTGTCCTACACCGGCTGGAACGAGACCCAGGCCGGCGACCGCACGGTCCGCAAAGAAGTCCGCGTCGTGCTCAAGAAGTACCGACTGCCGCTGACCGGGCCGCTGTTCGACAACACATACGCATACATCCGGGAGAACTACTGATGGCGTTCGAGGTCATCGACATCTCCTCGTGGTCCCCGGATCAGGACGAGGAACTCGGGGCACGAGACAAGATGTGGATGTCCGCCTCAGACACGACCGACGCCCCCGAGGTGCTGTGGAAGGAAGGCCGTCCCGCAGACAAGCTGGCAGAGCCCTGCGCGGACCTTTGGGCCGAGCGGATCGCGTCGGAGATCGCCCCGTTGCTCGGTGTGCCCGCGGCCAAGGTCGGCCTTGCTGTGAGAGGCGAGACCCGCGGTGTCATCAGTTGGCGGATCGGTGGCGTTCTGCGCCACGGAA
>CAZECO010000423.1:0-1489 GCA_964510455.1 uncultured Actinomycetes bacterium
GGCGGCGCCGCTTCGTGTCCACCGGCCACCTGCCGCCGCCGCAGGAGACGCAGGACCTGATCGATCTGGCGCACCGGATCTTCCGCGACATCGACGAGGGCGAGACGTACGCAGCGTACCCTGCGTTGCACAGAATGCCGCCGGACCTGTTCGGCGTCGCACTGACCACCACCCAGGGTCGCACCTACGCCGCCGGCGACGCCGACACCCCCTTCACGATGATGAGCGTGGCCAAGCCCTTCCTCTTCGCGCTGGTGGTGGAAGAGATCGGGGCGCAAGAGGTTCGGGCCCGAGTCGGCCTCAATGCCACCGGCATGGAGTTCAACTCCGTGGTCGCCATCGAACTGCGCGAGGGGCACTTCACGAATCCGATGGTCAACGCTGGTGCCATGGCGACGCTCAGCCTGGCACCCGGCGGAGCGGCCGACCGCAAGTGGCGCTTCATCCGGGAGGGCATCAGCCGCTTCGCCGGCCGCGACCTGGAACTCGACGACGAGGTCTACGCGTCGGTGAGCGCCTCGAATTGGCGCAACCAGGCCGTCGCGCGACTGCTGTACGCCTATGAGCGGCTGTACGACGATCCAGTCGCCGTGACCGACCTGTACACCATGATGAGCAGCATCCAGGTCACAGCTCGCGACCTGTCGGTCATGGCGGCAACCCTGGCCAACGGCGGCGTCAACCCGGTGACCCAGGAGCGGGTCGTCGATGCGTTGACCTGTCAGCACGCGTTGGCGGTCATGACGATCTCGGGACTGTACGAGACCTCGGGGGAGTGGCTGTTCGACATCGGCGTCCCCGGCAAGAGCGGCGTCGCCGGCGGGATGATCGCCGCCGCCCCGGGCAAGGGCGGACTGGCCTCGTTCGCCCCGCCGCTGGACCGGGCGGGCAACAGCGTGCGCGGGCAGCTGGTGACGAAGTACCTCAGCCAGGAGCTCGGGCTGAACATCTTCGCCTCTGCTGCGGGGTCGGTCGGCTGAGGGCCTGCAGGGTGTGGCGCGGCTGCTGCCGGGATCGGCGCGGCCGGGATCCTCGGAGAAGACGCGTGCTTCGGAATCTGGCGGGGTTGTGCGGGTTGCCGGGATCCGCGGGTTCGGCATCGGGCGGCGGATCGTTGGACTGGCCGGGCGGTGCAGGTTCATCGGGTCGGCGGGTAGATGCACCCGTCCGCGGTGCTTTGCACCTGTGGCGGGGGTGTTTGCGGTGGTCCGTGGCCGGTTGATGCCGGATACGGGGCTTTGCACCCGCACGTGGGTTCCCGACGGCGTGTCGCGGGCGATCCACCCCCGCCACGGGTGCAAACCCCCCCACCGACCGGGTGCGAACTCGGGGCGATCCGCCCATGCAGACGGGGTGCAATCAGGCAGTCAGTGCCTGCTCGCGCCCCGCCGGGGATGAACAGTCGTCGGCGAGGCACCCCCGCGCGGAAGCCTGGCCGTTGCGCACCGGCCGCTGACCCCGGAATCCGAACATGCGTGCGCGACCGATG
>CAZECO010000424.1:0-1484 GCA_964510455.1 uncultured Actinomycetes bacterium
GACAACGATCCCGGCGGCCTGGCGCGCGATGATATCCAGCAGTCGTTGTCTTTCCTCTTCGTCCATTTGCTGTTGGCATGGCCAGCACGAGGCATGCCATCATGTTATACTTATCCGGGTTTTTTCAGCGGATTTCATACCATGGGCGCTGGCAGCCGTCGCGCATGTCGATGCCATCGAGCAGAAGGGCGGGCGCGGTGGAGTTGAGGCGAAGTTTGCCATCTTTGACATCGGTGGCCTTGGGCCAAGAGAACGTGCCTTTTTCTAGCCGTTTCGCCAGAATCCAAATTCCAGTTCCATCCCAGTAGAGGATTTTGAGGAGACTTCGGCGCTTGTTGGTAAAGGCGAAGATGGAGCCGCTTTTGGGGTCTTCCCGCAGTTGATTGGCCACGGCGTCGTGCAGGCCGTTGAAGCTGCGGCGCATGTCGCAGGGCTCGACAGCCACGAAGACTTTCAAACTTCCGGAAAAACTCAACATGACCTGGCTTGTTCGAGTTCGCGAATCAGTGCGACGGCAAGCGCGACGTGGCCGGCCGAGCTGATCGAAAGCCTGGCTCCACCCGGGAGGAGGATTTCCATGGCCCCGTCCGCAACCGGATTTCCGCAGCCCTCGATCACGGCAGGAATCAGGGAAATGAATCCGGAAGGCGGGCAATCTGGAGAGGTGGCCGCGGCCAATTGCTTGTCCTTTTTGATCCAGGAAACCAGGGTCTGATAGTTGACGCCGTGATGCGCCGCGAAGCGCGGGGCGCTCAAACCGCTGGCCCGGTAGGCATCAATCATGATTTTCTTCTGCTCCGGTGTGTAGCGCAGGCGGCCGATCTGATCGGTCTTCAATACGGATTCATTCATAGGTGTCATAGATCGGCGAACTATGACGGTTATGAAATCGCGCCTCCAGAATCTTCAAACGGTGGTTCGGGCCACGCTTACGCAAAGAGCGCGTGTGCCAACCAGTTCCGGTTGTTATTGCACAACATCGCCTGCCACATCCTGCACCGCTTCCGCGCGCTCGCGCTGCGCGGCACCGCATTGGCCAAGGCCACCTTCACCCGCATCCGGCTGGTGCTGCTCAAAAGCGCCGCGCGCCTCACCATCCGCAAAACCCACGTGCAACTCCACCTCGGCGAGCACCATCCGCACCGAGAGCTATGGAAACAGTTGAGCGCGCGCTGCCACGCCCTGCGCACGGCCGCCAGCGGTTGATCCAAGTCCCCGAGCCTCCGCTGCCCAGCCAGCGGAGGCAGCCGCCGCATGCCCGGAAACCGGGAAAACCGCCTGACAATCATCCGGCGGGGCACTTTCGCGGCGACGGCAGGGCCTCCGCCAAGCCCCCGACCACCTGTCCGACCTCTATGAATTATTCAGGTTAGGGGCTGCTGCGGCTGCCACCTCACTCTCCCTCCTTTGCAAGCTCTTCTCATCCACCGTAAGCGGTCAACAGAACCCCACTATCTTCCGTCGGCTTATTGGGCGTAGGATGC
>CAZECO010000425.1:0-1482 GCA_964510455.1 uncultured Actinomycetes bacterium
GCAGGGCACCTATCCCTAAGACTGCTAGGTATGTTACCTTGCAGATCTAGGTATGAAGGGGAGGCTGCCCGTGCACATCGACAAGGATCTGGTCGCGGCTTCGGCGACGCCGCTGGTCCTCGGGATCCTCGCTGACGGGGAGTCGTACGGCTACGCGATCGGCAAGCGGGTGAACGAGCTCTCCGATGGCGGGATGACGTGGACCGACGGGATGCTCTATCCGCTGCTGCACCGGCTTGAGCGCCTGGGTTACGTTGCGGCCACCTGGCGCGAGGCGCCCAGCGGCCGTCGGCGCAAGCACTACGCCATCACCCCCGCCGGACTGGATGCCCTGGCCGAGCGGAAGCGCCAATGGGCGGTCGTCACCACCGCGCTGGACAACGCGTGGCAGAACGCCCTCGCCCTCACCACGCCTACCGCGCTGGCAGGAACGGCGCGGTGATCGAGATGGAGCAGAGCAGCGGAGCCGGCGTGGAGGTGCAGATCGGCCAATGGCGGGGGTACCTCACCCGTCACCCGGCGATCAGCCCGGTCGACATCGATGAGCTGGAAGATCACCTGCGCGGCCAGATCGCCGACCTGCAGGCCTCCGGCCTGAGCAGCGACGAGGCCTTCCTGGTAGCCGTCAAGCGGATGGGCGCCCTCGACGAGGTCTCCCGCGAGTTCGCCCAGGAGCATTCCGAACGGCTGTGGAAGCAACTCGTCCTCCCGGCGGGCGCGCAGCGCCGGGAGGACGGCCGGTCCCGCCGGGAACTCCCGATGGTGCTCGGGCTGGCTGTTGCGGCTGCGCTGGCGATCAAGCTGCCCTCGTTCGCCGGCATGGACCTGGACGGCGACGCGGGGTTCTATGCGCGCAACCTCAGCCTGTTCGTGCTGCCCTTCCTGGCGAGCTACTTCGCCTGGCAGCGCCGAATCGGGCTGCAGAAGGCGGTACTGCTTCTGGCGCCCCCGTTCCTGCTCGGGGCGATCTTCGCGAACGCATACCCGTTCGTCGAAGAGGGATCGACCGAGATCCTCACGGTCCTCCACCTGCCCGTGGCGCTGTGGACAGCTGTCGGGCTGGCATACGTCGGCGGGGAATGGCGCTCCGGCCGTCGCCGCATGGACTTCATCCGGTTCACCGGCGAGTGGGCCGTCTACTACGTGCTCTTGGCCCTGGGCGGAGCCGTGCTTGTCGGACTGACGGCCGCCGGGTTCTCGGCGATCGGGTCGGACGTCGAGGAAGTCATGGCGGAGTGGATCCTGCCGTGCGGCGCGGTGGGTGCGGTCATCGTCGCCGCATGGCTGGTGGAGGCCAAGCAGAGCGTTGTGGAGAACATCGCGCCGGTCCTGACCTGGGTCTTCACCCCGTTGACAACCGTCATGCTGTCCGCCTTCCTGGTCGCGATCCTGGCCACCGGGCCCGTCGTCGAGGTCGAGCGCGATCTGCTGATCCTGGTGGACCTGATCCTGGTCCTGGTCCTGGGGCTGCTGCTGTATGCG
>CAZECO010000426.1:0-1467 GCA_964510455.1 uncultured Actinomycetes bacterium
CCGGGAGTCGTACTCGCCCAGCGCGGTCTTCTTCACCTTCCCGTGCTTGGTGGCCAGCATGAGGAACGGCGCGGCATCGTAGTCGCGCAGCGCCATCACCGAGGCGATCTGCTCGTCGGGCTGGAACGCCAGCAGGTTGGCCACGTGCTGGCCGCGTGCGTCCCGGCCGGATTCCGGCAGCTGGTAGGCCTTGGCCCGGTACACGCGGCCCTTGCTGGTCAGGAACAACAGCCAGTGGTGGGTGGTGGTCACGAAGAAGTGCTCGACGACATCGTCGGTCCGCAACTGTGCGCCCTTGACCCCGCGGCCGCCGCGGCGCTGCGCGCGATACAGCTCGGCCTGCGTGCGCTTGGCGTACCCGCCGGCGGTGATGGTGACGACCACATCCTCCTCGGCGATGAAGTCCTCCTCGGACATGTCGCCCTCGAACGGCGCGAACTTGGTGCGCCGCTCGTCGCCGAACTTGTCGCTGATGACCGTGAGCTCCTCGGAGATGATCGTCCGCTGCCGCGCCGGGTTTCCCAGGATGTCGTGGTAGTCGGCGATCTTGGCCTGCAGCTCGTTGTACTCGTCGATGATCTTCTGCCGCTCCAGGGCGGCGAGCCGGCGCAGCTGCATGTCGAGGATGGCGGTCGCCTGGACCTCGTCGATGTCCAGCAGCGACATCAGCCCGGTGCGGGCATCGTCCACGGTCGGCGAGCGGCGGATCAGGGCGATCACCTCGTCGATCGCATCGAGCGCCTTCAGGTAGCCCTGCAGGATGTGCGCCCGCTCCTGGGCCTTGCGCAGCCGGAACCGGGTGCGCCGCTGGATGACCTCGACCTGATGGGTGATCCAGTGCGTCACGAACTGGTCCAGCGTGAGCGTGCGCGGCACCCCGTCGACCAGCGCCAGCATGTTCGCGCCGAACGTGTCCTGCATCTGGGTGTGCTTGTACAGGTTGTTCAGGACCACCTGCGCCACCGCGTCGCGCTTCAGCTCGATGATCAGCCGCATCCCGGTGCGGCTGGAGGAGTCGTCGCGGACATCGGCGATCCCGCTGAGCTTGCCGTCGCCCACCAGTTCGGCGATCTTCAGCAGCAGGTTGTCCGGGTTGACCTGGTACGGCAGCTCCTTGACGATCAGCAGCAGCCGGCCGCGCTTGTCCTCCTCGACGTCCACCACGGCGCGCATGATGATGGAGCCGCGGCCGGTGCGGTAGGCGTCGTCGATCCCGCGCCGGCCCACGATGAGCGCGGAGGTCGGGAAGTCCGGCCCCTTGATCCGCTCGATCAGCGCCGCCAGCAGCTCCTCGCGGGTGGCATCAGGGTTCGCCAGCGCCCACTGCGCGCCCGCCGCGACCTCGCGCAGATTGTGCGGCGGGATGTTCGTCGCCATCCCCACCGCGATGCCGGCGCTGCCGTTGACCAGCAGGTTCGGGAACCGGGCCGGCAGGATGACCGGCTCCGCGGTCTTGCCGTCGTAGTT
>CAZECO010000427.1:0-1467 GCA_964510455.1 uncultured Actinomycetes bacterium
ACGAGATCGAGAACGCCTCGCGCAACGCCGCCGCCGAAGCGGCGCGCGACGTGACGCCCGAGAAGGACCGGGTCTGATCCGGCCGACGAGGCGGGAGGCGCGCCATGCTGGATGTCGGCTGGGGTGAGTTGATGGTGATCGGCGTCGTGGCGCTGATCGTGGTCGGACCGAAGGATCTGCCCGGATTGTTCCGGACCGCTGGTAATTTCATGGGCCGCGCCCGGGGCATGGCCCGCGAGTTCCAGCGCTCGATGGAGGCCGCCGCCGACGAGAGCGGGCTGAAGGACGCGTCCAACAGCCTCAAGGCCTTCGACCGGCTGCATCTGAATTCCGCGACCGGATCGGCGCGCAAATACGCAGATGGCCTCGTGAAGGGGATCGATGAGGCGGCCGCGGGAACGCCGGCCGCCAAGCCGGCGCCGGACGCTGTGGCGCCCGAGGCGGTTGCGCCGGAGGTGGCGGCGTCGCCTGCCGCGACGCCCGAGAGCAAGGACCCCGCGTCGACATGAAGGCTCCGGGCAAGGGCGACGACATCGACGACACGACCGCGCCCCTGATCGAGCATCTCGCCGAGCTGCGCACCCGGCTGATCTACTCGGTCCTGGCCTTCGCCGTGGCGATGATCGCCTGCTTCACCGTTGCCGGACCGATCTTCAATTTTCTCGCCGCTCCGATCGCGCGCCTGCTCGTCGAGAACGGCCAGCAGCCGCAGCTGATCTTCACCGGGCTGCAGCAGGGGTTCATGACCCGGGTGCGGATTTCGATGTTCGGCGGCTTTGCGATCGCCTTCCCGGTGATCGCCTACCAGTTGTGGCGCTTCGTGGCGCCGGGGCTGTATCGCCAGGAAAAGAACGCGTTCCTGCCGTTCCTGCTCGCCTCGCCGGCGCTCTTCGTGGTCGGCGGCGCGTTCGCGTTCTACGTGGTCCTGCCGATCGCTTTCGATTTCTTCCTGTCGTTCCAGCAGTTCGGCGGAAATCTGGTGGATGTCGCCTCCGAGGCGGCCGGCGCCGCGCCCGACAGCGAGATCGGCATCCAGTTCCTCGGCACCATCAACGAGTATCTCGGCCTGACGATCAAGTTCATCGTCGCCTTCGGCCTCTGCTTCCAGCTGCCGGTGCTGCTGACGCTGATGGGCAAGGCCGGCCTCGTCACGGCCGCTGGGCTGTCGGGCTTCCGGCGCTATGCGATCGTCGTCATCCTGATCGTCGCGGCGCTCGCCACCCCGCCGGACGTGATGTCCCAACTGATCCTGTTCCTTGCGGTCTATCCGCTCTACGAAATCTCGATCTATCTGGTGCGGGGCATCGAGCGCAGGCGCGAGGCCGAGCTCCGCGCCCAGGGCCTCTGGGACGAGCCGGAGCCGGAATCCGGGACCAAGGACAAGCCGTGACGTCGGACGGTGGGGCCGAGACCGCGCTCGCGCGCATCGCCGATGCGCTGGAACGCCTCAGTCCGCCCCCCGCGCCG
>CAZECO010000428.1:0-1455 GCA_964510455.1 uncultured Actinomycetes bacterium
GTTCGAGGCCGCCCCCGGCTCCGGGGTGCGGGCCACGATCGACGGCCGCGCCGTCCTCGTCGGCAACATGGCGATGATGCACCAGGACGACATCAGCCACGACCACGCCCTCGACGTGCGGGCCGACCCGGACGCCACCGTCATCAGCGTGGCCGTCGACGGGACGCGGATCGGGATCATCGCGCTGACCGACGGCATCAAGGACTCCACCCCGCACGCCGTCGAGGCGCTGCACGCCGACGGCATGACTATCGTGATGGCCACCGGCGACACCCCCGCCCCCGCCAAGCACGTCGCCGAGCAGCTCGGCATCGACGCCTGGCACGCCGGGGTGAAACCCGACGACAAGCTCGCGATCGTCGCCGACCTGCAGCAGCAGTGCCACCTGGTGGCGATGGCCGGGGACGGCATCAACGACGCCCCCGCCCTCGCGCAGGCCGACATCGGCATCGCCATGGGCACCGGCAGCGACATCGCCATCGACGCCGCCCAGATCACCCTCGTCAAAGGCGACCTGCGCGGCATCACCGCAGCCCGCAGGGTGTCCACCGCGACCGTGCGGAACATGAAGCAGAACCTCGGCTTCGCTTTCCTCTACAACACCCTCGGCATCCCCATCGCCGCCGGCGTCCTCTACCCCTTCACCGGGCTGCTGCTGTCCCCGATGATCGCCGCCGCCGCGATGAGCCTGTCCAGCGTCTCAGTGGTCGTCAACGCCCTGCGGCTGCGCGGCGCGAAGGTGTAGAGCCGCACCTACGCACCGCTGGCCGGTCGGGAGCCCTCGACGCATCCGCGCCGATCCGCCATCCCGCCGCGCACACATAGGCCCGGGCTCCCGCATCACACACCGATGACGAGGTGGCGCCTCAGGCTACGGGTCCAGGTGATCTGTCGACCTGCTCTACGTCCTGAGCCGAATGCCCGCTTGGGCTTCTGTCTCTATTGTCTTGAGGCCGAGCTCGCAGCCACCTGCGGCCGCCCCGTCGACCTCGTCGCTCGCAAGTCGATCAACACTGACATCCGCGAGCGGGTGCTCGCCGAGGTGCAGTCGTTCCATGCGGCGTGAGCTCCTGGCGAGCGATGCGCGACGCGGCCGTGGCGAACCGGACCTGGTCGGTGATCGCACTGCCGAGGGGGCGAAGCCGAAGCTCTGCGGCGCTGGCGCTCTTGCGGCGCTCTACTGTGCTCGGGGAGGCTGCCAGCCAGATCTCTGTCGAAGCAAAAGACGCCCACCCAGATCGTGCGGCGTCCGGCAACCCGGCTGCGCAACCGTATCGTTCACGGCTACGGGGACATCGAAGTCACGGCCCTGGTAGCGACGGCTGTCGATGATCTCCCTGCGATGATCGGGCAACTCGAGGGCGCCTTCAGCACCTGGGACGGCGGCGAAGAAGACGGCTCAGATGTCTGACGTGCCGCTTGCGGCCCGCTGGTGATGCCGCGTCCTTCCGGGCG
>CAZECO010000429.1:0-1452 GCA_964510455.1 uncultured Actinomycetes bacterium
GCCGGGCACCTCCGCCAGGGTGACCTGCGCGCCGGCGGCGCGCTGTTCCTCACCAGCTTCGACACCCAGCGCTTCTATCCGATCATCAAGGACATCAGCCTGCGCTTTCGCCGCCCGGCCAGCAGCGACATCCTGGTCGAGGCCAGCCTGAGCGCCGAGGAGATCGAGCGCATCCAGGCCGAGGCCGAACGCGAGGGCAAGGCCGAGTACCGGCTCGAACTGCAACTGCGCGACGGCAGTGGCGAAGTGGTGGCAGAAAGCTGTGGCCTGTATCAATTACGCAAGCACTGACGCACGGGGCTTGCCCTAGGTCAAAAGCAGGTCTATCTAAAGAGGTCAGATTAAGAACCCACAGAGGTTTCACCGCGCCGCGAACACTCGCTGCGCCAAGGGGACAGCAGATGATCAGACACATCCTTATTGCCCACGACCTACGCAGCACCGCCGACCTCGCCCTACGCCGCGCCACCCAACTGGCCCAGCAGCACAATGCCCGCCTGACCCTGCTACATGTCCTCGACAGCCGCCTCAGCCAGATGGAGCAGGAGCGGGTCCAGCACAGCCTCGACAACAGCCTGACCCAGTTCGCCCCGCCGGGCAGCGAGCTCAAGCTGTGCCAGGGCAAGCCCGCCGACGCGGTGCTGGAGCAGGTGCAACTGCTCGGTGCCGACCTGCTGGTGCTCGGCGCCCAGCACCAGCGCCACGAATTCTTCTCCGGCACCACCCTCGACCGTATCGCCCGGCGCTGCACGGTGCCGCTGCTGCTGGTCGCCCGCGACGAGGACACCCCCTACAGCAGCGCCGTCTCGGCCCTGGACTTCTCGCTGTGCGCCTGCACCGCGCTGAACCAGGCCTGCCGCATGCTGCCCGGCACAGCCAAGGTGCATGCGCTGCATGTATTCGAGCCGCAGAAGGACCAGGGCCACGCCGATGCGCAACTGCTGACCCAGCGCGCGCTGATCGACCAGTTGATTCACGACGAAACTCAGCTGCTGCCCCCCGACAGCCCGAGCCTGAGCCACGAGATCAAGCTCGGCGGCATCCAGCGCGGCCTGCAGGAATGCCTCGGCGAGCGCCAGCCGCAACTGCTGGTGCTCGGCTGCCACGGGCGCAGCGCCCTGTCCCAGGCGCTGCTCGGCAGCCTGGCCCAGCACTTCCTGCACAAGGCGCCCTGCGACATCTTCGTGGTGCGCTAGGGCAATCGTAGGGTGGACATGCCGAAGGCTTGTCCACCCTTGCGGCGATGCGGCGGACAAGCCTTCGGCATGTCCACCCTACTCAAGCCCGGCGAACTCAGCTTTCCAGCAGGGTATGCAGCTCGATGAACTGCTGGGTCAGCTTGTGGCCGCGATCCATGAACACCAGCGGCACACAGGCCTGGTGCGATTCGCGCATCTTCACCGAACTCATCAGGTTCACCGGCAGCACCGGCAGGCCCTCGGCGATCAGCTC
>CAZECO010000430.1:0-1446 GCA_964510455.1 uncultured Actinomycetes bacterium
TGCCGCTTCCCACCGTCAGCGGGATGAACCGCCTGGACTTCCCCGAGCGCTACATTGTCCAGACCCTCTCGCTCGGCAGTCAGACCCTCTCCTACGTCGCCAATGTCGTCACCGCCAGCACCACCGATATCACCGTCACCCAGACCGTCGCCGCGGACGCCAACAATTGCACCATCGTCCGCAAGTACTACGGCGTTTCCGAGGACGCGCACAAGCGGTTCCGGCTCAAAGAGATTCTTTATCCGGACAACACCCTGACAGCGTACGATTACGAGTCGCTGGGCGGAGGCACCGTCGAGCACACGGTCAAATCGGGATGGCGCACCGGCGGGGGCGACTCATTTCATACCAAGGTGGAGTCCACCTACAACCGCCAGGGGTTCCAGATGGAGCACGCCGTCACGGATGTCTCATCGGGTCTTCTCACCTCCTCCTGGAAGGTTTCGCTTACCGATGTGGACGCCCACGGCCGCCCGACAAAAATCACCTATAACGGCAACTCGAGCGAATACGCCACCTGGACCTACGGCTGCTGTGGCCTGGAGCAGAGCCGCGACACCGACGGCCGCGTCACGAAATACGAGCAGGACGTGCTCAAGCGCCCCACCAGCGTGACGGAGTTTTTCGGCACGTCCGCCGCCATCGAGACGACTTATTCCTATGCACGGCGGATGAGTGGCGAAACCGAACTCGGCGGCACGGTCATCACCCGTACCCGTGGCGGGGCGGCCGTGAACATCACGAAACGCGACACGGCAGGCCGTGTCATCGAAGTCCTCACACCCGATGCCGATGGCATCAATGTGGGGGCGATGGAACCGACCACCATCGCGTATGAGGCCCTCACCGACGGCAAATTGAAAGTCACGGAAACACGGCCCATATCGGATACCGAGAACACCAGTTCCTCGACCATTACCTATGGCGACGGCTCGCTCTACGAAGTTTCCGGCCCCGCCGTGGCCGACACCCGCTATGAGTACGGCACCTGGTCGATCGGCTCCGCCAGCCGCTACGGATTGACGGTGGCCCGCATCGCCTTGAGTTCCGGCGGGGCGACCACGGAGAGGGGCACCTCGTACACGGATCTGGCGGGACGGCTGGTCCTCTCCCGCCAGAGTCTGGGGGCGAGTGATTTTGCCGACACTGTCTCCGTGTACTCCACCACCACCAACCAGCTTCTCCGCCAGGTCGATCCCGACGGCGTGACGACTCTTTACGCCTACAATGCGCGGGGCGAGCGCTTCCGCTCGGCCGTCGACCGCGATGGCAACAACCAGATCGATCTGGCCACCGACCGCGTCACCGAATCCGAAACAACCGTGGTCGATGACATAGCAGAAGGGCAAGATCCACCGGAATTGGTGAGAGTCGGGATTTCATTCATGACTGAATCCCGCGTGTACTTTACATCGGACACGCCGACGATCGTGAGCACGTCCTGGA
>CAZECO010000431.1:0-1443 GCA_964510455.1 uncultured Actinomycetes bacterium
GTTCACGGTTCACGGTTCACGGTTCACGGTTCACGGTTCACGGTTCACGGTTCAGTGTTCAGTGTTCAGTGTTCGGGGTTCAGTGTTCGGGGTTCGGGGTAGAGGTCAGAGGTCAGAGGTCAGGGGGTCAGAGGTCGGGGGCGATCGCGGACATCGACGAGCAGCGAATGACCAATGCCCCCCAAACCCAATTCCCGGTTTGACTGGCTTGGGGAAAGCACTAGACTCCGCGCTCTCTTTCCCGGGGGCCGGACCCAGCATCGCCCGTGGCGAGGCCGCTGCCGCCGAGGGAATCTCAACCAACCACGCACCAACCGCGACCCACACCATGCCTGCGAAGAAAGCCGCCAAGAAGCCCGCCGCGAAAGCGGGCGGCAAGTCCACGAAGTACGTCTACACCTGGGGCGCCGGCAAGGCGGATGGCGACGGATCGCAGAAGGCGCTGCTCGGCGGCAAAGGCGCGAACCTCGCCGAGATGACGCGCATCGGGCTGCCCGTGCCTCCCGGCTTCACGATCACCACCGAGGTCTGCACGTATTTTACGCCCACAAGAAGTCCTACCCCGCCGAACTCCAGGCGCAGATCGCGGCCGGCATCCGCAACATGGAAAAGATCATGGGCACCAAATTCGGTGACACCACGAAGATGCCGTTGCTGGTCGCCGTCCGCTCCGGCGCCCGCGACTCGATGCCGGGCATGATGGACACGGTGCTCAACCTCGGCCTCAACGACCAGACGGTCCTCGCCCTGGCCAAGGCCACCGACAACGAACGTTTTGCCTGGGATTGCTACCGCCGCTTCATCCAGATGTACGGCGATGTCGTCATGGGCGTGCAAAAACGCGAGGGCGAAGAGGATGAGCCCTTCGAGGTGGTGATCCACCAGCTCAAGCACGACCACCACGAGGAGGAGGTCGATGACGCGCACCTCACCGTCGATGACTACAAGGAACTGGTCGCCCGCTTCAAGAAGCTGGTGAAAGCGCGCACCGGCAAAAGCTTTCCGAACGACCCCTGGGAGCAGCTCCTCGGCGCCGCAGGCGCGGTTTTCGGGTCGTGGATGAACGACCGCGCGATCGTCTATCGCCGCAAATACAACATCCCGGCCGAGTGGGGCACCGCCGTCAATGTGCAGGCCATGGTCTACGGCAACACCGGCGAAACCTCGGGATCCGGCGTCGCTTTCACCCGCAACCCGGCCAACGGCGTCAACGAGTTCTACGGTGAGTTCCTCATCAACGCCCAGGGCGAAGACGTCGTCGCCGGCGTGCGCACACCCGAACCGGTGGCCAACCTGAAAAAGAAAATGCCGCAGCCGTATGCCGAGCTGCTCAAGGTCCGCCAGCTCCTCGAAAAACACTTCAAGGACGTGCAGGACATCGAATTCACCGTCCAGGAAGGCAAACTCTTCATGCTCCAGACCCGCAACGGCAAGCGCACCGCC
>CAZECO010000432.1:0-1438 GCA_964510455.1 uncultured Actinomycetes bacterium
AGGTCAAGTCCATCGGGGTGGTGTACGAACGTCTTGGTTCGTGACCCTCGGTGGGTTGATGTTATGCGCTGAGGGCGTGGTCTGAGGCGACCTCCGGGATGCTCGTGTCGTTGCCGCCGTCGATGATGGCCAGGCGCGCCCGGGACAGGATGTCCAGGCCGATGTAGCGGCGCATCTCGGCCCATTCGTCGTGCTGCTCGGCCAGGACCGCCCCGACCAGGCGGATGGCGGATTCGCGGTTGGGGAAGATGCCGACGACGTCGGTCCTGCGGCGGATTTCCCGGTTGAGCCGCTCGTTGGGGTTGTTGGACCAGATCTGCTTCCAGATGTCCTTGGGGAACGCGGTGAAGGCGAGGATGTCGCCGCGGGCCTCGTCGAGGTATTCGGCGACGGCGGGCAGCTTCTCGCCCAGCGCCGCGACGACCCGGTCGAACTGGGCGTGGACCGAGGCCGCGTCTGGCTGGTCGTAGATGGAGTGCAGCAGCGCCTTCACCCACGGCCACGACGATTTCGGGGTCACCGACATCAGGTTCGCCGCGAAATGGGTGCGGCACCTTTGCCAGCTCGCTCCGGGCAGGGTGGCGCCGGTCGCGGCCACGAGACCGGCGTGGGCGTCGCTGGTGACCAGCCGCACCCCGGCCAGGCCGCGGGCAGCCAGGTCCCGGAAGAACGCCAGCCACCCGGCGCCGTCCTCGCTGGTGGACAGCTGCAGGCCCAGCACCTCCCGGTAGCCCTCGGCGTTCACGCCGGTGGCCACCATCGCGGCGACCTTCACCACCCGCCCGCCTTCGCGGACCTTCAAGGTCAGGGCGTCCGCTGCGACGAACGTGTAGGGGCCGTTGTCCAGCGGGCGGGTGCGGAACGCCTCCACCTGCCCGTCCAGGTCGGCGGCCATCTGGGAGACCTGCGATTTGGACAGACCGGTGATCCCGAGGGTGGCCACGAGCTTCTCCATCCGGCGGGTGGAGACCCCCAGCAGGTAGCTGGTGGCCACCACGGTCACCAGCGCGGACTCCGCCCGCCGCCGCCTCTCCAGCAGCCAGTCGGGGAAGTAGGACCCCTGCCGCAGCCGGGGGATCTCCAGGTCGACGGTGCCGGCCCTGGTGTCCCACCGGCGCTGCCGGTAGCCATTGCGGTAGTTGGTCCGATCCTCGGAACGGGCGTTGTAGCCGGCCCCGCAGATGGCCTCCGCCTCAGCGCCCATCAGCGCTTGGGCGAAGCTCTTCAGCATGGCGCGCAGCAGGTCCGGGGACGCCTGTGCCAGGTGCTCGTCCAGGAACCCGGACAGGTCGATACTGTGGTTGTTCGCGGTCATCGTGCTGTTCCTCTCAAGAGATCCAATGGCTTGGTTCTCCGAGGGTCACGCGGTGACCGCTTTCCAACTGCGGCACCACGCCGAAACAAGATCAACTCTTACACCACGTCCCTGGACTCAACT
>CAZECO010000433.1:0-1437 GCA_964510455.1 uncultured Actinomycetes bacterium
GCCGAGCGCTGCGGGGTGCCGCTGGTCAGCGGCATCAACCACGCGGTGAGCCTGGAGCAGGCTCGCGCCTTCCTCGCCGAGCACGGCGCGGTGATGCTCAAGGCCCTGGCCGGTGGTGGCGGCCGTGGCATGCGTGCGGTGCTGGCCGACAGCGAACTGGCCGAAGCCTATGCGCGCTGCCAGTCGGAAGCCCAGGCCGCCTTCGGCAATGGCGCGCTGTACGTCGAGCAGCTGGTCAGCCAGGCGCGGCATATCGAAGTGCAGGTGCTCGGCGATGGCTCGGGCGCGGTCAGCCACCTGTGGGAGCGCGACTGCAGCCTGCAGCGGCGCAACCAGAAGCTCATCGAGATCGCCCCCAGCCCCGGCCTGGATGCCGGCGTGCGCGAGGCGATCATCGCCGCCGCCCTGCAACTGGCCGGCGAGGTGAAGTACCAGGGCATCGGCACCTTCGAGTTCCTCCTCGACGAGCAGCAGCCGGGGCGCTTCTACTTCATGGAAGCCAACCCACGGGTACAGGTCGAGCACACTGTCACCGAACAGGTGACCGGCGTCGACCTGCTGCACACCCAGCTCAAGCTGGTCGCCGGCCAGTCCCTGGCCGAGCTCGGCCTGCTGCAGCCACCGGCACTCAACGGCTGCGCCGTGCAACTGCGGATCAACCTGGAAACCCTGCACGCCGACGGCAGCACCCGCCCCGCCGTCGGCACCCTCGGCGCCTACCAGCCACCCAGCGGCCCCGGGCTGCGGGTGGATGGCTACGGCTATGCCGGCTACCCGGTGAGCCCCAGCTACGACTCGCTGCTGGCCAAGCTGATCGCCCACGGCGCGGACTACCCTGCCGCCCTGCGTCGGGTCTATCGCGCCCTCTGCGAGTTCCGCCTGGAAGGCGTGGCGAGCAACCTGCACCTGCTGCAGAACCTGCTGCAACGCGAAGAAGTCCAGGCCAACCGGGTCAACACCCGCTTCGTCGAAAGCCACCTGGGCGAGCTGCTCGGTGCCCAGGGCGAAGCCCACCCGCACCACTACTTCGCCGCCAGCGCCACCACTGCCAGCCAGGCGCAACGCAGCGTCGACGCACCGCCCGGTACCCTGCCCCTGAACACGCCGAGCACCGGCGTGCTGGTCAGCCTGGACGTGGCCGAGGGCGATGCGGTGGCCGCCGGCCAGGCCATCGCCGTGCTGGAAGCGATGAAGATGGAGTTCGTGGTCAAGGCCAGCCACAGCGGCATCGTCCGCGTGCTCGCCGCGCAACCCGGCGACGCCCTGGGCGAAGGCCAGGCGCTGCTGTTCATCGAACCCGCCGAGGTCGACGGCAGCGGCCCGCAGGACGAACAGAACCTCGACCTGGCACATATCCGCGCCGACCTCGCCGAAGTGCTGGAGCGCCACGCGCGCCTCACCGATGCGCGGCGCCCTACAGCCGTGGCCAAGCGCCGC
>CAZECO010000434.1:0-1431 GCA_964510455.1 uncultured Actinomycetes bacterium
GGTGCTTCGGATTTCAGCGGGGTGTGAGGGTTGGTAGGAGGTTCCAGTCGCAGCCTCCGGCGTCGAGGAGGACGCGGATGCGGTAGTTGCGGAAGGTGCGGAATCCGAAGCCGACGCGTTTGGTCGCTTTGATCAGGTTGTTCTGGCCCTCGGTGGGCCCGTTGGAGGCGCGGTGGGTGTGCCAGGCCACGATCTCTTTGAACCAGGCGTTCAGGGTGCGGCCGAGCTTGCGGGTCTCCGGGTGCCGGTCGGGGCCTCGCAGGTCGTCGGACAGGGCCCGCAGGAAGGCCTCGGCGGTGTCCTGGTCGGGCATCGCGTAGTGGGTGCGGACGGCCTCTTTGGCCTGCCAGGCGGCGGCCACGTGCCCGTCGGGGTCGCCGGCGGCCAGCAGCCCGACGAGTTTCGCCCTGCCGTTGTCGTCGACCCTCTCGTGCGCCTTGGTCAGCAGCCGCCTGGCCCGGTAGAGCGGGTCGTCCTTGCGGCCCCGGTGCCCCAGGACGGTGTTCTGCACCGACCGGCGGACCTTGTCCAGGCAGGTGTTCGCCAGTTTCACCAGGTGGAACGGATCCACCACCAGGACGGCGTCGGGCAGCACCAGCCGGTAGACCGACCGGTAGGTGGCAGCCATGTCCAGGGTGCCCACCGCGATCGCGTCCAGCCACGCCTGGGGGCGCTGCGCCAGCCAGCCGATCACCGACCCGGTGTCCCGGCCGGGCGTGATGTCGATCAGCCGGTGGTTGCCGACGTCGGCGATGGTGGTGGCCCACTGCTGCGCGCGGTACTGCCCGGTGCGGTTGAACAGCGTCTCGTCCAGCCCGATCGCCGCGACCGGGCCGATCCGGGCGGGGTGGTCGACCAGCAGCGCGCCGTAGGCCACTATGGCGTCGTTGACGGTGTGCCAGTCGCAGCCCAGCTCGCGGGCCACCGCGGCCACCGCGCGGCGGGCCCGCCCGACCTGCTCGGTCATCCACCGCCCCGCCCGGTGCGTCACCGTGCACCGGGACGCGGCGATCCGGTCGTCGGCGCAGGTCCACGACCCCTGCGGGCATCCGGTGTCCGGACAGGTCCGGCGGACCTTGTGCCACGCCAGCCGCACCGGCCGGCCGAACGCGGGCAGGTCGGTCAGCACCACCACCGGGCGGTCCTTCACCCACCCCGGCCCGCCGCACCGCGGGCAGCGGGCCGGCCCGGCTGTTGACTCCACATGCACGGTCAACGGCAGGCCGCCCGGCGGATCGTCCACGCCCAGCACCGCCACATCGGGCAGCCCTACGAGGATCTGGCAGATTCGGATAGGGTCGCTTTCCACAGGGGTCCTCCCGGTCGGGTTCTTGGTCGAAACCGACACTGGCAGGACCCCTGCCCCACACCCCGCAACGACACGACCCCGTCAGCCAAAACCCCCTACACCCCGCTCAAATCCGAAGCCCC
>CAZECO010000435.1:0-1424 GCA_964510455.1 uncultured Actinomycetes bacterium
ACCCCCAACCGAAGGAATCACGCCGAACCGAAACACCACCTCGAAGGACTTGACCTCCCGTTCCGCTTGTCGGCTTGGGTTATGGAGGGCCGCAGAACCTCCTGAACCCTGTCCTCAACTGCCGCGTTTCGGGACCAACGGCAACTGCGGATCTGAAGAGCACAGCGGACATCCATCTCCACCACCAGTTGCACAGAAGGCCAAGGGATTTGACCTACGGCCAAACCCGACGGCCAAGTTCTCATGGAACTACGACGGCTCCCGTTCACCGCATCCAAGTGTCCTCCGGGACCACGGCGCAGCGAAGACCCTGTCGATCCCGACCCTGGTCACCATCGTGGCCGTCCGCCGGCCGTCCATTCAGCATGTGCCGCGGAACCCCTCCCGACCGGAGGACAGATGGGCGGCTTTCACCGAGTTTGCGCTGCCCGTCACGACTACCATCGAGCTGAGCAAGATCCCCGCCGATGGCACGTGTCCGCCGTACCGCTGGCAATCGACCCGGTCCAGGCGCTCGCCCAGAGCGGTCGAGGACCTGCCTCGCCAAGGAGAGGACCTGAGATGGCCACGGAAGCCAAGCCGAGCGCCAAGAACGCGAAGAAGGGGAAGGGTGGCGGGAAGGCCCGCCCTACGGCCAAGGCCGGCGCCCGGGCCGCCGAGCCGAAGCCGCGGATGCCGGAGAAGGAGTACCAGAAGGAGCTGCGCCTCCTGCACGCCGAGCTCGTCGCCCTGCAGGAATGGGTGAAGGCGACCGGCGCCAAGGTGTGCATCGTGCTCGAGGGCCGGGATACCGCAGGCAAGGGCGGGGTTATCAAGGCCATCACCGAACGGGTGAGTCCGCGGGTGTTCCGGGTCGTGGCCCTGCCCGCCCCGAGCGACCGGGAGAAGTCGCAGATGTATGTGCAGCGGTACGTGGCGCACTTCCCGGCTGCCGGAGAGATCGTGATCTTCGACCGCAGCTGGTACAACCGCGCCGGGGTAGAGGCGGTCATGGGCTTCACGCCACCGGAGCAGGTCAAGCGGTTCCTGAACCTGACACCCGACTTCGAGAAGGCCATGGTCGAGTCGGGCATCATCCTGATCAAGTACTGGCTGGAGGTCAGCCCGGAGGAGCAGACCCGCCGCCTCACAGGTCGCATCGACGATCCTCGCAAGGTGTGGAAGCTCACCGACATGGACCTGAAGTCCTATGCGAAGTGGGACGACTACACGCAAGCCCGCGACGCGATGCTCACGGCGACCACGACAGCGTGGGCACCGTGGTTCGTCGCGGTCACCGACGACAAGAAGCGCGGCCGACTCAACCTGATCACCCATCTTCTCAGCCGGATCCCCTACGAGCAGCCCGCGCCGCGCCACGTCCAGCTCCCGGACCGGAAGGTCTCGGCTGCGGTACCCCCTCAGGACGCCTACCACCCCGTGCC
>CAZECO010000436.1:0-1414 GCA_964510455.1 uncultured Actinomycetes bacterium
CGACAAGTTCGAACGACGGCTGCCGCCGCTCGCTGGGTCGCTTCGCCTTCGTACCGCTTGATAGCGCGGTAGGTGGCGTCACCGCGGTCCGGGCGGTCATCGCCGCGCGGCAGGGTTACTGGGATCGTCACCCGTACCCGAATCCGGCTAGGAACGGCGCCGTCGTGATGGGCAACAAGCGACGCCAGCTCCATCCCGGGCCGGGATGGCCGCGGCAAAGTCGAGGCGGAGTTGCAACCGCCCGATGACAACGAGCTACGAGCTCAAATGCCGTGCAAAGAACCTCCCCGCCCCCGCTCCGGCGAAGGAGGGTACCCCGGTGTGACCGCCCAAGTTTGCCTCCAGCGTCTTCTCCGTGGACCCAAAGGCGTCGAACAGGTCGAGTGCTGCCTGCCTGTCGTTGAACTCGTCGTCCCACTGCAGCAAGACGTAGACCGGAATCTCGACCCCGCGAGCCTGTTCGACGATGGCGCGCGGGATGAAACTCCCGGCGAACAGGACGGCAGCGACGATGCGTGGCTCAACGGCAGCCAGCCGGACACCGATAGAGATGACACCACCCGAGAATCCAACCGGGCCGCCGATCTCCGGCAATGCCAGGAGTGCATCGAGGACGGCCCGCCACTCGGGAACCGACTGGTCGACCAGCGGCAGGACGAGTCGATCGATGATGTCCGCGCTGACTGGCTCGCCAGCCTGGATCGCTTGGCGGAGGTCGGCGCGCGCCTCCTCCAGCGCGGCGATCCGGGGGCGGCCACCGCCGCCGGGAAGTTCGATGCTGGCCGCAGCGAAGCCGTCAGCAACGGCTTGCCGCGCCCGCCCCAGAAGGCGCGGGTACATCTGCTGGAGTCCACCGGGATGCCCGAGCAGGACGAGCGGAACTGCTCCGGTCGCGTTCTCAGGCATCCAGAGGATGCCGGGGACCTCGCCGAGCGAGAAGTGGCGTTCGATCAGGCCAACGTCGGGACGGTGATCAGAAGTGAAATGCATGGTCGTGCCTTTCGGGAGTGCGGTTTGAACGCGCTCCCGGACGACCTACCGCCCGACCGTGACTCCTGAGAGGAGCGCCCATGTCGTGTTCACGGGTACCACCTCCTTCATTCGTCGTACGGCCAAGCCAAGGCTAGCAGCAGCAGTCGCGCGATCGCGTCGAGCTGTGCGCCGGTGGGCGGCGTTGACTCGGAGGGCGACCGGCGGCAGCAACGAGTGCGGACTGGCGGTGCGCCTCGGCGGCGAGGCCCGGGTCGAATGGATCGACCATGACTTGGTGTGCCGCTCTCGGGATCGTGCC
The DNA here is from genome assembly GCA_964510455.1 of uncultured Actinomycetes bacterium. Lineage (GTDB taxonomy): Bacteria > Actinomycetota > Actinomycetes > S36-B12 > CAVXYG01. Next base: position 1,292 of record CAZECO010000436.1, read on the forward strand.
AATCTGCTCTGCGCGCAGTTGCGACGGTCAGGCTTGCAGGGAGGTCCCTAGGTGGTCATTTATCGGCTTGTAAGTGACCAACGGCGGGGTACGATGGTGGGTATGAACGAGTCGATGACGATC
>CAZECO010000437.1:0-1413 GCA_964510455.1 uncultured Actinomycetes bacterium
TCCACTGTGGCGGGCGGCCGCCGGTGATGTCTAGGCGGGGTCGGGGCTCGGCTGTACGCGGAGATGCGGCGATTCGGAATCCGGCGGGGAGCCCCGGGCGGGGGTGCGCGGGGCTGGTGCGCGGGAGGCTGGCTGGCGTGCCGCTCCCGTCGGCGTGTGTCGGGGCATCGGCCGCACTCGCATGCTGCGGATTCCAGGGTCGGCGCGGCCGGCGCGCAAGAGCGCGGGCTGCAGCGCGGGGGTACGTCGCCGGCGGCAGTTCCCGCCGGCGGGCGCGCCAGACGCACCCGCTGCCGGTTTGCACCCGTTGCGTGGGCGGAGCGCCCCGGAGAACGCACCCGCTGGGGTTGCGCGGGCGGATCGCCCCCGAGGATGCACCCGCTGGGGGGCTTTGCACCCGTTCAGGGGGCGGATCGCCCGCGACAAGAGGGAACCCACTCAGCCCGGCCGTTGTCAAGCTGTGTGGAGTCATTCGGTCTGGTTTTGTTCGTTTGGTTTGCGCAGGTTGATGCCGACCAGGCCTGGGGGTGCCGGGGTGGTGAGGAGCTGGCGGAATCGTTCGGGGCGCAGGCCTGCTGGGCGTGGTCGCGCCGTTGCCAGAGGGTGCGCCAGGTGCCGTTGTGGACCTCGTCGGGGGAGAACCGGGCGATGCCGGAGTGCTTGTGGTTCTGGTTGTACCAGGGCACGTAGCGGGCCATGTGGGCGTGGCCTGCTCGAGGGCCGACGGGCGCGGCGTCGAAGTCTTGCGCCTCCGCCTCGCAACCGCCCACAACGGCCGCGCCTACAACCTGAGCGTGGAGGGCATCCACACCTACCACGTCGGCAACGACGCCATCCTCGTCCACAACGAGTGCGGCACCCCCCGTATGCTGGGTGCTGACGGCACACAGTTGACGAGTAGGACGCTCATGAAGTCCGAGCGTGGGTATCGCATAGACGTGGAGAACCCTGCCCCAGGCGTTCGTCCGGGCCAATTGCATTTGCAGATGGGCCGCGACACGTATCTCTACGACTTCGACCAGGAGACATTTGTTGGTGCTCCGCGCTCACCGCAAAGGACCATCTCAAGTAATCCGGATGCTGCGAGGGCTATTGAGATGGGGGAACGATACCTGGGATTTTTGTGAATCACTTGGAAAATGGTCATGGGATGCGAGAGGTTCGCGGAGCACACGAACTGGCTGGTAATCCGGTGCTGTGGAGCTTCGAACTCCGAGATGGGCGGTATTTCACCGTGCTAGCGCATGCTTACCATATCGAGGGCGACGAGTTGATCTTCTCTCTTCTTTTTCGAGGCAAGCCGCACTTCGAGGTCGAGTCGTTGCGGCTCCCACTCGACTTGATGCCGGAAGGCTTCGACTGAATCTGTACGGGTTCCAACTACGAAGTCGGTGCGAGTTGGATTGAGCAGTA
>CAZECO010000438.1:0-1411 GCA_964510455.1 uncultured Actinomycetes bacterium
ACCAGTTGCAGCCGCACGGGCAGAAGGGCAGCTGGCTGGCGGCGCGCGGTGTGACGCGGCGGCGGTTGGAGCGGTGGCGGTCGGCTGTGTTCGAGGGTGATCTGGATCGGGGGCTGATCCCGCGGGATGGTGGTGGGGTGACGATCCCACCGGGGAAGCGGACGGCGCTGGAGCGGCAGCGCGCCGCCGAGCGCGCCGCGCACGAGGCCGAGGTCGCCGGGCTGACCGCGCGGGTGCGTGAGCTCGAGCAGACCAACGAGGCGCTGGGAAAAGCTATCGGGCTCTTGCATCAGATGAGCGAGCAAGAGCCCGGCGCCACCCCGGACTCGACCGTTCCGCGGAGTTCCTCGCCGCCGACAACGGGCTCGTCGTCGAGCTGACCGCGGCGACCGGTTCGCAGCGGCGGGCGCTGGCGATCGCCGGGCTGGGCCGGTCGACCTGGCACTACCGGCAGGCCCCCCGGCCACGGGCCGAGCAGCCGGTGCCGCAGAAGGACCGGGCCTACCGGTCGCGGATCAGCGGCGCCGACCGGGCGCAGGTCGCCGAGCGGATCACCGCCGCCTGGCGGGAGGAGGTGTCGGTGGACCACGCGTTCGCCGCCGCGTGGGACGACGGGGTGATGCTGGCCTCCCGCCGGTCGTGGTGGCGGATCGCGGCGGACATGCCCGACCAGTCCGAACGGCCCGTGGTCCCCACCCGCAGCAGCACCAGCACCACCAGCACCACCCCGCGGGCGGCGCCGGTGCTGGTGGCCACCGCCCCGGGCCAGGTGTGGAGCTGGGACATCACCGACCTGCGCACCCCGTGGCGGGGCTCGGCGTTCAAGGCGTACTCGATCATCGACATCTACTCCCGCAAACTGGTCGGCTGGCGGGTCGAGGACCGGGAGGCCGACGAGCTGGCCGTGGACATGTTCCGGACCGCGTTCGCCGAGCACGGGCAGCCCGGCGCCGTGCACGCCGATTCGGGGCCGGCGATGCGCTCCAGCCTGCTGAAGGACCTCCTCGCCGGGCTGCGCATCACCGAGACCCACAACCGGCCGCGGGTCTCCAACGACAACCCGTTCTCGGAGTCGGAGTTCCGCACCATGAAGTACCGGCCCAACTACCCCGGCACGTTCGAAACCATCGAGCAGGCCACCGCGCACATGGCCCGCTACGTGCCCTGGTACAACCAGAACCACAAGCACTCCGGCATCGCCCTGTTCTCCCCCGACGAGGTCCACAACGGCACCTGGCGCACCCTGTGGCAGCAGCGCGACCACGCCCAGCAGGCCTACTACAACAAGCACCCCGAACGATTCCGCCAGCGCCCCACCACCCCGGCACCCCCAGGCCTGGTCGGCATCAACCTGCCCAAACCAACCGAACAAAACCAGACCGAATGACTCCACACAGCTTGACAACGGCCG
>CAZECO010000439.1:0-1410 GCA_964510455.1 uncultured Actinomycetes bacterium
CAGGTCTTCGCTGAACAGCACGATCGTGCCGTCGGGCACGGCGACAGGACGTCCGGACAGGTTGACGATGACCTCCATGGTGCCGCGCTTGAGCCGCAGCACGTCGGGATCGCTGGGCAGCCATTCCAGGCCTTCTGGCGGAAGGCTGCGGCGCGCCCCGATCGCGTCGCGGTACAGCGCGAGCAGGGACCTCGGATCGGATTGCTGCGCAGCCACGGTCTTGGACCGCCAACCGCCAGGTATCGGGAGCCACGGCTCGCCCGTGGTGAAGCCGAACGGTGGGGCGTCACCCTCCCACGGCATCGGGATCCGGCATCCGTCGCGCCCACGGTTCGTGCGGCCGGAGCGTTCCCAGATGGGATCCTGCAGGACGTCCTCGGGCAGGTCGTCGACGTTCTCGAGCCCCAACTCCTGGCCGTTGTACAGGTAGGCCGAGCCGGGCAGTGCCAGCAGCAGCAGGGCCATCGCCCGACTGCGGCGCAGGCCGCGTGCGATGTCGACCGGACCGTCCGGGCCGGTGTTCATGGTTCCCGGGACGTAGTCTCCGGCGAGTTCCATGAGGGTGCCGTACCGGGTGGCCGAGCGCGGCGTGTCATGGTTGTCGATCACCCAGGTCGTCGGTGCACCTACCGCGGCGTTTGCAGCGATGGATGCATCGATGGCCTCCCGCAGGCGGTCGGCCCGCCAGCCTGCCTTCACGAAGCGGAAGTTGAACGCCAGCTGCATCTCGTCCGGACGCAGGAACAGCGCGACGATCTCATCCGCCGCCCCCGTCTCGATGACGGCCATCGGATCGTGATCGTAGGAGTCGAACAGGCGGCGGAACGCCCGGTAGATGTCGTGAACGCCCGACGCATCATCCTTGGGGATGAGCGGCTCGCCGCTGGCCGTGTCGGGGAACGTTTGGTCCTTGATCAGCGCATCGGAGACGTCGATGCGGAAGCCGTCGACACCGCGCTCGAGCCAGAACCTCAGCACGTCCAGGAACTCGGCGAGGACCTCGGGGTTGCGCCAGTTGAGGTCCGGCTGCTCACGGGCGAACAGGTGGTAGTACCACTGACCGTCCGGCACCCGGGTCCATGAGGGTCCGCCGAAGACGCTCTTCCAGTTGTTCGGCGGGCCTCCGCCCTTCCCGTCGGCGAACAGGAAGCGGGCGCGCTCGTGGCTGCCGGGTGGGGACGCCAGGGCCGCCTGGAACCAGGCGTGCTGGTCGGAGGTGTGGTTGGGGACGAAGTCGATGGTGACGCGGATGCCGTGCCCGTGGGCGGCTCGGATGAGCTCGTCGAAGTCCGCGAGGGTCCCGAACAGCGGATCCACGTCACGGTAGTCCGAGACGTCGTACCCGTGGTCCACCTGGGGCGACCTGAAGAACGGCCCGAGCCATAACGCGTCCACGCCGAGGTCGGCCAG
>CAZECO010000440.1:0-1410 GCA_964510455.1 uncultured Actinomycetes bacterium
CGCGAACTCCAGCCGCGTCAGCGCCTGCTCGCGCCGGTGCGCCGGGGTCGACGGGCTCGAGGCCGTGGCCAGGTCGTTCAGGAAGGACTTGGTGTCGACCGGCGCGTCGGCGCTGCGCAGCGCATCGAGCAGGCCGCCGGAGCGCACCTGCTCCTGGATGGCGGCGACCTTGGCGCCGATCTCGTCGCGCACGGCGCCGGGGGTCGCGTCGCGCGCGCCCTTCAGGGCCTGGTACTCTTGCTGTTCCGCTTCAGTGAAGAAGCGGCCCGGCTCGGCGGGGATGGTCACCGGCTTGCCGTCGGGGCCCGTGACCTTCTGCGCCGGCCTGCCCTGGGCGATGGCCTCCAGTTCAGCCAGGCGCGCCACGGGGTCGGCGGTCGGCGCGTCCACCGGCTGCGCCGCGGCGCCGGACACGGCCGCCTTCGACAGCGGGCTGTTCGACTCGGCGGCCTTGGCCTTGACCTCGGCCAGCGGGTCGTCGGACAGATTCGACGACAGCGCGGCCACGCCGCCGCCCGTGGCGCCACCCATCACGGCGCCCATCGTAGCCGCCGCCGCCACCCCCTTGCTGGGGTCGATCGACGGGTCGTACTGCTGCGCCGCATCGCGGGCCGCGTACTGGGTGTAGCCCTCCTCGGCAGCCTCGGTGCCGGCCTCGACGGCGCCGACACCCAGCACCTTCTGCAGGCCCTTGCCCTTCAGCCCGCCGGCGGCGAGCACGCGCTCCGCGCCCACCGCGCCGGCCGCGGCGCCTGCGACGGCCGGGCCGACACTGGCCTCGCGCGCTGCCAGCGCGCCCAGCTTGTGCTTGACCGCCGCCATGTCCATGCCGCCGTCGAGCAGCGCGCGCGCCTCGGGGTTGCTCGCCAGCACGTCGTCGGGAATCGCCTGCACCAGATCGTAGGCCGTGCCGGCCGCATCGCCGCCGCCAAGTGCCGCGCCGGTGGCCACGCCCGCGCCAGTACCGGCCGCCGCCACACCCTTCCGGCCGGCGCCGAGCAACTGCGCCGCGCCGCGCGCACCCTTGATGGTGGACCCAGGAATAGCGAGCATGCCCAGCGTCTGCGCCAGCACCAGCAGCGGGCTGCGCGCCACATGGCCGAGCATGGCTGTCACCTCGTCGCCGACACCCTCGGCAGCCCCCAGTTCGGCAGCGAGCCGGGCCTTCTCGGCCTGCACCACGTCGCTCTGCTTGGATTCACCGTCCTTGATCAGCTGGTCCGCGACCTGCGAAACCCGGTTGCCCGGCGAAACGAAGTCCGACACCGCCTTGACGCCGCCGAGCACGGCATTGCCGGCCTCGATGACGGTGTCGTTGACAGCCTCCAGCGCGCCGCGCGAGCGCTCGGGCGTGACCGGCGCAGCGTTGACGTAGGCGTTGTCGGCCAGCTGCGCACGCCGGCTCGGCGC
>CAZECO010000441.1:0-1408 GCA_964510455.1 uncultured Actinomycetes bacterium
GAATGATGGTGGGCATCGATGCTCCAGACTGCCGGACCACGGTCCGACCCGAGATGGATCCCGTCGTTCGGTCTGCCTGGCTGCCCCCAAGATCGCGCGGGACGACTGGGGCTTCGTCCTGACCGGTGCGGACGTGGCGAGCATCCCCACCGCGCCGGCCTGGCCGATCTTCGTGGTGCCGGTGAGGTCGAACTGCACCGAGGCGATCTGCGGGCCGGTCGTGGGCAGGATGACCGTGGCGCCGCACGCCGTCCACATCCCGGTGACCGCCGTGGCCGGCAGGCCGATGGCCAGCCCGATCGGGACGATGGCCTTGGTGGCCGCGGCTGGCTGGTGGTCAGCGCCGCCACGATGCCCAGGGCCAGCGCGAACGTCACCGGATGGTCCTCGACGGTGCCGCTGAGCGTCCGGGTGATCGCGTCGAGGTGGGCCGAGACGTAGGTGTCCGCCAGCCAGGCCACGCCGAACAGCGCGATCAGCGCGGTGATGCCCGCGCCGAAGACGTCCTGCCGGGCGAGGTCGGCCGGCTTGACGCGCTGCAGCACCACGATCAGCACCGCGACGGTCAGCATGACGAGCTGGATGACGGTGGACATCGACACCGGCTCGGTACCGCCGTCGCCGGTCGGAACCTGGGGGCGCAGGTCGTCGATCAGCCCGACCAGCACCACGAAGACGATCCCGCCGAGGAAGATCAGCGCGCTGGGCCGTCCGGCGGCGGCCAGGGGGTCGTGGGCGGCGGACTCGGTCCCCACGGGCGGACGCAGTTCCCCGGCCGCGATCCTGCGCTGCACCTCCTCGTCGTCCGCGAGCTCCTTGCCCTTGCGGGCCATGGCGAGCGAGCAGGCCACGACGCCCAGCAGCGACGCGGGCACCACGATCGCCAGGATCTGCGGCAGCTCCAAGCCGTACTGCTCGGTGCCGACCAGCGTGATCATGACCGCCATGGCGGCCGAACCAGGGGTCGAGAATTGGGTGAACTCCGTCGTTCCGTCCGTCCTCCGGAAGATGATCTTCCCAAAAAGCCATGGATTCTGGGACCCGAGTTCCGCAGCTGGTGGGCTTGCGGGCTGCTGATTGGGCTGGTTTCACGCTCGGCGGGGCCGGTTTCGGGGCCTGAACCGCCGGATTGTGTGGACACACGTCTTGGCCGTGTCTTGGTTGGTGGGCGTGTGGTCCACGGTCACGCTTGTGGGCATGTACCTGCGCGTCACGAGCCGGACGAACGCGGACGGGTCGGTGGTCCGCTACGTGGCGCTGGCCCACAACCGCCGCGTGGACGGGCAGACAAGGGCGCAGAGGTGTGAAGCCATTCAGTTCCTCGTGGCGTAAACGTAACTGCACCAACGCCAACGAGGTGTGGATCTCCGGCTCCTTCGGCTCCAGCAGGTCCCTGGTGGGCTGCGCT
>CAZECO010000442.1:0-1407 GCA_964510455.1 uncultured Actinomycetes bacterium
GGGGATACGCTCACCGCCCGGATTCGCGCTCCGCGATCCTGACGAACGTGGCGAGTTCGCCCCGGAAGCTGCCGCGATAGCTGCCGGTGGCGAAGATGCGAGCAGCGATGCGGGGGATGAGGCCATGGACCTCGAACGTCTGCGTCAGCTTCGTGCCGGCACCGTCGGGCTCGAAGACTGCTTCGCTCTCTCCGGCCAACTGGATGCTGCGGAACTTGGAACGGATGAGCCGCGGCCGATCGGCCTCAGCGATCTCGCACCGGCTACGGGTAGGACCGAACCAGAGGGTGTAGGTCGTCCCAGTCTCGCCATACGACCCGTGCACGTCGGTGACCTTACTGAGGCCTTCGATCCACTCGGGCGAGCGGTCGATATTCGTCCACAGGTCGTACACCGCGCTGGGCGGCGCGACGATTCTGACCGTGAACGTATACCGGCCCATGCCTTCAGTCTGGACCCGGGCGGCAGGGCTTGCCCCGCGGAAGGGCGGCACCCTCCCGCCACCCGTGGCCCGGGACGCCGACGCACGCGCCCCCGCTGCGCTGGATGGCGTGTTGGCCCAGTTGCCGGGGCGACCACCGCAAGGGCCACGGCCGGCCCACCGCCGGCCAGGGCCGTGACCGCGGCGCCGGCCAGCGGGATCACCACCGCGCGGCTGTCCGATCTCGGCGTCACGGTGCCCGCGAACCCTGTGTCACGGCGGTGAGGGTTCGTGCGGCAGCAACCCCGCCCGGCGATGGCCACCTTGGGCCGTTCCGCCCGGCGCGGCGAGCAGCGTCACTTGACGTGACCCACCGGTTTCCGGGGCCTCGGCTCACTGTGCTGCACAGCATCTGGACGTATCGTGTTCGATACCTCGTTCTCGAGAATGGAGGGCGGTGCTCAGCATGGCCCTGTTGGCGCAGGTCCGCCAGGCTTCGGGGTTGACGCAGGCGCAATGGGCCAAGGCGGCGGGCACATCGCGCACGACGCTGTCGGCGTACGAGAACGGCCGCACGACGCCGACCCTGCGGACGGCACAAAGACTCCTGGCCGCCGCGGGCTGGGAACTCGTGGCTGTTCCGATCCCGCAGTGGCGGGTCGTGACCGGGCCGCAAGGTCGCCCGGCCTGGGTGCCGTCGGTGCTGCCGCAGTCATCACCGGCGAAGGCGTTCCGCCGGCTCGAACTGCCCCTGCATTTGAACTGGTCGCACGTGGGCAAGGTTTTCGACCTGGTGGACCGCAGCGACCGCAGGTCGGTGTACGAGATCGTGCTGCGCGAGGGCTCGCCGGAAGACATAGCGGACCTGGTCGACGGCGCGCTCTTGGTGGACCTGTGGAACGAGATGTTCCTGCCGAAATACATCAGACAGGCATGGGCGCCGCTGATCCTGGCCTGCCGCGACGAAGGGTGAGACAGAGGGGCTG
>CAZECO010000443.1:0-1402 GCA_964510455.1 uncultured Actinomycetes bacterium
TGTTCAACGCCGGCAACGACACCAACGGGATGAACATCCCCACCGCCGAGCTGATCGCGCGCTTCTTCCCCGGCGTCCCGGTGACGCGGCCGATGGGCGAGAACGAGGCGCTGTTCTCCAACCGCAAGATCCGTGAGATGCTGGGCTTTCGCGAGGAGCACGACTGGCGGAAGTATGTGGAGGGGTGAAGGCGTGTCCAAAGAGCAAGAGAATGCGAAAGCGCCGGCCGACAAGGCCGAGCTGAACCGACGCTGGGTCGGGGCCAACCAGGCCGCGCTCGATGCCTATGCGGAGGAGGTCGAGCGCGAGGGGCTTCCGCTGGCGAAGTATCGCATGTTCTGACCCGCGGCCGTCAGCCCTTCACGCCGATCCGCGGCTCGGTCCCTGCCAGCAGCCGGGTGATGTTGGCGCGGTGGCGCAGGAACACCAGCGCCGCCAGGGCGAGGGCGAGCCAGACCGCCTGCCGCGGCCCGAGGACCAGCAGCCAGACGGGGGCGGAAGCCGCCGCCGCCAGCGCCGCCAGCGACGAGTAGCGGAAGGCCGCCGCCACGACGGCCCAGGTGGCGCAGGCGGCGAGGCCGACCGGCCAGGCCAGCGCCAGCATGACGCCGAGGAAGGTCGCGACCCCCTTGCCGCCGCGGAAGCCCAGCCAGACCGGGAACAGGTGGCCGAGGAAGGCCGCGAGGCCCGCCGCCATCGCCGCCGTCTCGCCGGCGAAGTGCCGCGCCGTCAGCACCGCCGCCGCGCCCTTGGCGGCGTCGAGCAGCAGCGTCGCCGCGGCGGCGCGCTTGTTGCCGGTGCGCAGGACGTTGGTGGCGCCGATGTTGCCCGAGCCGATCTTGCGCAGGTCGCCGAGCCCGAGCGCTCGGGCGATCAGCACGCCGAACGGGATCGAGCCGAGCAGGTAGGCAAGCGCGAAGGCCAGCGCCAGGGTCATGCGTCCTCCGGGCCGAACACCTGCCGGCCAGCGACCCAGGTGCGCAGCACCCGGCCCTGCATGCGGCGCAGGTCATATGGCGTGTTCTTCGACTTCGAGCGCAGGGTGGCGCGGTCGAGCACGAAGGGGGCGCCGGGGTCGAACAGCACCAGGTCCGCTGGCGCGCCGGGGGCGAGGCGGCCGGCGTCGAGGCCGAGCAGGCGCGCGGGGTTCAGCGCCAGCGCCCGCCAGAGCGCTGGCAGGCCGAGATGGCCGGCGTGGAAGAGCTGCATCGCCGCCGGCAGCAGCGTCTCCAGCCCGACGGCGCCGGCGGCGGCCTCCTCGAAGGGCAGGCGCTTCTCCTCCTCGTCCTGCGGGGTGTGGAACGAGCCCACCACGTCGATCAGCCCCTCGGCCAGCGCCGCCACCAGCGCCATGCGGTCGTCCTCGGAGCGCAGCGGCGGGGTGAGCTTGAAGAAGGTGCGG
>CAZECO010000444.1:0-1382 GCA_964510455.1 uncultured Actinomycetes bacterium
ATCTCAACGGGCCACGCCCAGAGTACATATGTTCGACACCCTGGTCAAGCACCCCTGTGCACAACCCGCCACCGTGTCGGCACTAACCCCGAACGACCGCCAGTCCAGCACACCCGTACGACACAAGCCGCTGGTCCGCCTTCACACCGCCGCCGGCTGTGTCGTGGGGGCTGGTGTGCGGCACAGGCGCGAGGTCGGCATCAGCACGCGGCCCGCCCGCCCGCAGTGCGGACTATCGCCACCGACACGCGCGCGGCGCCAACGCAGTCCCCGCGCCTGCGCCGGCGCCGCGAGCACGCGCCGGGATCAGCCGATCGTGATCGACTTGTCGTCGATCATCACCGGTCCGCCTTCGCCGTCCGAGGGGTCGTCCTCCTCGATCTGCAGGACATAGCTGCCCGGGGCGCCGGTGAAATCGATGCGGAACTCGAACGGCGCAAGTGTCTGGCCTTCGGCCGTCATGCCGCTGCCCTGCTGCACCACGGCACCGGAGCCGTCCAGGATCTTCCACGGCAGGTTGGCCTCGAACGTCGCCGCCTCGCCGGTCACCGTGAACGACGCTGGGACCGAGACGCCTTCGCCAGGGTCGTTGATCTGCACCAGCAGCCGGACGTCCAACGCCGGCGCGCGGCTGACCGGCTGATCCCACACGACATGGCCCCACAGCTCGCCGGCGGGCTCCCCTTCGATCAACAGCGCCACGGGCAGGTCCTGCTGCAGCGCCGCCGTCACCGTGTAGACCAGTTGCTGCACGGCCAGGTCAGCGGCTGCCGCCCCCACGCTGGCCTCCCGCACATCCTGCGTGAGATCCACCCGGATCACATCGTCGGAGACGTCAACCGATCGTACGCGCGCAGCGGCATTCCACGGGCTGGAGTAATCGGGGTCCGCGGCGGGCTGGGACAGCATCCGCGAGACGGCCGCCACGGCTGCACCGGCCGCCTCCTCGGTCCGCTGGAACTCCCGCGCCAGGCGCAGTCCGTTCGGCGTGTCGATCAGGTAGTACACGGGCACGGTCGCCGAATCGCCCAGCGGGGTCGTGGACTGCGTCGGCGCCGGACTTGATGCGCTCGGCGACGGATCCGGCTCCGAGCCGCACCCCGCGAGGCACACTGCACAGGCCAACGACGCCGAGATGATCAGCAGCGCCCTGGACCACCTGGAAGCACTTGACCACCGCATCGGTGCACCTCACGTCTTTCTACCCTGATAGCAGGTGCGCAGACGCCGGCGCAAGGGCTCCGCCGATCAGTAGTTGGGCTTGTGCGGCTCGATCTGATTGACCCAGGCCACGATGCCGCCGCCGACATGCACCGCATCGGCGAACCCGGCCGCCTTGACCAGCGCCAGCACCTCCGCCGACCGGCCTCCGACCTTGCAGT
>CAZECO010000445.1:0-1381 GCA_964510455.1 uncultured Actinomycetes bacterium
GGTGCTTCGGCTCGTTGGGGGCGCCTGAGCTGGGTCGCCAGGAGCAGGGACGGATACCCTCACTTGTGGCGTGCGTTACCCGTGGGCCGGAAGGCCGCGCGAGAGACGTCGGTCCGCGGCCGGGGTGCGGGGTGCTAGCCAGAAGCACCTTTCCCGCTGGTGAGGGCCTCGGCAGCGCCAACGAGCAGGACGGCCGCGCCGATGGCAAACACGAAGCCCAGGACATTGAGTTCCCAAATGGAGCCCGTGCCCAGCACCCAGGCGATCGTCCCTCCGATCAGGGAGCCCACAACCCCGAGGCCCAACGTGGCGAGGATGCCAAGGTCCTGCTTCCCGGGCTTGAGAAGGCGAGCCAGTGCACCGATGATCAGGCCGGCAACGAGAAATCCAATCATGACTACGACAGTATCGGCGCTGGCCGAATGCGCCACTTCAGCGCCCTGGCGGAACCCAGATCCGAGCGCGCGAGAGCCCCTGGGAAGACTGAGAGGCGTGCTGCGGCTCGCTTGAAGTCCGGTGGAGTTCTCAGCGCCGCAGGCAGATGCCCGCGCAAGTCGGTTGCCGGCAGCCCGCGCGGTGGATACTTCACCTCGTGGTCGAGACCATCCCGATCCTGCCAAGTGCGGACTTCGCCGTGACAGCGTCGTTCTGGGCTCGGTTCGGGTTCGAAGTCCGCGGACGATGGGACGACTACCTCGTCCTCCGCCATGAAGGCTTGGCAATCGAGCTGCACTTCTGGCCCGACGAGGCGGTCGACCGCTGGAGCAACGACGTCGCCTGCTACGTGCGGTTCCCCAGCCCAGACGCGGCCCGCGCCTGCCGCGAGCGATGGGACGGCGTTGAGGTTCCGGCACCGGGCGTCCTGAGCCTGCCGAAGGACGAGCCCTGGGGTGCGACGGAGTTCCACATCATCGACCTCGATGGGAATCTGGTCCGGCTGGGCGGCTTCCCGCCTGAGGGTTGAGCTGCTCAAGCCCCCGGCGAACAAGATCCGTGGCATTCCGACCCCGCGAGCTCGGCATCAGCTGACCCACTGGACGAGCTGCCAGATGAGGCCGTTGGGGTCCGCGAACTGGCAGAACCGCTCGCCCCACGGCTCGGTCTCCGGCGGAGTCACGACGCGGGCCCCTGATGCCTCGATCCGCGTGAACTGCTCGTCGAGGTCGTCGACGACGAACACCAGCAGCAGCCCTTGACCCGCCGATCCGGCGATCTCCTTCGGCTTGAATGTGGGAAGTCCGGTGGCGAGGAAGATCAGATTGGTGCCCACCGTGGGGTGCTGGAGGGACACGAACCCCTCGGCGGCCATCGCCTCCTCATACCCGAAGTGGGTCTTGGCGAAGGCCGCCGACGCCTCGACATCGGGCACGTTGAGCGAGAT
>CAZECO010000446.1:0-1373 GCA_964510455.1 uncultured Actinomycetes bacterium
ACATGATGGCCCCGAGGAACACCTGGTCGCCGACGAACACCGCCACCCCGCGGGCCACCATGAGGAACAGCGGGCCATACGGGGAGGGGGTCTCCCCCCACATCGGGTCGACTCCTTCGATGAACCACCCGGGCAGTTCCGATACGCCCGTGGAGTACGGATCGTAGCCTTCAGCCAGGAGCCTCCCCTGGGCGAGGTAGGCATAGACATCTCGGCTGAACAGGGGAGGCACGAAGAGCAGGGGCACCGTCCATGCGGCCAAGATCGCCGCCAGGGTCGAGAACCGCATTCGCAGACCGGAGGTCAGGTCCGAGCCGAGTACCAGCCAGGTCTGCAGCAGGAGGCCGACGCCTACGAAGACCATCAGGCGCGACAACCAGACCCCTGCGGTCGTGCCCCGGATCGTGTTGATGACGTCGGTGTTGTAGAGGACGGTGTCCAGCGGCAGCCACCCCACCCCCAGGGCTCCGAGGCCGACCAGGATCGTGGCGAGCATCCCGGGCAGCGCGAACGACAGCAGCGCGAAGATCAGGGGGTCCCGGTAAGCGGATGCCGGGAGCCCGCGATGGTGCTGCAAGGCGTCCGTCATGCGCCCCAATGTACCTGCGGGTGTTCGGCGCTTGCGATCCGCGAATCGCGGGCGACACCGTGACCGCTTGACGTTCATGGGGGTCAGGGTGTCGGTTGGGGGCAGGCCTGCAGGTGGCCCAGGGTGGCCCGATGCGCGGCTATCGGCGCAGGCGGCGGGGGAGCGGTGGCATGACCGGGCGATCCCGCACTCCATGTGCGTGCGGCAGCGGCCTCATCGACGTCGTCGACGACGTACGGAGGTCGCATTCCTTCTGGGATGCCCGGAGTTTCGACGCGTTGCCCGGCACCATCCCGGAGGCGGTGTGCGTTTCGGCGGTGCCTCCGGCGATCGCTCCTGACCGGTGCGGGGATGCGTGCCCTCCCTTCGCGCGGGCCGTTCGCCGGTGTCGGCGGCGGGGGTGTTGCTGGGGAATGCGTCGGTATTTGGGGGTTGGCCCGGATCGCGCGCTCAGCTTGGTGGGGATGCCCGGAGTTTCGACGCGTTGCCCGGCACCATCCCGGAGGCTGTGTGCGTTCGGCGGTGCCTCTGGCGATCGCTCCTGACCGGCGCGGACGCGGGATGCGGATCCGCTGGCCAGGGGGAGCGCAGCGGTCAATGCCGGGCTCAAGGTTCGACATGGGTTCGCCCGTCGGCCGTCGCGGTCGGCGAAGGCCGACAGCGCATCCAGGACATCGGGAGCCCGCCACATCCTTCGTCGGCCCTCAGCGAGGGATTCGATCAGGATGCCGGCATCGACGAGGCGGTCGAGCTTGCGGCGGGGCTTCTTCGCCGCAGTGGCGCC
>CAZECO010000447.1:0-1366 GCA_964510455.1 uncultured Actinomycetes bacterium
CTGCTCGGCGAGGAGAACATGGGCTTCTACTACCTGGGCCGCAACCTGCCCCGCGAGCGGCTCGGGATCGCGCTGGGCGCCTACACCCAGGCGCAGGCGGCGGTGCAGTTCGCCAAGGCCTACACGCAGCAGCGGATCGTCTTCGGGCAGCCGGTCGCCGCATTCCAGAACACCAAGTTCGAGCTGGCCGACTGCCAGGCCGACTGCGACGCCATGCAGGCGGTGGTGGACCGGGCGGTGGAGGCGATCGATGCCGACGAGCTCACCCCGGCGGACGCCGCGTCGGTCAAGCTGTTCTGCACCGAGACCTCGTCGCGCGTCATCGACCGCTGCCTGCAGCTGCACGGGGGCTACGGGTACATCAACGAGTACCCGATCGCGCGGCTGTACGCGGACAACCGGGTCACCCGGATCTACGGGGGGACCTCGGAGGTCATGAAGACGATCATCGCCAAGAACATGGGCCTGTAGACAAGGAGCACAAGCATGACCGAATCCCGAACTGCCATCGTGACCGGTGCCGCCCGCGGCATCGGCGCGGCGGTCGCCAAGCGGCTGGCCGCCGACGGCATGGCGGTGGCCGTGCTCGACCTCGACGTCGCCGCCTGCGAACCGGTGGTCGTCGCGATCGAGGAGGCCGGCGGACGCGCGCTGGCGATCGGCGCGGACGTCTCGAACGAGAAGGCGGTCGCCGAGGCGGTGGAGCGGGTCGCGGCCGGACTCGGCGCACCGACCGTGCTGGTGAACAACGCCGGCATCATCCGGGACAACCTGCTGTTCAAGATGACCACCACCGATTGGGACGCGGTGATGAACGTGCACCTGCGCGGCGCCTTCCTGATGTCGCGGGCCGTGCAGGACCACATGCGGGGGGCGAGCTTCGGGCGGATCGTGAACCTGTCCTCGACGTCGGCACTGGGCAACCGCGGCCAGGCGAACTACTCGGCGGCCAAGGCCGGTCTGCAGGGCTTCACCAAGACGCTGGCCATCGAGCTGGGCAAGTACGGCATCACCGCGAACGCGGTCGCCCCCGGCTTCATCGAGACCGAGATGACGCAGGAGACGGCACAGCGTCTCGGCGTGTCCTTCGAGGACTTCGTGAAGTTCGCCGCACAGACCATCCCGGCGGGTCGCACCGGCCAGCCGGAGGACATCGCACATACGATCTCGTTCCTGGTCAGCGAGGGCGCGGGATTCGTCTCCGGCCAGGTCATCTACGTCGCCGGCGGACCGAAGGACTGATGGACATGAAGGTCTTCCACGGCATCGAGGAGCTGCAGGCGGCGGTCGGCACCCACCTGGGGACCAGCGACTGGCACGAGGTCACCCAGGAGCAGATCAACCTGTTCGCCGACGCCACCGGCGA
>CAZECO010000448.1:0-1354 GCA_964510455.1 uncultured Actinomycetes bacterium
TGCTGACCGCGAACCCGACCCCGCCGCTGTTCGACGGCCCCGAGGGCCTGAACCGCCTGCGCAACCGCGACGAGCTGCTGTTCTTCGCGCAATACCTCGACGGCCGCAGCTTTCGCGACGACCAGGGCCGCGACGGCCCGGCGCCCGGGGCGCCGCTGGTGCTGCTCGGCGACTTCAACCTCGACCCAGCTGACGGCGCCGGCGCGGGTTACGCCGTGGCCCGGCTGCTCGGCCATCCCCGGCTGCAGGACCCGGCCCCGGCCAGCGCCGGCGGCGCCGAGGCCGCGGGCCAGGGCGGCGCCAACGCCCGCCACCGCGGCCCGCCCGCGCTCGACACCGCCGACTGGCGCGACGACGGCGGCCCGGGCAACCTGCGGGTGGACTACCTGCTGCCCTCGGCGGATCTCGAGGTGGTCGGCGCCGGGGTGTTCTGGCCGGCGACGGATGATCCGCAGGCGGCGCTGCTCGAGGACGGACCGGCGCACCGGCTGGTCTGGGCCGACCTGGCGCTGCCGTAGCCTCGCATGCGCCGGCCGGCATCGCCTCCAGCCCCGACATTTGCAGGGACATTTGAACGAATCAGGAGTTCGTGCTATCCTTCTCCATATTATTTCGCATATTACTTCCACATATTATCAGATCTCGGCATTGCCTTCGCATAATTGACCAGAATCAGACTTCGCGAAACAAATAGAAATTGGGTGATGAAATGATGGATGATATCCAGAAATCACGCATGTCCAACTATGGCCGCCGGGTCGAACTCGCCCAGACCGGCGACGACGATCTCGGGCCGCTGAAGCTCCTTCCCGGCACCTGGAAGAACCATCCCGGCGTGGACGGCCGCCCTCCGCTGGTGGGCCGCGGCTGGAACATGATCGCGCTGCCGTTCTCGTCGCAGCCCGCCAGCGCGATCGACTATCGCCTGTTGATGAACCAGTACAACGAGGAGCTGAAGTTCACGCTCGTCGACAAGGCGGTGCCGAACCGCGGGGTGAGCGGACCCGCGCCCTCCTCCAATACGGACCAGTTCGTGGTCACGCTCGACTACGAGCAAATGATCAAGCAACTCGCCGCCTCCGACAATCCGGTCAGCGGGCTGGCCGGGCCCGGCGACCTCGCGATTCACCACGAACCTGGGCTCTGGCTGAACATGACCAACTTCGCCGACGGGTTCGACATCGCCCGCCTCGGCACGATCCCGCACGGCGACGCCGCGCTGGCGCTCGGCGCGAGCGCGGTGTTCGACGGACCTCCGGCGATCCCGGCCGTCAACGGTCTGCCGATCGGCGTCACGCAGGACGTGGATGGCAATCCCTATCTGTCGCCCTACAAGTTCTTCCGCGACAATCCG
>CAZECO010000449.1:0-1350 GCA_964510455.1 uncultured Actinomycetes bacterium
TGTTCCGGCTGGGCTCCTTCGGCCAGGAGCACCCGGCGGCCGCCGCCGCGTGGGCCGCCGGGGATGTCTCGGAGGACCAGATCACGGTGCTGGAGGGCGCCGCGAACGGGCTGCCCACCCCCGAGCTGCGCAGCCAGCTGGTGGCGGCGGTGCTGCCCCACCTGAAGGGCCTGTGCCGGAAGAAGACCCGGGAGCTGATCGAGGCGGCCGCGGACCTGCTGCACCCGGGGGACCCCGACGCCGCGGAGCGCCGCGACTACGACCACCGGTCGCTGGTGTGGTCGGAGTTCGCCGGCGGGGTGAGCTTCCAGGGCTACCTGCCGGCCACCGAGGCGGAGGCGTTCATCGCCGCCATCGACGCGCTGGCCGCCGCGCAGCGGGCTCAGGGAGACGGGCGCAGCATGGCGCAGCGGCGCGCGGACGCTTTGGCGCAGCTGGTGGCCACCGCCACCGCCAACGGGATCCCCGCCGGCGGCGGGCTGCCCGCCGCCCTGACCCTGATCGTGCCGCTGGCCGAGGCCGGGCGGGTCGCCGCGAAAGACCCGTCCCGCCACGGGCTGGAGTTCGCCACCCGCACCCGCGGCACCGCCACGGTGGGGGGCCGCCATGCGGGGGACGCCGCGGTCCGGTTCGGGCTGTGCTGCGCCGCGATCACCCCCGTCCTGGTGGCCGACCCCCCGCCGACCGGGCTGCTCGGCCGGATCGCGAAGACCCCGGTGGAGCCGCTGCTGGTGGGCCGGTCGGTGCGGCTGGCCACCCCCGCCCAGCGCAAAGCACTCGCCCTGCGCGACGGCGGCTGCGTGATCCCCGGCTGCACCATCGCCGCGCCGTACACCCAGCCCCACCACGTCACCGGCTGGGCGTTGGACGGGCCCACCGACCTGCCCAACCTCGCATCGCTTTGTTTCGTCCATCACCGGCAGGTCGAACTCGGCGACTGGGAGTTGATCAAACGGGACCCCGGGGACGAGAAGCCCCACCGGGCGCTGGAACACCCCGCCTGGTGGATCCTCCCCCGCATCCGATAACCACCCACCAACCCTTCGCACCCGACCCGGAGCAACACCCGGGCCGGGCGCGCAGCACGCCCGCACTCGGGTATGTCGGCGATCCGGGACCTCCGGGTCTACCGGGCGCCCGGTAGGCCCAGGCGATGATCACGAACAGGCCATCCCACCGACCGCGTCCCGACAGTCCGAAGCCCTCGGCCAGGCGCCCCCACGGCCGCAAGCGCACCCTATGATCCCGGCGTGCCCGGGTCGGCGAACTTCACACGCCGGTGGCTGCCGTCGCAATAGGGCTTGTTCTTGGAGTTGCCGCACCGGCACAGGAACAGGTGCTGGCTGCGCC
>CAZECO010000450.1:0-1350 GCA_964510455.1 uncultured Actinomycetes bacterium
AGCGCCAGTTGAACCGGATGGGCTTCGACTCCGGCAAGGAGGACTCCCACTTCGGTCCCCTGACCGATCGGGGACTGCGCGAATTCCAGCGCAACACCGGCGTCGCCGTGGACGGAATCGCGGGGCCGGAGACCCTGCGCGCCCTGGGCCGTCTGCACCGGACCGTCGGCGCTGAGTCGGCGCACAACGCCCGGGAGCGTTACGCCCTGCCGATGCTGCAGACCGGCATCGCCGGAAAATCCGTCATCATCGACGCCAGCCCCGGCAGCACGGATGCCTCGGCGCCCATGGGAGGCCAGGCGGGTGCCACGGTCACCGGCACGATCGCCCGGCTCACCGCCCACCGGTTGAGCGCCCGGGGCGCTGTCGTCTCCCACACCGAGTCGTACGGATCCTCCGGAGAACCGCTCGACGAGTTGGCGCGGGCCCGGATCTGCAACGAGGGCGACTTCGACCTGGCTCTCTCCCTGCACATCGATTACTCGGTCGAGAACGCGCCGCCCCTGGCCGTCTACTTCTACGGGCGCAGCACACAATCGTTCTCCGCGGCGGGGCGCTCAGCGGCAGAGACGCTCGCCGAGATGTTGGCCGCGAGCACGGCCGAAGCCGCCTGCACGGTCGACGCCCGCACCTGGGACATCCTGCGCGCCACCAGGATGCCTTCCGTCCGCGTCTGTTTCGGTCAGATCGCCCAACCCCAGGTGCGCCTGCGACTCTCGGACCCTGCCTTCCACGCGGCGATCGCGAACGCGATCTCCGAAGGTCTGACCAGGTTCTTCACCCCGCGAGCATCGGACGAGGCCCCGGCTCTGCCCGGCTGATCGCCATCGGGCGTGCGGGTCACGCCCGGCGGCGGACGGGCTGGCGGGCAGATGCACCCGTTACGGGGCTTTGCACCCGCTGCGTGGGTGTTTCCGGCGGTCCGTGGCAGGTAGCTGCACCCGTCGCGGGGCTTTGCACCCGCAGCGTGGGTTCCCTGCGGCGTGTCGCGGGCGATCCACCCCCGCGACGGGTGCAAAGCCCCCACCGGGTGCAAACTCGGGGGCGATCCGCCCACGCAACGGGGGCAAACAGGCAACCGGCGCCGTTCCGCGCCCCTGTGGACCGCGCTCGCCAGCAGTCAACCACGGTGCGGGCGCACCAGTGAGTAGATGAAACCGAGTGCGAAGCCGATCCCGATCGCCGTGAGTACGGTGACCAGTGCAGTCTGTTTCGTTGTAAGCGCCACGTCAGGCATGGTAGAGGGAGTCTGGAGGAGGAGTCGACCAGTGAGACCGACATCGCCGGGCCACGGGTCGCGGCTGGACCCATGGACCTCGACCTACGCCGAGCGGGCGCAGGGGATGGCTG
>CAZECO010000451.1:0-1347 GCA_964510455.1 uncultured Actinomycetes bacterium
GGGGCGGCACGCTGGCGATCACCGTGAACCGGATGCCCGCCTTCCAGCGCCTCGCGCCCAACATGCTCTCGGCCGCCGGCTATTCCGGCCACGGCGTCGCCCTCGCCACCCTCGCCGGCCGGCTGATGGCCGAGGCCGTGCAGGGCACGGCGGCGCGCTTCGACCTGATCGCGGGCCTTCCCCAGCCCAGATTCCCCGGCGGCGGCGCGCTGCGCTGGCCGCTCCTGGTGCTGGCCATGACCTGGTACTCACTGCGCGACCGGCTATGATCGCGACGATCTCCCGAGACAGGACCAGCGCATGACCGTCTCGCACCGCTGCGGCGGGCCCGGCCGGCCTTTCCGGTTCCGACCGTGACCACCTGGGTCGCGCTGGCGGCCGGTGCCGCCTTCCTGCAGAACCTGCGCTCGGCGCTGCAGAAGGCGGTGACCGGGCAGCTGGCGGTGCTGGGCGCGACCTATGCCCGCTTCCTCTTCGCGGTGCCCTGGGCCGTGCTCACGGCCGCGCTGCTGGTCAGCGCCGATCCGGCGGGGATGCCCGGCGCCGGGGCGGGGTTCGTGCTCTGGGGCGTGCTGGGGGCCGGGGCGCAGATCGCCGGCCAGCTGCTGCTGCTCCGGCTCTTCACCCTGCGCAACTTCGCGGTGGGCAACGCCTTCGCCCGCAGCGAGACGGTGCAGGCCGCGCTGATCGGCGCGGTGCTGATCGGCGACCGGCTGGCGCCGCTGCCTGCGCTCGGCATCCTGGTCAGCCTGGCCGGCGTGCTGATCCTCACGGCGACCGGCGGGCTGGGCGGCCGCCTCGACCTGCGCGCGGCGGGCATCGGCATCGCCTCGGGCACCGCCTTCGCGCTGGCGGGCGTCGCCTATCGCGCGGCCTCGCTGGGGCTGGAGGGCGACGCGGGCTTCCTCGCCCGAGCGGCGCTGACGCTGGCCTTCGTCACCCTGGTGCAGACCCTGGCGATGACGCTCTGGATGCTGGCGCGGGCGCCGGGCGCGATCGGGGCGGTGCTGCGGGCCTGGCGGGTGACCGCGCTGGTCGGCCTCGTCGGCATGCTCGCCTCGCTCTGCTGGTTCGCGGCCTTCACCCTCGCGCCGGCGGCCGAGGTGAAGGCGGTGGGTCAGGTCGAGCTGCTGTTCAGCCTGGCGACCGCGCGCTACGCCTTCGGCGAGCGGCCGAGCCGGCGCGAGATCCTCGGCATCCTCATGCTCGCCGGCGGCATCCTGCTGCTTGTGCTGGCGCCCTAGAAGAACGCCTGCAGCCCGGTCTGCGCCCGGCCGAGGATCAGCGCGTGCACGTCGTGGGTGCCCTCGTAGGTGTTGACCGCCTCGAGGTTCATCACGTGGCGGA
>CAZECO010000452.1:0-1345 GCA_964510455.1 uncultured Actinomycetes bacterium
TCCCGCGCAAAGATCGGCCGCCCGAACAGCTCGTCCTCCACCTCTTGTGGAGAAACAGAGTGCCGGGCGATGTGGTCCATCCGGTCCTCGATCCACCTGACTTCACGAAACACGCACCTGCAGTATTACGCCGGTAATGCGTCTTGTCGACCACCCGGACAGGATGTGGATTCAGGCCGGGTCCCCAAGTCCAACGGTGGCGACGAGGCGACGGCGACCCTGAGACGCTTCTCAACGTCACCAGCGAGCCAGGCGAACGGGCATCAGGCGTCGAGGATCAGCCGACCGGCTCGGCGTGCAGGATGCCGTGCGCCCCGCGCTCGGCGTCGCTCATGGCGTGCGTGACGAACGGGTAGTTGCCGGCCTCGGGCAGCACCAGTTCGACGTATCCGCCCTGGGCGGGGAACAGGCCCAGCGCCTGCGCTCCCCCGCTGCCCGGAGCCAGCTCGACGGCCCCCTCCCGGTAGACGGTGTCGAATTGGCCGCCGACGACGTGGAACGAGCTGCCGCGGTTCGGGCCCGCGGCGAGCACCCAGATGCGGACCCGCTCGCCGACGCCGACCTGCAGCGGCGCGTGGTCGTACTGCATGGGGTATCCGTTGAACGTCACCAGGTCCGCGTCGCCGGCGGCGATCGCCTCCGCGTCGGCCGCGCCGTCCTGCGGGCCGAGGTAGGCCTCGGACTGCACCAGCAGGAACTCCCGGTCCACCTCGGGCAGGTCCGGCGGGTCGATCACGACGGCCCCGAACATCCCGTTGGCGATGTGCATCGACATCGGCATGGTCGAGCAGTGGTACATCCAGATCCCCGCCCGGTTCGCGGTGAACCGGTACTCCAGCTCCTCGCCGGGCGCGATCGTGCGCATCGGACCGTCGGGCGCCAGCG
Source organism: uncultured Actinomycetes bacterium (assembly GCA_964510455.1). Lineage (GTDB taxonomy): Bacteria > Actinomycetota > Actinomycetes > S36-B12 > CAVXYG01. The sequence goes on from CAZECO010000452.1 coordinate 886, forward strand.
CGCCGGCGTGGAAGTCGATGGAGTGGCCGATGCTGCCGTCGTTGACGAGCGTGACGACGAACGTGTCGCCGACCTTCCCCCGCAGCACCGGTCCCGGGACCGTGCCGCCGAACGTCCAGCGGGTCTGCCGCACCCCGGGGGCGACCTCCGCGACGACCTCCGTGACGACCAGGCGGACGTGGTGCTCTCGCTCCGGCGCGGCCGGCGCCAGGCGCGCGTCGACCGCCGTGAAGCCGGCGCCCGGGGACGCCATCAGGTCCACCTGCGGCGCCTCGCCGTCCGCCGGAACCGCATGCTCGTGGGCGGCGGTATGGACCCCCAGCACGTCGATGGCCAGCACCATGCCCATCTGGCGATGGCCGGCGATGGAGCACCAGCCGGACAGGTCGCGGCCGATCACCCCGAGGTCCAGCGTGGCGGATTCGCCCGGGCTCAGGCGCGGGGTGCGCTGCCCGGTCTC
>CAZECO010000453.1:0-1343 GCA_964510455.1 uncultured Actinomycetes bacterium
ACCCTTCGTTCAGGAGGCCTGGGATGAGGCCTTCCCTGCTCAGACTAACGTTCTGCGCTGTGGAAGCTGCCGGTGCGCAAACACGGACTGGGCCTTGCAGGCGCCGAGGATGGCGGCGTACAGCGGCGGCACACGGCCGATCAGGCTGAACACCGTCTCCCGGCGCGCGATGCCGAGGCTGCGCAGCGCGTTGGCGAACCGGTTGGACGTCCGGGCCAGGTCGGCGTAGCTGATATCCGTGACGGCCCCGTGCCGATCGAGGCAGCGCAGTGCGACGTGCTCGCCGCGGCCCGCTGCGACATGGCGGTCGACGGCCTCGTGGGCGATGTTCAGACCCCCGCCGTGCGGCAGTCCGTCCAGCCAGGTCCGGGCTTCGTCCCAGGAGAAGGACGCGCGGACAGCGTCGTAGTCGGCGAGGTTCGCGGTCGCTGCTGCCGCCGGGTGCTTGTGGATGACCCGGGCCTCTGTCGAGCTGGTCATACCCCCCGTCTACCAGGGATACCGGCCAGGGGGAAGGGCCAGGTCGCGATCCGTTCGGGAGCTTCCGGACGCGCGGATGCCGGGGCGTCGATCGGACGCTGCCGAGCGCAGCCCTTACGATCGCAAGGGATGGCATCCCCTGCACGCACCCGACTCGGCCGGATGATCGGCGCGCTCCTGACCGCCGTCAGCCTGCTCATCGTCGGCGCGTTGCTCGCCGACCTGCTGGCGCAGACGCTGGCGATCCGGACCGAGGCGGCCCAGGTCCCGGTCGAGACCGCCGCTGCGGCCCAGGCCAGCGCCCCCGCAGCAGTGCCCACCTACCAGAGCATCGTCGTCCCCGACGGTCAGCCGCCCATCACCCTCGCCGCGCAGTCGCTCGCGGCTGCCATGACATCCCGCGGCGCGCCAGCGCCCGCCATCACCGCGGCCCCGGGTCGCGGAGTCACCGCCGTCATCGACGCCGGGCTGTCCGCCGACGAACAGGCCTACCGGATCGCCGGGGACGCCTCCGCCCTGACCGTCACCGGCGCATCGGCGACCGCGACCGCCGCCGGCCTGTACGCCGTCGCCGACCGCATCCGGTCCGGTCGCGCACCTGCCGGCACCGGCGAGATCACCGCCCCGCGGCTGGGGCTGCGCCTTGTCGACATGGGGTCCGTCGGCATCGACGCCGACCCCGCCGGCTGGGCATCGGGCACCGACTACTCGTTGAACAACTCCGTCGTGGGGCCCGCGATCCTGCCGGTGGCGCCGTACGTCGACCGGGCGGTCGTCGAGCAGATCTCCGAGCAGTACGTCGACCACATCAACAACGCGCTGGCGATGGGCTACAACGGCATCGTCATCCCCGGGTTCCTGGA
>CAZECO010000454.1:0-1336 GCA_964510455.1 uncultured Actinomycetes bacterium
TGTTCGCCTGCTCGTCGAAGCGCGCCTTGATCTCCACCAGCGCCAGCACCTGCTTGCCGGCCTCGGCGGCGTCGATCAGCGCGTCGATGATCGGGGAGTCGCCGCTGGTTCGGTACAGCGTCTGTTTGATGGCGAGCACCTGCGGGTCGGCGGCCGCCTGTTCCAAGAACCGCTGGACCGAGGTGTTGAACGAATCGTACGGGTGGTGCAGGAACACCTCCCGCTGCCGCATCGCCTCCAGCACGTCGGGCGCCGAGGCGGTCTCCACCGTTGCCAGGTCGCGCGCGGTCTGGGGCACGAACCCGGGCTGCTTGAGATCCGGCCGGTCCAGGGCGTAGACCTGCCACAGGGCGGTCAGGTCCAACAGCCCGGGGACCTGGACGACCTCGGAGCGCTCCATGCCGAGCTCGGTGATGAGCAGTTCCAGAACGTAGGGGTCGATCGACGACTGGACCTCGAGCCGCACCGGCGGGCCGAACCGGCGCCTGATCAGTTCCCGCTCCAGTGCCTTGAGCAGGTTCTCGGCATCGTCCTCCTCCACCTCCAGATCCTCGTTGCGAGTCACCCGGAAGGTGTGGTGCTGCAGGATCTCCATCCCTGGGAACAGCTGATCGAGGTGGACGGCGATGACCTCCTCCAGCGGGATGAACCGCTGGGGACTGACCTGGATCAGGCGGTCGAGCAGCGGCGGCACCTTGACCCGGGCGAACAGCTCGTTGCCGGTGTTGGGATTGCGCACCACGATGGCGAGGTTCAGGCTCAGCCCGCTGATGTACGGGAACGGGTGCGACGGGTCGACGGCCAGCGGGGTCAGGACCGGATACACCCGCTCCTTGAACAGCGTGTGCAGCCTTCCTCGCTCCTCGTCGTCGACCTGGTCCCACAGCACCAGTTCGATGTCCGCCTGCTGCAGCTGCGGGAGGATCTCGTGGGCGAACAGCAGCGACTGCCGCTGCAGCAGATCGCGGGCCCGGCGGTGGATGGTGCTCAGGATCTCCGTAGCCGGTCTGCCCGATGCCGACCGCACGCTGATGCCCGTGGCCAGCCGGCGCTTCAACCCGGCGACTCTGACCATGAAGAACTCATCGAGGTTGCTGGCGAAGATCGCGAGGAATTTCGCGCGGTCCAGCGGCGGCAGTGCGGGGTTCTCCGACAGCTCCAGCACGCGCTCGTTGAACTGCAGCCATGACACCTCCCGATCGCCGTACCGGTCGTCGGGCAGCACACCGTCATCGACGTCCTCAGCCGTGCCCGGCGAGGGCACCTGCTCGGCCTCGAGGCTCATGCCAGCATCCTGTCACATCCGCGGTTGGCTGCGCGTTGGCGAGAAGCCGCT
>CAZECO010000455.1:0-1331 GCA_964510455.1 uncultured Actinomycetes bacterium
GCGCGCCTTCGGCGGCATGAACATGATCTTTGATCGGTTCGGTTTCCCCGAGGACGAGCTGGAGAAGATGAGCAATGGCCTCGTCGAGGTTTTGCAGCAGGCTGGCATGGCGTGAGTGGCCGGCTTGGGCTGCGACCAGGTGCCGAGCATCGGCACCGACCGAAGAGGTACGTCCTCATGAGTGAGGATTGGCGGATGCTGAGGGAAGGCTAAGGTTGCGCGGGCCGCGGGCCGCGGTACAGCGCACACGGCGGCTACCACAAGGAGGAAGGCACCATGAGAAGGGCTCGAATTTCCGGCGTGCTGGGCGCACTTGCACTCCTGTGCGCGGGGTGTTCAACGCCCTACAAGGTGCCGGTGTTCGAGTCCCGGCCGGCCGGGCATACCGACTTCTCCGGGATAGCTCAACTCGTCTTGCAGACACCGGACAGATCCATCGATGTATTGATCGTCCACGGGATGTGCACTCATGACGAGACCTGGGCCCGGTCCAGCATTGCAGGCCTGAGCAAGATGCTGGGTGGGCCGGATGCGCCGACAGTGGCCCCAGAGCCAGTGACAGGAACCCAGACGACGCTTTTCCGGTCGTCGATTTCGACCACGCACGGTACGGTCAACGCCAGTGCCATAGTCTGGTCGCCAGTCGTGGCGCGGTTGAAGAGCCAGCTTTGCTATGACCAGACCAACAAGTCGGCCGACTGCAAGTCCATCGTGCCGGATGCTCCGCCCTATCCGTACGAGCGCGCCAGCCTGAACCGGGGACTCAAGGACGACCTATTGAACGACTGCCTGGCAGACGCACTTATCTACCAAGGCAAGTCACGCGACGCCATCAGCCAGCAACTGCAGCAGGCACTCCTGGCAGCGTCGACGCCGAGCGGCGCCAAGCTCGCGAAGCAGAGCATGCTGAGCGCTGCGAGCACCGCGTCCAAGCCCATCGTCTTCATCTCCGAGAGCCTAGGCAGCAAGGTGGCGTTTGACGCCATCTACAAGCTGCAGAACAGCACGGATGACGCCGAGAGGTTGGCGGGGGTTCGGGTCTTCGACAGGTTTGCGCAGGTCTTCATGGGAGCCAACCAACTTCCGATCCTGGCGCTCGCGGACCAAGATATTGGCGGAGGTACGAAGGCAAGGAATGTGTCGGACTACCCCGTGGACCCGCTCGGTGCACTGCTCGGCATGCGCAAGTCCAGCCCATCTGCCATGGCGGCGCGCCCACTCCAGGTCGTGGCGTTCACTGACCCCAACGACCTGCTTTCCTATGCGCTTGCACGGTCCACGTCAGTGATGTCGTTCGATGTGGTTGACGTCATCGTGTCCAATGACAACAC
>CAZECO010000456.1:0-1311 GCA_964510455.1 uncultured Actinomycetes bacterium
AATTCTATCGAAAACGCCCTCCATTGTCTACTTACTTACTTTCGTGTCAGTATGTTTCGGGAGGTGTCTTCAGGCAGTGAACTTCCGTTTGATCTCCCTCACAGCTTCGGGCAGGAATAAATGTCGTGCGAGGATTGCAGCGAATGGCCGTGAAATCGAAGCGGTTTTCACTGTGGATGACCGTGGTCCGATAATCGTGGCATCACCCATGCCGTACATATTTGACCAGTTCGAGGGATCGGCTGATGAACAGCGCTCGATCACTAATGCGGTAATTGCCTTTTGCAGGGTGTCCGCAGAGTGATGACGTTGAGCACGGGCCGCGAGGCAGCTATCATGGCAGGGGCGTCCGAACGAGACCAGATCTGTACGTCGAACTACCTTGCGGCACAAGATGCTTCATTGAGGTCAAGACAGGCCCGGGAGCGCGCCTGACCCCGAACCAGGCCGCTGGCTTCCCTTCTATACGAAACGGATGGTCGGGATTCCCATGAGGCTGACCTACGACGCAGCGGCCGACGCAGCATACGTCTACCTGGTCGATTCGATCGTTCCTGGCGGCGTTGCTCACACCGCGGCGTCGATGCTGGATCTGGACCAGGCTTTCATCGCGTTCGACTTCGACTCCCGCGGCAAATTGCTTGGCATCGAGATCCTCGGAGCCAGTCGGGTGCTTACGGGGGAGACCCTCAGTACGGCTAACCGGCGGGCGTGATCAACCGGCCCTGTGCCGGATACGGCCCGTTCCGTCAGATGGACACAAGCTCCGAGTGCTTCGTACTCGGAGACGCTCGGCAGGTACGTCGACGAGGTCATGATCATCCCTGGGACTCCGGGGTCTTCCGGACATGACTCGAACGAGGTCGTGGTTGCGATCAGCCGAGACGAGCTGGTGGGGTTGGCCGAGCCGCAGAGGTTCGTTTTCACGAATCCGCAGGGCTCCCCGCGCATTGTTGTCGTGGTCGATCGAGTTGAATTGGCCGCCAGCAGTGCACGGTGGCACCGAAGGCCTGGCGGCCGCCATTGAATCGCTCGGCCAACGATTGAGCAGGGCTAGGTGCTGCTCCAGCAGTACGGGCCTACGAGCACGCGGTGAACCTGGCCGGACCAGCGTTGACTTTCGAGCTCACCGCGCATGCGGTGCCCGAATGCGGATCCGTTGCCCCTCTCCCGCCCCAGCGTGCTGCCGGGGTCAGGCCACGCGATCGATCACTGTTGTCCCGGCTCCGCACGTCCCGCAACTCGTCCCCGACGAGGGCTAGTGTCGCGTGTTTGAAGTGGGTTTACGGTGCGCCTTGGTGAGTATCTCAT
>CAZECO010000457.1:0-1306 GCA_964510455.1 uncultured Actinomycetes bacterium
CATGGCTACGCCGAAGACCGCCGGTGTCGTTGTTCGACGTAAGCCCGAGGGGCGCCTGCGCAGGTGTTGTTGAGAGTCTTCCGCCTTCGGGCGGTCAAGCCTCAGCGCGTCTGCGCTGGGGCTTCTTCCTTTCGGGTGGGCCGACGGTCCCCCACAGTCGGAGGAAGGACGATCCATGGCGCGGACGGACAAGGCCGCAGTCATCGATGAACTCGCGAAGCTCTTCGAGGAGTCGTCGGCGACAGTGCTGACCGAATACCGCGGCCTGACGGTGGCGCAGATCTCGAAACTGCGCCGTTCGCTCGGGCCGGACACGACGTACGCGGTCGTGAAGAACACCCTGACCAAGCGCGCGGCGGCGCAGGCCGGTGTTGCGGGCCTCGACGACCAGTTCGCCGGCCCGAGTGCGATCGCCTTCATCGGCGGAGACCCGGTCGAAGCGGCGAAGGGGCTGCGCGCCTTCGCGAAGGAGAACGAAGCCCTCATCATCAAGGCCGGCTTCATGGATGGAAAGGTCCTGTCGGCCGCCGAGGTGGGCAAGCTCGCCGACCTCGAGTCCCGTGAGGTCCTGCTGGGCAAACTCGCCGGAGCCATGAAGGCATCGATGTCGCAGGCCGCGGCGCTGTTCAACGCGCCGCTGTCCCAGGCGGCCCGCACGATCGAGGCCCTCCGCGCCAGGGCGGAGGAGGATCCCTCGGTCCTCGCCGGTGGCGCGGGCACCCCGGCGGCAGCAGCCGCCCCTGAGTCATCGGACGTCGCGGAAGAAGCGGCGGACGAGGCGGCCGAGCCGGCCGCACCCTCCAGCGACGCGTCGCCGGAGAGCACCGAGGGCTGACGCCCTGACCCGCGGCGGGAGCCGTCGCGGTGACGACACACGTCCGGCCCTCGGCCGGAGCAGAGAAAGGACGCCATCATGGCGAAGCTGTCAACAGACGAACTGCTCGACGCGTTCAAGGAGATGACGCTGATCGAGCTGAGCGAGTTCGTGAAGAAGTTCGAGGAGACCTTCGAGGTCACCGCGGCCGCCCCGGTAGCGGTGGCCGCAGTCGGCGGCGCCCCCGCCGGCGGCGGCGAGGCCGAGGCAGCCGAGGAGCAGGACGAGTTCGACGTCATCCTCGACAGCGCCGGCGACCAGAAGATCAAGGTCATCAAGGAGGTCCGCGCGCTGACCAGCCTCGGGCTGAAGGAGGCCAAGGACCTCGTCGAGGCTGCGCCGAAGCCGGTGCTGGAGAAGGTCGACAAGGAGGCCGCCGAGAAGGCCAAGGAGGTCCTCGAGGCCGTCGGAGCGAAGATCACCATCAAGTGA
>CAZECO010000458.1:0-1302 GCA_964510455.1 uncultured Actinomycetes bacterium
GGCACGACAAGAACAGTACCAAAAACGTACTGTTCTTGCGGTCACCCTTTGCCTATTTGGCCAGCAAGAGGCGAGCAAGCTCCAGGAGCTGATCAGCTGATGCCGCAGTCGTGGGAGCGTCCTCCTGCACGGACGGAATCGCCTTCCCGAAGAAGGTCGGCACAAGCTGGGTTCTCACTGCTCCTCGAGCGTCGATGTCGAGCTCTGCCAGGTAGGGCCCGATGTTGTGCAGCTCGAGCTGGGCGTTGCGCAGCTGCTGGGCATACGTACGGTGGCCCGACGCTTGGCGGCCGTAGTAGGCGGCGATTGCCCCGAACGCAGCGATCACGGCGAACTTCGCCGGTAGCGAGGACCACGTGTCGTAGTCCCACTCGTTGGCGGAGGCGAGCACCGGGATCGCCGCACCAGCGAGTGCTGCCAGTGCTGTGGCGATTCCGAATCCGACTGCGGCCTTGCGCAGTTTGGCGGCCTCCTGATCTTCGATATCGGCACGCTTGCCGTAGTTGGCGCTGAGCGACTCGTCACCTGCGATTGCCAGCACTCGGCGAAGTTCGGCCAGCGTCTCCTCGGCGCTCTCGACCGTCGCCTCACCGAACTTCACCAGTTCCTTTCGATCCGTCTCGTAGGCGACCCGACCCGCGTCCGCAACTTGCGTGATGCGGTTGTCGCCGGTCTGAATGAGAGCGTCGAGTTCGCCGGACTTCTGGCTGACCAGTTCGGCAGCCGTCTCCTTGAGCTGGTCGATCTCCTCAACAAGTTCGGATCGCCGACGAGCAAGGTCCTCGATCTCTTCCTTCGCCGCGGCCACGGCCTGTTCGAGCCTCTGCTCGACATCGAGTAGAGATGGCCCCGACGCGGTGCCGGCGACGGACACGAGCGATCGAGCGATGTCAGCCACAGGAGCGACGTAGGGCTCCAGTCCTTCAGGTGCGGCCGGCAGATGAGCAGGCAACTGGCTGCGGAGCTGTGACAGGGCAGTCGTCATCGAGGCCGGGATGCTGTCGGTCATCAGCAACGGCTCGACAGTGGACAGCGCTCCCTCAATGTGAACCACCAGCCCCAGGATCCGGTCGCGGACAGGCTGGGCGTCGGGGTGTTCGGCCACGTCTACGGCCATCGCTTCGTCGCGAAGCGCGTAGAGGTGCTCCAGCGCCGTCCCGATGCTTGGGAGCCCGACGAACCGCGCTCCGAGGTCAACTTCCATGCTGCCCTTCCTTTCCCAAGCCATCATCGCGAATGGGTGTCACAGTCCCCGGGAGGGGCCGAGAACTCAGTCGCGCAGTCGGGCAGGCGGGGTGAGGT
>CAZECO010000459.1:0-1298 GCA_964510455.1 uncultured Actinomycetes bacterium
CGAAGCACGCGCCGATCGCGGTCCAGCCCGCCAGGATGAACACGAGCAGGACCGGGACGGCCAGGAACGCCCAGGCGCCGTGCTGGTTGGGGATGGACAGGATGCGGCGGCGCGGGCGCGCCCTGGCCGGCGCCGAGGTCGTGGTGGTCACCCGACCTTCTCCCAGCCGCGCCGCGGGGGCCGGTTGCCGGCGTCGTGCGGGCCGCGGTCCCGGTAGACGACGTACGGCCGGAACAGGTAGCCGATCGGCGCGCTGAAGGCGTGCACCAGCCGGGTGAACGGCCACACCATGAACAGCGCCAGGCCCGCGACGGCGTGCACGCGGAACGCCAGCGGCGCACCCGCCATCAGCTCCGGCTGCGGGTTGAGCAGGAAGATCGACCGGAACCAGACCGAGACGTCCTCGCGGTAGTTGTGGCCCTCGCCGATCACCCCGGCGCCGACCATGGTGGCGATGACGCCCAGGCAGATCGCCGATACCAGGAACACGTACATGGTCTTGTCGTTCTTCGTCGTCGCGGCGAAGACCGGGCCCACCGTGCGGCGGCGGTAGATGAGCAGCGCGATGCCGGCGACGGTCGCGAACCCGGCGAAGGCGCCCAGCGTCACGGCGAAGAAGTGGTACACGGATTCGGAGATCCCCAGCGCCTCGGTCCAGGACTCGGGAACGAGCAGCCCCATCACATGCCCCATGGCGACGGCCAGGATGCCGAAGTGGAACAGCGGGCTGGCGATGCGGATCAGCTTGCGCTCGTACAGCTGGCTGGAGCGGGTCGTCCAGCCGAACTTGTCGTACCGGTAGCGCCAGATCGTGCCCACCACGAACACCGCGATCGTCACGTAGGGCAGCACCACCCACAGCAGGATGTCCAGGGTGGTCGAATCGCTCATCGCCGGGCCCCGATCGTGACCAGCGGGAGGGTCGCCGAGTACGGCTCCAGCCCGACCCGCTCCACCGGCGGCCCGCCCGCGGCCAGTTGCGCCATCCGGGCGCGGACCTCGGGGGTCAGCGCAGGCAGGGTCGCGATGACTGCGTCGACCACATGCGAATAGGGCGAGTCCAGACCGACCAGGGCCTCGCGCAGCAGCCGCACCGGTCCGGCGTGCTCGGCGAGCAGCGCATCGCCGGTGAGCCGGTCGCCGACCGCGGCGAACTCCAGCACGACCGACAGGTGGTCCGCCAGCTCCTTGTCGCCCGGGTCGAAACCCGCCTCCAGGTAGGCCTGCTTGAAGCGCAGGATCGCCACCCCGCGGTTGCGGGTGTCGCCGTCGGTCCAGTACGTCAGGTACGGGCAGGC
>CAZECO010000460.1:0-1298 GCA_964510455.1 uncultured Actinomycetes bacterium
CCACCCCGCGGTTGCGGGTGTCGCCGTCGGTCCAGTACGTCAGGTACGGGCAGGCACGGCGCTTCATGTCGAAGATCGCCACATGGTGCCGCTGCACGTCGATGAGCGGCGTCGCGTGCAGGTGATCGAGGAACGCCGACAACGGATCGCCCAGCGCGGGCGGCAGGGTCGCCACTGCTGCGCCGATCCGCGGCAGGCGGGCCGCAAGCTCCTCGTCCGGGTACCACAGCAGCCACGACGCCGCCAAGCGCGCCGCTGCCACCTGATCGGCGTGGCGGTTCATTCGCCGTTCCCTTCCGTGCGCTTCCGCGGCACCTGCGGGATGCCCAGCGGCACCCCGACGCCGTCCCAGTTCAGCAGGCCGACCCGGGCGCTGCGATCCTCCGCGGGCACGATCGTCTCCGACGTCTGGCGCTGCTGCAGCGCGTGGAACGTCTCCACCGCCACGGGCTGCGGACGTCCCGACGCCTCGCCGAACGGGCCGGACTCGTACATGCCCGGGGCGCCCTCGTAGTCCAGCGAGCAGGCCAGCTCGTCCAGCGTCCGGGCCGTCTCGGTGTGCGCCTTCGGGATGACGTAGCGGTCCTCGTACTTGGCGATCGCGAGCAGCCGGTACAGCTCGTACATCTGCTCCTCGGTCATCCCGACCGCCTCGCACAGCTCGGGACGCGTCTCGTTGCCCAGGTTGTGGTCGCGCATGTACGAGCGCATCGCCGCCAGCACGTGCAGGCTGCGCTGGACGGGCGCGACGTCGCCGGCGGTGAAGAGCTCTGCGAGGTACTCGATCGGGATCCGCAGCGAGCGCAGGGCGCCGAACAGGTTGCCGGCGTCCTCGGCGTCATGGCCGGTGTCGCGCAGGGCATCCACGACCGGCGACAGCGGCGGGATGTACCAGACCATCGGCATGGTGCGGTACTCCGGATGCAGCGGCAGCGCCACCCGGTACTCGCAGGCCAGCCGGTAGACCGGCGAGCGGCGGGCGGCCGCGATCCAGTCGTCCGGGATGCCGTCCCGGCGGGCCGCCTCGACGACGGCCGGGTCGTTCGGGTCCAGCAGCAGGTCCAGCTGCGCCTGGTACAGGTCCCGCTCGTTCGGCGTCGCGGCCGCCGCCGTCACCCTGTCGGCGTCGTACAGGAACAGCCCGAGGTAGCGCAGCCGGCCGACGCAGGTCTCCGAGCACACGGTCGGCAGGCCCACCTCGATGCGGGGGTAGCACAGCGTGCACTTCTCGGCCTTGCCGGTGCGGTGGTTGAAGTAGACCTTCTTGTACGGGCAGCCGGTGACGCACATCCGCCAGC
>CAZECO010000461.1:0-1295 GCA_964510455.1 uncultured Actinomycetes bacterium
CACGTCCCGCGCGGTACAGGTGGGCATCGGGACGGTAGACCCACAGTGCCCGCGCATGCCCCTGCTTGAGCGGGGACGCGCGCGGCGGGATCGGGGCTCCCCCCAGGAGCGTTCGGCCCCTCATGAGCGGGTACGGGCCGGTATCGGCGCGCCGCTGCGGCAGGAACCGGATTGCGCGTTCTATTGGAATCCGGCGGGGAGTCCCGGGAGGGCTGCGCGGGGCTGGCTGGCGGGCCGCTCCCGCTGGCGCGGGCCGGGGCATCGGTCGCGCTCGCATGTGTTGCGGATTCAGGGTCGGCGGCCGGTGCGCAACGGCGGGGTGCGGCGTTGGGGTGCGTTGTTGGCCGCTGACCCCAGCGGCGGGGCGCGAGGAGGCACCGGCTCCCGGGAGGTCGTACCCGTTGCGTGGGCGGATCGGCCCCGAGTTTGCACCCGCTGGGGCTTTGCACCGCGACCGGTCGACGCCTGTCGGCCAAAGTTGCGGGAGCGGGGAAGCCCTCCCCCCGGGAGGCCCCTGATCCAACACAACCATGATCAACAGGTCGCGCACGTGGTGTTGATCATGGTTCTGATGGATCTTGCCGGGCAACGGGCCGCGATCGCGCCCTCAGCCGCGGCTGCCAAGCGCTGCTCGCTCGTTGCGGATCGGGTCCGGCCACACCCAGCGTGCGGCTGCTACGGCAGATCGACAGCCCGGCCGAATCCTGCCCCGATGGCGGCCACGATGTCGTCCATCGTCGCCGCCGGGATCGCGGAATCGACGGTGAGCACCGTGAGGGCATCGCCGCCGGCGTCGGTGCGGCCCACCTGCATGCCGGCGATGTTGATGCTCTGCTCCCCCAGCATCCTGCCCAGGGTGCCGACCACGCCGGGCCGGTCGATGTAGCCGAGGAACGCCATGTGCTGGCTGATGGCCACCTCGAGATCGAAGCCATCGACCTGCACCAACTTGGTGGTGTGGCGGGCGCCCGCCACAGTGCCGGCCACGGCCACGGTCCGGCCATCGGTCAAGGTGGTGCGGACGCGGACCATCGAGCGGTGATCAGGGCTCTCGGAGTCGCTGGTAAGCGCCACCTCGATCCCGCGGTCCTTGGCGAAGACCGGGGCGTTGACATATGAGATCGGGACATCGACCAGGACACCGAAGATCCCCTTCAGCGCAGACAGCTCTAGGACCCGGACATCCTCGTTCGCTACCTCTCCGAGGACCTCCACGTCGATGCGGGAGATGGGAGATGTCGACAGGCTGCCGGCGATGGCGCCGAGCTGCTCGGTCAGCGGCAGCAGGGGCTTGA
>CAZECO010000462.1:0-1293 GCA_964510455.1 uncultured Actinomycetes bacterium
AACCGACGACGTACTACTGGGTGACCGCCGTGCTGCTGCTGGCGTGCTTCCTGATAGCACTTGCGGCGACCTCCGCGACCGTCACGCACCGGATCTGGGACGGCCTGCTGGTCGCGCTGGCACCGTCGGTGCTCCTGGCCAGCCTGATCAACTGGGATTGGTTGGCGGTGGCTCTGACTGCGGTCGGGCTGCTGGCCTGGTCACGGCAGCGCCCGACGATGGCAGGTGCCTATCTGGGACTGGCGATCGCGGCGAAGTTCTACCCGTTGCTGATCTTGGGGCCCTTGGCGCTGCTGTGCTGGCGCCGCCGGCGGTCGCGGGACTTCGGCAGGGCGCTCGCCGCAGCTGTCGGCGCATGGCTGGTGGTGAACGTCCCCATCGCGCTGGCTGCGCCCGAGAGCTGGTCGTACTTCTTCCGGTTCTCCAGCGAGCGCGGGCAGGACTACGGCTCGGTGTGGCTGGCCCTGTCGATGCTGGGTTGGCCGGTCGATCCGGATGCGCTGAATGTGCTGGCAGCCGTGTGCCTCGCCGCGCTGTGCTTGGGGGTCGCGACGGTCACCCTCGCTGCCCCCCGCCCGCCACGGCTGGGGCAGGTGGCGTTTCTGGTGATCGCGGCGTTCCTGATCACCAATAAGGTGTACTCGCCGCAGTTCGTGCTGTGGCTGCTGCCGCTGGCAGTGCTCGCTCGACCACGGTGGCGCGACTTCCTGATCTGGCAGGCCGCAGAGACGGTGTATTTCGTTGCCATCTGGTGGCACTTCCTTGGGCTCGAACCCGCTGCGAAGGGCTTGGCTGGACAGCAGTATGCCCTGGCGATTCTGGTCCACATCGCCGGGGTGTGCTACCTGGCTGGGATCGTCGTGCGCGACATCTGGCATCCGGAGCGGGACCCCGTGCGGGTTGACCGCCCCGACGGGTCGGGCGTCGGATTGTTCGACGATCCGGGGGGCGGGGTGCTCGATCGGGCGCCCGACCGGCTGCGGGCGTGACGCGCCGCCGCTCGGCCGTCGCGCCCGTCCTCCGGTGCTCGGGTTCCGGCGTGGGTGTTGCCCGGCCGAACTCCGGCTTCCGCAGGTTCGCAAGCAGCGTGTTGCCATGCACCACCCGTTGCGTGGCGGGTGCATCCGGCACCCCTTTGCACCTGTTGGGTGGGCGGATCGCCGCTGAGTTTGCACGCACCTGGTGGGGGGCTTTGCACCCGCGGCGGGGGTGGATCGCCCGCGACACGCCGCTGGGAGCCCCTCGGACTCAATTGATCAGCGCAACACCTGAAGCCGAAAATGAGGTGTTGCG
>CAZECO010000463.1:0-1293 GCA_964510455.1 uncultured Actinomycetes bacterium
TGGGGGCCCCGCCGGACATGTACAACCAGTTGGGCCAGGACTGGTCCCAGCCGCCCTGGCTGCCGGATGCGCTGGCCGAGGCCGGCTTCGTCCCGTACCGCGACATGCTGCGCACGATTCTGCGCCATGCGGGCGGTATCCGCGTCGACCACGTCCTGGGCCTGTTCCGGCTGTGGTGCGTGCCGAAGGGGATGAAGCCGTACCACGGCACCTATCTGAAGTTCGATCACGAGGCCCTGGTCGGAATCCTGGTCTTGGAGGCGCAGCGGGCGGGCGCCTTCGTCGTGGGCGAGGATCTCGGTACTGTGGAGGACTGGATCCAGGACTACCTGTTGCACCGCGGCGTGATGGGAACCTCGATCCTCTGGTTCGAGCGGCACCCCAACGGCGACCTGCGGCGCCCGCACGAGTGGCGGCAGCACACCCTGGCCAGCGTGACCGTCCACGACCTTCCTCCGACCGCGGGGTACCTCGCGGGCGAGCACGTCCGGATCCGCGCGGAGCTGGGGCTGCTCGCGCGGACCGAGGCGCAGGAGCGCGCGGACTTGGCGGTGGAGTTGTCGCTGTGGCGCTCGCGACTGCGCGAGTACGGGCTGCTGGCCGATGACGACGAGTCCGAGCACAGCCTGCTGATCGCGCTGCACAAGTACCTGGCCATCTCTCCGGCAGTCATGCTGGGACTGTCGTTGCCCGACGCGGTTGGGGATCGTCGCGCGCAGAACCAGCCCGGCACCGATCAGGAGTACCCGAACTGGCGGGTCCCGTTGTGCGACGGCGAGGGCAAGGCCGTGCTGCTGGAAGACCTGCCACGGATTCCCCTGGTCCAGGACCTGGTCCGGGCGATCACGCTGCGGTAGCCGATCCGGCGGAGGGTGGCGCATCCCCCCTCACCCGCCATCCGGCTTTCGGAAGCTGGCGGGGGGTGAGCGGGGAGGGGATGGCGAACGCGTCGGTATTCCGGGCATCGCCTGGGTCTCCCGCCTGGCGCGGGCGCCTTCCCGGGGTTCCGGCGGCGTTCGCGGTCTGCAGGTTGGGCGGACATGGCTCGCCCGTCCCGGACACCCGGATTACGGGTGCTTCGGAATCTGACGGGGTGTGCGGGGCGCCGCGGCTGCAGCATCCGGCGGTGGGCGGGTGGCGGATCGTGGGACCGGGCCCCGCAGTGCGGGTCCACTGGGTGGTAGATGCACCCGCCGCGGGGCTTTGCACCCGATACGGGGGTGTTTCAGGCGATCCGTGGCCGGTAGATGCACCCGATCCGGGGCTTTGCACCCGCAACGTGGGCTCCCGACG
>CAZECO010000464.1:0-1287 GCA_964510455.1 uncultured Actinomycetes bacterium
CTGAGCGCAACGTCCTGGGAGACGAACTGCAACCGTGCGGGACCGACCCGGTCACGGGGTTCTTCCGCGACGGCGGCTGCCGCACCGGACCCGAGGACCTGGGCAGCCACACCATCTGCGCGGTCGTCACTGCTGAGTTCCTCGAGCAGCAGCGCAGGATCGGCAACGACCTGACAACTCCGCGTCCGGAGTACCAATTCCCTGGGCTCGTCCCGGGCGATCGGTGGTGCGTGACCGCGGTCAACTGGGCGCGGGCGTACAACGAGGGCGCGGCGGCACCGGTCGTCCTGGCGGCAACCAACGCCGCCGTGCTGGAGATCGTTCCGCTACGCGCGCTGCGTGAGCATGCCGTGGATGTGCCGGACGACCCGGGCGTGCTCGAAACGTGAATCGCCCGTGCGGGCGCGGTGCGAGTCCCCGGCCAGCGAGCAGGGCAACCTCAACGCGAATCGCAGTCACACCTTCTGGTAGTTCGTTCACGCGGAGTTGATGGTCCGAGCGTGACGGCGTTCTACCGGGGAATCATCGGCGAGCCGCCCCAACGCCATCGTCCTGCTCTCCGACGGCGCGACCGAGTACCCGAAGGACGATGAATCTCGCCAGCCTGGTCCAACAGTGGCGGGAGCACAGCCGGGAGACCGGCGTTTCGCATCTTCACCAGCGGATACAGGGAGGACGCCGACCATCAGGCCTTCACCGAGATCGCTGACGCGTCGCGCGGGCACCACTACGAGGCGAACGACCCGGCAAGCATCGACCGCGTGCTCCTCAGCGTGCTGTCGAACTCCCGAGGACGGCGGACTGCAGCGGGTGTCTCTCAGCAGGTGCTCGACCCGTCGGGGTTCGACTCGTAGCGCTCCGGCACCGAGGGCTGCAAGGCCCGCCGCCGCCAGACCTCTACGAGGAGCATCCGCCGACCCCAACGCACTGGACTGTCAGCATGACCGCCCCAAGGGTGAGCCGGCCCCAAGCTCCATGGGGGTTGTGTGGAGTCGGCTGGGGTGGTGCCGTCCTTGCTCCTGGTCGGGCGGAAGTCGCTCAAGCTGGCCCGGCTGATCACCGCAGTAGCCTATTCGGCCAGGAGCCGCAGCACGCGTGGCTTGACCTCCCCGGCGTACAGCTCGATGGAGTGCATGAGCCTGCTGTGTGCCAGCGCTCCGTTGGAGTACTTCAAGTCGAAGCGCTGGGCGTCGAGGGCACGCACCGTGCGAGCGATCTTGCGGGCGACGGTGTCGGGCGACCCGGCGTAGATGGCGCCGCCCTGGACCTCGTCGAGGAAGTGCTCGA
>CAZECO010000465.1:0-1267 GCA_964510455.1 uncultured Actinomycetes bacterium
CAACCCTGGGCGTCGGGGGAGGCGCCGCTGGCGAGCGCGGCGTCGAACATCGCTTCGAACTCCGCGAAGCGGTTCGTGATCACCTCGCGTCGGACGGCCTCGTAGTCCGCCTCGCAGGGCACGTTGGCGACCGCGATCCGGACCTCGTCGTCGAAGATCTGCGCGAGGTCTTCATCGGTGTTGTTCATGCGGGCGTAAAGCGACTCGCGCATCGCCATCGGCGTGTCGAACTCGTAGCCGGCCGCGGCCATGCACGACTGCCACGTGGCGAGTGCGTTCACCATGCGCTCGTCGGTGTCGATCGCGGCGCGGAACAGGTCGACCGCGACGTTGACCGCGTCCGACCACGCCCACCGGTCGTCGTCGAGGTCGAACTGCTCCCGGCACTGTGTCTCGCTGTGCGCGAATGCGGCGCGACCGGCCTCGTCGAGCGCGCTCAGGGCGGGCTGGTTGCGAGGTGGATCGATCGGCGGGATCAGGCCGAGTTCCCAGCCCGTGATCCCGAGCCCGTAGGTGGCGGCGTACTGCTCCGGCGTCATCGAGTAGCGGACGTCGCCGGCGACCTGCTCCTCCGGTGTGGCTTCAGGGGTGTAGTCGAACCCGGCTGCCGCCATGCACGTGGCGACGTCGGCCTCGGGCACGTTGGTGCTCAAGAACGCGACCATCTCGTCGCGCTCGACGTGCTGGAGCATCAGCGCTTGCACGAACCCGCGGAGGTGGTCACCGGCCACCGGCAGCACACCGGGTGCCAGCGCGGCCGGCGGGACGATCGTCGTGCTGGTCGTGTCGATGGGTGCCGGCGACATCACCGCCGTGGTGGTCTGGGAGGGTGACGCCTCGCCGCGCCAGGCCATTGCGGCGAGGCCGCCGACGCCGGCGAAGGCGATCGTTGCCGCGGCGACCGTCGCCACCCAGTGCGATCGGCCAGGACGGCGGAGCCGCCCCGCGAGGTGCGATTCGATCGCCGCGTCGAGCGTGTCGGCCCCCTGGGAGATTCGTCGTTCGATGTCCATCCGTTTCCTCACTCTCCGAGCATCCTGCGCAGCCGCGCGAGCCCGCGGTGCACGTGGTTGGTGACGGCTGCTTCCGACATGTCGAGCAGTTCGGCGACGTCGCGGTAGCGAAATCCGTACATGTGGACCATCACGACCGCCGTGCGCTGGTCGGCGCTCAGACGGCGGAGCGCGGCGAACAGGTCCGCGTCGAAGTCGGCGGTGTCTGCGCTTGTCGGCTCGATCCGGAACTCGGCTCGCCGCCCGCGGACGCG
>CAZECO010000466.1:0-1259 GCA_964510455.1 uncultured Actinomycetes bacterium
TCCGCACCCGCGGCGACATCATCCTGTTCATCGACGAGATGCACACGCTGGTCGGTGCGGGCGCAGCCGAGGGCGCGATCGACGCCGCCAGCATCCTGAAGCCGATGCTGGCCCGCGGCGAGCTGCAGACCATCGGCGCGACCACGCTGGACGAGTACCGCAAGTACGTGGAGAAGGACGCCGCGCTGGAGCGCCGGTTCGCACCGGTGCAGGTGATGGCCCCGGATGTGCCGATGACGGTGGAGATCCTCAAGGGCCTGCGCGATCGCTACGAGAGCCACCACAAGGTGACGATCACCGACGAGGCGCTCGAGGCCGCCGCACGGCTGTCCGACCGGTACATCTCCGACCGGCAGCTGCCGGACAAGGCGATCGACCTGATCGACGAGGCCGGCTCGCGGCTGCGCATCCGCCGGATGACCGCGCCGCCGGACCTGCGCGAGTTCGACGAGCGGATCGCGAAGGTCCGCAAGGAGAAGGAATCGGCGATCGACGCTCAGGACTTCGAGAAGGCGGCTTCGCTGCGCGATCGGGAGAAGCAGCTCATCGCGGAGAAGAACAAGCGGGAGCGCGAGTGGAAGTCCGGCGACATGGACGTCATCGCCGAGGTCGATGAGAAGCTCGTCGCCGAGGTGCTGGCGCTGATGACCGGCATCCCGGTGACCGACCTGTCCGAGGACGACGCCAAGCGGCTGCTCAACATGGAGGGCGAGCTGCACAAGCGGGTCATCGGCCAGGAGCAGGCGATCAAGGCGCTGTCGCGCTCGATCCGCCGTACCCGCGCCGGGCTGAAGGATCCGCGCCGGCCGTCCGGGTCGTTCATCTTCGCCGGCCCCTCGGGCGTCGGCAAGACCGAGCTGTCCAAGACGCTGGCCGAGTTCCTGTTCGGCGACCAGGACGCCCTGATCGCGCTGGACATGAGCGAGTTCTCCGAGAAGCACACCGCCTCGCGGCTGTTCGGCTCCCCGCCCGGGTACGTCGGGTACGAGGAGGGCGGCCAGCTGACGGAGAAGGTGCGCCGCCGGCCGTTCTCGGTCGTGCTGTTCGACGAGATCGAGAAGGCGCACCCGGACATCTTCAACAGCCTGTTGCAGGTGCTGGAGGAGGGCCGGTTGACCGACGCTCAGGGCCGGGCGGTGGACTTCAAGAACACCGTGATCATCATGACGACGAACCTCGGCAGCCGGGACGTGAGCAAGAGCTTCAGCATGGGCTTCACCACCGGCGACAACGAGGACGACGCCTACGACCGGATGAAG
>CAZECO010000467.1:0-1258 GCA_964510455.1 uncultured Actinomycetes bacterium
ACTGGGTGGTTCAGGCGGAGCGGGCGCTGTTCGCCGGGGACTTCGGGAACATCGTCGTGGTCTGGGGCTGGCTGGCGGCGCTGATCCTGGCCGGCCTGGGGCTGTGGGCGGGTGTGCGCGCCATCCACAAGAGCAACTGAACCGGGGCCCTGGCCGAGCGCCCGATCCCGAAGCGAGTGCACCCGGGCGTGCGGCTACGCCTGCTCCACGCGGATCAGGTTGCCCGAAGGGTCGCGCACCGCGAAGTCCCGCGGTCCCCACGGCTGGTCGGTCGGCTCCTGCACAATCTCGGCTCCGGCCTCGCGCACCTGCTCGAACGCCGCATCGACGTCGGCGGAGTGGAAGTGCACGCCGTTCATCGCCCCCTTGGCCAGCAGCGCGGCGACGATATCGACATCGGCAGGGCCGCCCTGCACGTAGTTCGTGAGCACGATCGCGATGGCCGGCTGGGACGGGGCGCCGACGGTGATCCAGCGGAACCCCTCGTTGGCGACGTCGTTGCGCAGTTCCAGGCCCAGCGCGTCGCGGTAGAAGGCCAGTGACAGGTCGGGGTCGTTGACCTGGATGAAACAGGTAGAAAGTGAAAGGTCCATATGCATCACCCTAGGAAGCAATGGACTGCGGCGCTTCTCCGATCCTGCTCGACCACCGGCTGGGACGGGTGATGTCGCGCGCCAGGCACCCGGGAACGTCCGCCAAGCCGCTGTGATCGCGGGCGCGATAGGCCGTCGGCGGCTCCCCCACCACTTCGGTGAAGCGGGCGCTGAACGAGCCGAGCGAGGTGCAGCCCACCGCCAGGCATACTTCCGTGACCGACATGTCCCCGCGCCGCAGCAGTGCCTTGGCCCGCTCGATCCGCCTGGTCATCAGGTAGGTGTAGGGCGTCTCGCCGTACGCGGCGCGGAACCGGCGCGAGAAGTGGGCGGGCGACATGAACGCGGCCCGGGCGATCGCGGCGACGTCGAGCGGACGGGCGTATTCGCGGTCCATGAGATCGCGCGCGCGGCGAAGGTGCGCGAGGTTCTCCAGCTCCTGCGGCGTCACGATTCCAGAATAGTGCGGTGACGCGACGGCGCCTTGTCTCCAGGGAGTGGCAGCAGGGTCGCAGGGAGGACCTCGCCCGGTCGCCCCCCGACGGGCGAGGACGACCCGCTCGTTGAGGCAAGCGGAGTCTGCGCCGGTCATGCGCATTTGGCCCAACGCTGGGCGGGCGGTGCGGGCCGCCGCTGAGGGGGTGCGTGCAGGGCAACGCGTCGGT
>CAZECO010000468.1:0-1255 GCA_964510455.1 uncultured Actinomycetes bacterium
GCTGGTGGTGCTGATCCTGCGCGTGCTGACCGGACGGCTGCAGCTGGCCACCGGGAGCACCGACCTCGACGACCTGAGGGAGCTGCGCGACTGATGAGCCTCCTGCTGTGGATCCCCCTGGTCCTGCCCCTGGCGGTGGCGGGCACATCGTGGTGGCGCCGCGACCACGCCTGGACCCGCCCCGCCGACCTGGTCGTGGCCGCCGTGGTGCTGGGCACCGGGGTGGCGCTGATCGCCGCCGTCGCGGCGCAGGGGGCGCTTTCGGCGGCCGGCGGGCTGCTGCGCGCCGATGCGCTGTCCGCCTGGTTGCTGGCCACGATCGGCGCCGTGGCGGTCACCGCGCTGTGGGGCGGACTGCCGCTGCGCTCCGGGCCGCAGCAGCCGCCCGATGGCCGGTACACCGCGCTGATCTGCCTGTTCCTGGCCGCGATGAGCCTGGCGGTGCTGGCCGACAACCTCGGCGTGCTGTGGGTCGCGATCGAGGCCACCACCATCGCCACCGCGTTCCTGGTCGGCCACCACCACACGCAGCGCTCGCTGGAGGCGGCCTGGAAGTACGTCGTCCTCGGCTCGGTCGGGGTGGCCATCGCGTTCCTGGGCATCGTGCTGCTGTACGCGGCCACGGTCGCCGCCGGTGAGCCCACCCTGTCGTGGGCGGCGCTGGCCGACGGCCGCATCCCGCTGGATGAGGACCTGACCCGGATCGCGGTCGCCCTGGCCGTCCTGGGCTTCGCGACGAAGGCCGGGCTGGCGCCGATGCACAGCTGGCTGCCCGACGCCCACTCCCAGGCCCCCGCGCCGGTCTCCGGGCTGATGTCCGGCGTGCTGCTGTCGGTCGCGCTGTACGCCATCCTGCGGATCCAGGCGATCAGCACCGGCGTGATCGGGCCGGGCTTCCTGCGCGGCCTGCTGGTGGCCGGCGGCCTGCTGTCGCTGGCCGTGGCGGCGGCGCTCATCCTGGCCCAGCGCGACTACAAGCGGATGCTGGCCTACTCCAGCATCGAGCACATGGGGATCATGGCGCTGGGCGCGGCGGCCGGCGGCCCGCTGGCAACCGCTGCGGTGCTGCTGCACATGCTCGGTCACGGCCTGGTGAAGGCGGTGATGTTCGTGGTGGCGGGGCAGATCCTGGCCGCCGAGGGCAGCAGCCGCACCGACGACATCCGGGCCCTGCTGGCCCGTCGCCCGGACCTGGCGCGTCCGCTGCTGGCCGGGACCGCGGCGCTGCTCGGCTTCCCCCCGTTCGTGCTGTTCT
>CAZECO010000469.1:0-1253 GCA_964510455.1 uncultured Actinomycetes bacterium
TTCCCTGAGGATCGCGTGATAGGGCATGACGAACCCGCTCGTAAACCCGCCACCTTCCTGCGCGGGCCTCAGGGAATGCTGAAATGGGCGCTCCCAAACCATCGCACGTAGCCCCGAACCACTGCCTTGCGCGTAGTTATATTCGCGCACTTGATGCTTCGTGCCCAGGATCGCTGCACCAAGCAGCACACGCCGTTCGTCATCGCAAAGCGGTGTGCGTGTCGCGTAGAAGAGCACAAGGCTTTCATTTTCGACCAAGGGGGCGGCGAAGGCATTGAGCAGCATCTCCTGGTTGTCGAAGCTTTGGATCCAGCTCGTGTCGGCGAGCCAGCCCGGTGCCTCTGGCTCTCGTTCCCGGCAAGCCTCTAAACCGAGTTCGGCGGCAATCTCGAACCCGCTCTCCTTAAGCATCCAGCGATAAGGAATGGCCAGAGCTCCCCACGCCGGCAGATGCACCGTTTGCGGCAAAATATGCTTGTGATCCTTGCTCCAGCGCGAATACGCCATCACGCTTTCGAATGTATGTGGTTGCCGGCTGAGAAAACCGGCGCTGCTGCGCAGACAAGGGGGTGTTTGCTCAGGGCTCAGGCCCTCAAAAGCTTGGCCACTCAGCAAATCCTCAAGATCATCGTTTCGGTTTTCCGCAACGAGCTTCAGTGCCAGACAAGCGCTGTTTGCACGTGGATCGTCACAGACGTGCCCGTCCCAAATCCGATCATGCCAAGGCACCCTCAAAGACAAATTTCGAACAAATCCCACGGTCGCCGCTGCCCTTTGCAGTTTGCTTCAGTAACCCGTTTTAGGGTCAGATCAGAAATGAGTTTAGAGAAACGATCACGCTACAATCCAGTTCGATTGCGCAAAAGAACAACGATCACGATGGTTTGGACCGAACTCGCCAAGCCAAAGCATACGAGGAAGACAGATTGCAGTCCAAGTGATTTATCGCCGGGAGAAAGGACAAGGTCTGCTCGTTGCTCCCGCGCAGCATCTGCCACGGTCGCCCGCAATCGGTCGAACATTGACGGGTCTGGAACGCGATACAGTGTATCGCCGCATCGGGATGGATAGCGTCGCTTCGCTTCGCCGCGCCGGCGGAGCCCCCCCTGTTCCTGAGCTGCGGTCCATTGCCTCCGATGGGCTCAGCGCCAACCTTGAAACTTCTGGACCCACCAAACCCCCACCCTTTTCCCACCTCGTTCCCACCTGCGCGCCAACCGCATCCGGCACCTTGAGCTCATCAGAAACGATGA
>CAZECO010000470.1:0-1243 GCA_964510455.1 uncultured Actinomycetes bacterium
CTAGACGGATACACCTCCTGCCACTCGGGCGGCTCTTGTCGGCCTGCCTCGAACCTGTCGCAGGCGGGTGTGGCGCAGCGACCGGTGCGCGAGCAATGGGGCTCTGCGGCTACTTCCGAATCGCTCACGGACGACAGACCTATGGCGAGAGAGTTGAAGCCTCGGCTCATCGGCGCGCCCGCGCCCAACGGCGAGACCACCGCGAAGGACTTCGAAGAGCCGCTATGGCCGATCGATCGAGACGACGGTGCGGACAAGGAGCTTTACGAGGGATGAATGGCGCTCAACAGGGCGCCAGAGATGCGCCTCATCCGGTGCTGAGTCTGCCGCCGATCAGGCTTCGGTGCTGCTCGACCGGCTGGCAGTCCTTGTACAACGGATCTGACTCCGTCGCCTCATCGCCAAGCGGCCGGACCGTAGCGCTAGAGGACCATGAACACCAGGACCAGCGCGCCGATGATTGCGGCCGCAATGATCCAGGGCCGCCAGGCGTCGCGGCGGTGCTGCGCCATGGAGGTGTGACGGTCAGCCTCCGCCTGGATGCGCAGCCGCTCGTGTTCGGCCGCGATGCGCCGGAGCCGCGCTGAGCGCTCTTCAGCCGATTCCTCACGCTTGGCGGCCTTCTTCACCCACTCGTCGTTGAGTGGCGGCAGATCGTCGAAACTGCCGCCATCTTGAGGTGGCGTCGTGCTCATTGAGGTCCTCCGTGACGACAACGTTACGCGACTCCAGCGGCACAGGAGCAGTTGAGTGGCTGCTCATGCGCGCCAAAGGCGCACCGTCCCTGCGTCAATCCCGCGGAGCCGTGCCGACCCCGCTCGGTCCGGCCGTCGGGCGCGGTCGTATCCGGGGGCCGGGTCTCGGCCGCCTCGTTTGCGAGACACCGTGTCCGTTCGCCCACTAGCGCCATAGCCTGGAACACATGGACGACAGCAACGATCCCGCCGGCGCGCAGCCACCCGGGGTCGCCCCGGCAGACCCGATGGCGAACGGTCCTGAGCCCTCCTCGGACGGGCAGTCCATAGCGGAGGCGACGCGGCGCGCGGGGAAGCCCACCGCCCGACAAGGGCCCCGCAAGAGCCCGCCGGCCAAGAAGGTGGGGGTCAGGAAGGTGTCGGTCAGGAAGGTGTCGCAGCAGCCTGCCGCCGACCTTGCCGCCGCCACGGAGCCGACTGCGGCGGAGCCTGCCGCGGCGCAACCCGGCGCCGCGCAACCCGGCGCCGCGGAACCCGCTACTACGCTG
>CAZECO010000471.1:0-1242 GCA_964510455.1 uncultured Actinomycetes bacterium
GGCAACTGGTCGCGGACCTCGAACAGACCCGGGGCCCGCTGGTCGTGATGGGCGATTTCAACAGCGACCCTCGCGACCCCCGGCCGTCCGGGGCGCCGAATCCGGCGAACCAGCCCGAGGCGAGCGATGCATGTCCGGCCCAGGCGGCCTCGGCGACGGTGCAGACCGCCCGCGACGAGTGCAGCCCTTACTGGGTGATGCGGAAGGCGGGCTACGTTTCGGCGGGCCCTGATGACTTCGACCCGGCGTACTACTCCTACGGCGCCTCCGCACTCTTGGCGGGACCTGACCCGGACCGGCTGGCGGTGGCGCTGCAGATGGGGAACCCTTACGGGTTCACCGATCGGCTGGACTACGTCTTCGTCCGCAACGGGCTGACCTCGGACAGCGGGGAGTCCATCGGCAACATCTGGCCGTTCGGCGCCAACACCTGGCCCTGTGATGCTGCCGAGCAGATCGCCAACACCCAGGCTGCGGGGCAGGTGCTGTCAGCCGCAGGGCGCGACGCGCCTCCGCCGGGTGCCGGGATCTGCCTGCCCAGTGATCACGCGGGCGTCGTGGTGAGCGTGGTCGTCTCCGGCGATACCAGCGCGGCGGACGACCCGCCCCCGATCGAGCACGACCCCTTCCGGCTGGTCTGGTGGCACATCGTTGTGGTCCTGCTCGGCACCATCACGGCGCTCATCTGGTGGCGGATCCGGGCGCGGCGGCGGCGCAAGGCGGCGGCCGCCGGGTGAGGCGCGCGCCTGTGGCCGGGGCCGCGTGTGTCGGACCGGTGCGCAAAGGCTCAGGGTTGAGGGGACCGGTGGGCGCGGGTACGGGTGTGCGCTGAGGATGCTTCGACCGGTTTCGTCGAGCAGGTCCGAGGAGGGCACGCCGCTCGTCCCCGCGGCCGTGTCGCAGGGGAGTGGCAGTGCGGCGGTGCCGGGTTCCTGCCCGACACACGGGTGGTGCGGGTGCTTGTGCGGAGTATCGTACATGTGTACTATTGGTGTAGAGCCTGGTGTTTGAAGGGGGCTCCGGTTCGGCCGGGGCGGCGAGAAGGTGCGCGCGTGCGCGCGGGGGGTTCTTCCTTGTCCGTCTGTTTCGGTTGTTTGCCGGGGGTGGTTGCGATGTGTCGCGTGCTGGACGATCTGGTGTCGGCGGTGGCCGCGGTGGGCGCCCTGCCGGTGCCCACCGGTCTGGGCGCCGGGGATGTGCTGGCGCAGCGGGTGGCCGCGGTGGCCGCCTCGGTGGCGGACC
>CAZECO010000472.1:0-1232 GCA_964510455.1 uncultured Actinomycetes bacterium
TCGTTCAGCTGGCCGGGCATCGCGGCGTCCACCGTCGAGGTCTACCGGACCGCGACGCTGTCGTAGGCGCAGTCCGACTCGCGGAACGTCTTCGCGGCTCCCGCGGCGGTTGATCGCAGAGTTTTCGCCGCATCGCTGCGGCAGATCGCTGCGATCAACGCCCGCGCGCCCGACGCCCCCCTGCCGATAACCGTGAGGCGGATTCGCACACCCCACCCGAGCGTGCCGGCCGGCCGCCCCCGCAGCGCGCCCACGGCCCCCGCTGCCGATAGCCACCTGCTCCCCCGGCGCCGGATCACACTGGGGCCCCACTCCATGGTGTCGATGCCGCTGAGTGCGATTCCGCCGAGAGCCCGCCCTCGTCACCGCGGCGTCCCCTCCTCCTCGCTCAGTTTGAGACGCACCACGAGGTCATCGAAGGCCGGACCGCCGAAGCCGTCACTGCACCTGAGGATCGTGACCTTGTTCGGCAGTTCTTCGATGAGGATTCCCGCGTTCCCGATCCACGCGTGCATGGTCCCGGCGTCGTCCCGCCATGCGTTCCAGATGCGCACGGACATCTGCTTCCCAGGCCGTCGAGGCCGGAGCCTCGCGAAGACCGACTCCGGGGCGCTATCGGACCAGAGCACGACGTCATCGAGGGACTGTCCGTTCAGTTCGAGGCTCCCGTCCCGCGCCTTCAGGCGCAGCGCCTGCGGTCGCGCCAAGGAAGGCTGCGCGAAGTCGATCCGAAGGCCCTGTCCATCATCGATGGTCGGTGGCCTCGTACATCATGTGGACGAGCTCACCGGCCCACTGGATGGGCGCCCCGCCCGAGGCCCAGAAGAGCTCCGAAAGCTTCGAGGCCATGGTCAGGACCCTGGGAATCGGAAGGCGTCGATGGCGGCATGAACTCGAGGCCACCGTGGAACGAAGTCAGCGTCTGCGTTCCGCAACGGACTCGGCTCATGTCTGAGCTCAATCGACTCCATGCCACCATTGTCGGGATCATCGCGATCAACGCTTGTGGCGGGACCGATCAGGGGTGCTGGTACCGTTCTGAGCCATCGTCCCCAACGGCGCACAGCATGGACCACATGGATGGCGATCGAGGGGATAGCCTGCATCCACCGTCGGGGTTTGGCCCCGCCGCAGGACGGGTCGAGCACAACCTACGAGTACCAGGAGAACGATCAGTGGGCCCAGCGAGTCATCGACGGCAATGGCGCGGTGTACGTCGGCTCCTCCCTAGT
>CAZECO010000473.1:0-1224 GCA_964510455.1 uncultured Actinomycetes bacterium
CACCGAGCCAATGGGAATCCCAAATCGACTCCGCCTAGTCCCATTACGCTCTAGCGCTGGTATCCCGGCGACGAGGATCAGCTCCCGGACCCGTTCATCGCGGCGAGGATGGGAGCAGCGAGTACGCCGGCCTATCGCGGCACGGCCTATGTCGTGTTCGAGGAGTTGCCGCTCGCGGACTTCGGCAACCGGTTGCCGCAGCTCTCCTTCGAGGTGTTCCGCCCCCTGGCCAATCCCGACACCGCCGAGGGGCTGACGCGCGCCGTCACCCTGATCCCGGCCTCGGGCGAGTTCACCTATGCCACCCGGACCATCCGCAAGACCGCGGGCGGCGAGACGGTGGCGGAGAACCTCAACGCCATCGCCGGAACGCCCGACATGGTGGTGGCGCTCGACCGGCTGCAGGCGATGGCGCCCGCGGTGGAGAGCGTCAGCCTGGTGGTCGCCTGGTTCGGCGACGACCTGCGCGCAGGCGCCTGCGACATCCGCCCCGGCGTCGAGGTCGCGGCGAAAGCGACGAAGCCGAAGACCTGGTCGGTCAACGGCGTCGGCCGCGGGAACGCGCATCTGGTCAGCCGGGACGCCGAGAGTCGCCCGGTCTACGGCGGCACGCCTGCCGACTTCGCGGTCGTGGACGCGATCAGGGAGCTGGAGGCCCGCGGGCTGCGCGTCACCTTCTATCCCTTCATCCTGATGGACGTGCCCGGCGACGATACGCTGCCGAACCCGTACTCCAGCAACGCCAGCGAGACCGGCCAGCCGGCCTTCCCCTGGCGCGGCCGCATCACCTGCTCACCGGCGGCGGGTCATGCGGGCACCCCGGACAAGACCGCCGCGGCCGCCGGCCAGGTCGCGGCCTTCTTCGGCAATGCCCAGCTGT
This sequence comes from uncultured Actinomycetes bacterium, assembly GCA_964510455.1. Classification (GTDB taxonomy): domain Bacteria; phylum Actinomycetota; class Actinomycetes; order S36-B12; genus CAVXYG01. The sequence goes on from CAZECO010000473.1 coordinate 881, forward strand.
CGGACTTCGACGTCTCGGGCGAGAGCGTCAGCTGGAACGGCCCGTCGGGCGACTGGGGCCTGCGGCGGATGATCCTGCACTACGCCCATCTCTGCAAGGCCGCCGGGGGTGTCGACGCCTTCCTGATCGGCTCGGAGATGCGCGGGCTCACGCAGGTCAGGTCGGGAGCATCCACCTATCCGGCGGTGGCCGCGTTCCGTGACCTGGCGGCGGACGTGAGGTCGGTCCTTGGGATTGGCACCAAGCTCAGCTATGCCGCCGACTGGTCGGAGTACTTCGGGCACCAGCCCGCCGATGGCACCGGCGACGTGTTCTTCCACCTCGACCCGCTCTGGGCCGACAGC
>CAZECO010000474.1:0-1218 GCA_964510455.1 uncultured Actinomycetes bacterium
GTGCAGGTGGACGTCCACGGTGCCGGGATGGTTGTGCAGGATCTCCTTCATCGCCTCCACCACCGGCGGCACGCAGCGCGCCACATCGAGGGCGATCCGCACCGGGCCGGCGTCCTCGGTGTTCAGGTCCGGGAAGGTGATCTCGGCCGCGGTGATCCGCGGCGCCTCGTCCTCGCGCCGGTCGAACCTGCCCTTCACCACCACGATCGCGTCCTCGACCAGCCGCGCGCTCACCGGGGCGTAGGACTTCGGGAACACCATGACATCGATGCTCGCGTCGAGGTCCTCCACCGACACGATCGCCCACGGTTCGCCGCTGGCCTTGGTCATCTTGCGCTGCACCGAGGTGACCAGACCGGCGACGGTCAGCGTCTGCCCGGCCCGATCGCTGTCCAGCAGCTCGGCGATGCCCACGTCGCTGTTGGCGCGCAGCACATGCTCCAGCCCGTTCAACGGGTGGTCGCTGACGTACAGGCCGAGCATCTCCCGCTCCGCCGCGAGCAGCGTCGACTTGTCCCACTCGCCGACCGGGACGGGGATCTGCGTCGGCGAGGACGCCACATCGGCGAGGTCGCCGAACAGGTCGTACTGGCCGGCCGCCTTCGCCCGCTTCTCCTCCAGCGCGATATCGATGACCTGCTCGTGCACCTGCAGCAGCCCCTTGCGGGTGTGCCCCAGGGAGTCGAAGGCCCCGGCCTTGATCAGGGACTCCACGGTGCGCTTGTTGCAGACCACCACATCGACCGCGCCGACGAAGTCCGCGAAGTCGGAGTAGCGGCCGTGCTCGCGGCGGGTCTTCAGCAGCGAATCCACGACGTTGGCCCCCACGTTGCGGATCGCCGTCAGCCCGAACCGGATGTCGGTGCCGCGCGGCGCGAAGTCCGCCTCGGACTCGTTCACGTCCGGCGGCAGGACCTTGATCCCCATCCGGCGGCACTCGTTGAGGTAGATCGCCGACTTGTCCTTGTCGTCCTTCGTGCTCGTCAGGAGGGCCGCCATGTACTCGGCCGGGTGGTTGGCCTTCAGGTAGGCGGTCCAGTACGACACCAACCCGTACCCGGCGGTGTGCGCCTTGTTGAACGCGTAGTCGGAGAACGGCACCAGCACGTCCCACAGCTTGCCGATGGCGTCGTCGGAGTAGCCGCTGGCGCGCATCCCGTCGCGGAACGGGACGAACTCCGCGTCGATGATCTCCTTCTTCTTCTTGCCCATCGCCCG
>CAZECO010000475.1:0-1216 GCA_964510455.1 uncultured Actinomycetes bacterium
TCGTAGCCCTCCTCGCGCAGCGTCGCCAGCGTCTCCTCGCGGTGTGTCGGGCCGCGCGTCTCGACCTGCACCAGAACCTCGACCTGGCCGATCGCCAGGCCCGGATCGGTCCAGACGTGGTCCACCTCCAGCACGTTGACGTTGCACGCCGCCAGCAGCGACAGCAGCGACGCAAGCGAGCCGGGGCGATCGGCGATCCGTACCGTCACCGACAGGTACCGGCCGGAGGCCGACAGGCCGTAGCGCAACAGGCGCTGCAGCAGCACCGGATCGATGTTCCCGCCGGACAGCACAGCGACCACCGGCGCCTGCACGTCCGCCCCATCCCCCAGCAGGCTCGCGACGCCGGTCGCTCCCGCGGGCTCCACGACCTGTTTGGAGCGTTCCATGAGCAGCACCAGCGCGCGGGCGATCGACTCCTCGGACACCGTTGCGATGCCGATCCCCAACTGCTGGATCAGCGCCAGCGGCACCTCGCCGGGCTGCGCGACCGCGATGCCGTCGGCCATCGTCGCCATCGACACCAGCTTGACCGGCCGGCCTGCGGCCAGCGACCCCGGATATGCCGCGGCACCGGAAGCCTGCACGCCTGCCACCCGCACGTCGTCGGTTACGGCGGCCACCGCGGCGGCGATGCCCGCCAACAGCCCCCCGCCGCCGGTCGGCACCAGGATGGTCCTGACATCGGGCACCTGCTGCAGGATCTCCAGCCCGACGCTGCCCTGGCCCAGCACGATGTCGCGGTGGTCGAACGGGTGGATCAGGACCGCACCGGATTGTTCCGCGTGCTCTGCGGCAGCAACCAGCGCGTCGTCCACCGTGTCCCCGGCGAGTTCCACCGCCGCCCCGTAGCCCTTGGTCGCCTCCACCTTCGGCAGGGCCGCGCCCCTGGGCATATACACCGTGGCCCGCACGCCCAGCGCGGCTGCCGCGACGGCCACGCCCTGCGCATGGTTGCCGGCACTGGCCGCGACCACGCCGCGCTCCCGCTCCTGCTGCGACAACCGGGACATCCGGAGGTAGGCGCCGCGCACCTTGAACGAGCCCGAACGCTGCAGGTTCTCGCACTTCAGATGCACCGGGCCGCCGACGATCTCCGACAGCCAGCGCGCCGAGACGACCGGGGTCTGGCGCGCGACCGTCCGGACATCGCCCAGCGCCGACTGCAGTTCAGCCAGGCTCAGCGGCTCCACGGCCACACGGTATCGCTGCTAGC
>CAZECO010000476.1:0-1216 GCA_964510455.1 uncultured Actinomycetes bacterium
CCCGTCCGGGAGCGCGCGCTGGGACGGCTGCTCGGCCGGCTGGACGCGGCGAGCGTCCCGCAGCCCCGCTCAGGCGCCCACGATCTGGTCGACGAAGAACGCGTGGATGCGGGCGTCGTCGGTCAGCTCGGGGTGGAAGGCGGTCGCCAGGATCCGGCCCTGCCGAACCGCAACGACATGCTGATCCCCTGCTGAGCCGGTCACCGCGCCGAGCGGTTCGACGTCCGGACCGCATTCCTCCACCCACGGCGCGCGGATGAAGATGCCGGGGAACGGGTCGTCGCCGAGCACCGGCAGCGCCACGTCCGCTTCGAAGGAGTTGACCTGTCGGCCGAACGCGTTGCGGCGCACCACGACATGCAGGCCGCCGAAGGTCCGTTGATCGGGTCGGCCGTCCAGGACCCGATCGGCGATCATGATCATCCCCGCGCAGGCGCCGAACACCGGCATCCCCTGGCTGATCAGCGATCCGACGGGATCGAGCATGCCGAAATCCTCGGCCAGCCGCCACATGGCGGTGGACTCCCCCCCGGGGATCACCAGGCCGTCGAGCCCGGTCAGCTGCGCGGGCAGGCGGACCCTGCGCGTGGCCGCGCCGCACCTGGCCAGCAGCCGCTCGTGGTTGCTGACGTCCCCCTGCAGCGCGAGGACCCCGATCGTCGCGGTTCCGGTCACCAGCCGCGCTCGGCGAGGCGGTGATCGACGGGCAGCTGCTCGACGTTGATGCCGACCATGGCCTCGCCGAGGCCCCGCGACACCTTGGCCAGCACGTCGGGATCGTCGAAGTGGGTGGTCGCCTGCACGATGGCGTGGGCGCGCTGCGCCGGGTTGCCGGACTTGAAGATCCCGGATCCGACGAAGACGCCGTCCGCCCCGAGCTGCATCATCATGGCCGCGTCGGCCGGCGTCGCGATGCCCCCGGCGGTGAACAGGACCACGGGCAGCTTCCCCGCCGCCGCGACCTCGCGCACCAGCTCGTAGGGCGCCTGCAGCTCCTTGGCGGCCAGGTACAGCTCGTCGGGCGGCAGGCTGGACAGCCGGCGGATCTCGTCGCGGATCTGCCGCATGTGGGTCGTGGCGTTGGAGACGTCGCCGGTGCCGGCCTCGCCCTTGGACCGGATCATCGCCGCGCCCTCGGTGATCCGCCGCAGCGCCTCCCCGAGGTTCGTCGCGCCGCACACGAACGGCACGGTGAACCGCCACTTGTCGATGTGGT
>CAZECO010000477.1:0-1210 GCA_964510455.1 uncultured Actinomycetes bacterium
ACATCGCCATCACCTCCTCAAAGGCGATGTCTCCACGCTACGAGGGGAAACCCAGGCGAGCAGGGAGACGCCGATGTTGGCGAAGTCGGCGATGTTGCCGACGACGGGGACCGCGCCCACGACGTCCAGGCCGCGGGAGACGGTCCGCCAGTCGTCTTTGGTGGGTTTGGCGGTGCGGGTGCTGCCCTGTTTGGTGCACAGCCCTTGGGACTTGTGCCTGCCCCCGCACTTGGCCAGCCCGGTGGGGTCGCTGAAGGCCAGCGGGTTCCAGCCGCTGTAGGCGTACGGGTCCAGTCCGCCGGGGTCCCCGAACGCGGTGAGCGGGTCGGTGGTAGTGAAGGTTCCGAGCGACGGGTCGTAGTCGCGGGCGCCGAGCCGGATCAGACCAGTGGCCGCGAGGCCGGTGGTCTGCTGCTTGCCCAGCCAGCCCGAAGCTGTGGGCCAGGTGCCCTCGGGTGGTCCGCGCTGCTGCCCGTAGGGGGTGTACCGGCGGGCCTGTCCGGCGGTGGTGCCGTCCAGGACGGTGGCCCCGGCTGTTTGCAGCGGGGTGCCCTGCGGGTCGGTGCGGTAGGCGTGGGTGTCGGTGGTGGCGGTGCCGGTGCGGGCGGAGGCCAGGGTGCCGTCGGGGCGGGGGTAGTCCCGCTGCCCCGACACCGTGATGGTGGCGTCGGCGGCGGTGGCCACGGTCAACGTCCCGGCCGCGCCGAGGGGCACGGTCAGGACGGTGGACCCGTCCGGGTTGGTGGCCCTCTGGGCGAGGAGTGCCCCGTCGGGGGCCAGGGCCCGGTCGATGCTGGTGGTGCCGTCGGACAGGTGGTCGGTGTTCCCGGTGGGGTCGGTGCCGAGGGTCCAGGGGGTGCCGTCGGGGCCGGTCCACGTGTTGGGGGTGCCGTCGGGGTTCCAGGTGAACGCCCGGCCCACCGCCCCGGCGGGGCCGGTGCTGTCCGCCGTGGCGGGCCGGTGGCTGCCGGTCTCGTGGGCGATGCTGGTGGTGGTGGTGCCGGCTGTGGTGGTCGTGCTGCTGGTGATCGGGACGCCGCCGTCGGGGTCGAACGCCCATCCTTGGGCGGTGGCTTGGGGGTCGGCGGGGTCCAGGTCCCCGGGGGTGCTGGCGGCGCACGCCTGCCCAGGAGGCCACCACGCCTGCACCCGGGCCTGTTGACCGTCACTCGTTCTGCGGTTGTGGCGGTCACGGGGTTTGCGGTTGTGG
>CAZECO010000478.1:0-1197 GCA_964510455.1 uncultured Actinomycetes bacterium
ACGTCGTACTGGTGCGGGGACACCCTCACCAGGGCGGTATCGAGGACGTGGACCATGAGGAAGAAGAAGACCGCCACACCCGTGATCCGGTGCGCGACCCACGACCACATACCCTCCCGCCCCCGGTACAGCGTGCCGCTGGCCGTTGCCACTGCCACTGCGCCTCCGCGAATGCTCATGCGGCCCAGCCGGCGCCGGGTCGCGGGGATTGACCCCATCGTAGTCCCGTGCGGTGCAGCCGAAACCGAGGCGCCCCACACCCGTGTCGCCGCGTCGGCCGCGAGCTGCGGGATGACCGCGGGGCCCGGCGCCACCGTCGGGTGGAATCCGCGTCCGGGTGGGGGAATCGGCCGCCGTGCCCGCGCAATGCCCGGCCGCCTCCGCGGCGGTTGATCGCAGCGTTTCACCGCATCGCTGCGGCAGATCGCTGCGATCAACGCCCGGCGGACGCGTAGGGGCCCGCCGCTGCCGGCCGGCCTGCTCGCGGACGAGGCGACGACACCGGCGCCCGGGTCTCTTGCCGCCCCACTCCCGGGCAGGGGTGCGCGGGGCATCGGCCGCGCACGCATGTCCGGATTCCGGGGTCCGCGGCCGGTGCGCGACGGCGGGGCTGCCGGGGGGAAGGCGCTTCGCCGGCGACTGTTCCTCCCCGGCGGGCGCCGGCTACCTGTTGGACCCGTTGGGTGGGCGGATCGCCCCTGTGTTTGCACCCGGTGGGGGGCTTTGCACCCGTGGCGGGGGCGGATCGGCCGCGACACGCCGTCGGGAGCCCACGCTGCGGGCGCAAAGCCCCGGATCGGGTGCATCTACCTGCCGCGGATCGCCGGAAACACCCCCGTATCGGGTGCAAAGCCCCGCGACGGGTGCATCTGCCCGCCGACCGACCCGCACCGCGGGGCCGGTCCCACGATCCGCCACCCGGCCCCCGCCGGATGCTGCAGCCGCGGAACCCGCACACCCCGCCAGATTCCGAAGCACCAGTTTCGACGCGTTCACCGTAGGACCCTCATCTTCCGTCCGCGCACCGGCCCGCCCTGGTGGGAACCCAGCCATCCCGTGCGGTCCGTCGCCATCCCCGCCGTCACACGGTACGCACCCGCCCCAATCCGGGTGCCGAGCCCAGCCAGTCGAGGATCTGGGAGGCCGTCCACTGCGCGTCCTCGAGCTGGGGGGCGTGCCCGAGGTCCGGTGCCTCCG
>CAZECO010000479.1:0-1182 GCA_964510455.1 uncultured Actinomycetes bacterium
TCACGCTGCGCCTCTAGCCCTTCCCCGAGCTCGGACAGACCCCGATCGGCCCCGTGCCGGTACCCGTAGCCCCTGCATCTGACAACCCCGATCCTCTGCGCGTCCACCATCAGGTTCGCATCGGCGGGGGGACTGCCGAGTCTATGCTCACTTTGCGCTGCGCGAGTCGCGCAATCGACTCTTCAGCCAGTATGCGCAATGGGTCCGACAGGGCATCGGCACGCGCGATCGCCGGGATTCGGCGCGGTTACCGATGGTCGGGCGTCGGGCGCGGCGATCGCCGGCGTCCCGGGCCATACCTGGCGCATTGAGGGCTCTTCGGAATCCGGCGGGGAGTCCTAAGCGAGAGGTTGCGCGGGCGGCTGGCTGTGCCACTCCACTTGACCGGTCTCGGGGCATCGGCCGCGCTCGCAGGTGATGCGGATTACCGGGGTCAGCGGCCGCTGCACAACGGCGGGGCTGCCGCGCGGGGATGGGTCGCTGGCCGCTGCTCCCGCCGACGGCGCGCCAGAAGGCACCTGCTGCCTGTCTGCACCCGCTGCGTGGGCGGATCACGCCTGAGTTGGCACCCGGTGGGGGCTTTGCACCCGTGGCGGGGGTGGATCGGCCGCGACACGCCGTCGGGAGCCCACGCTGCGGGTGCAAAGCCCCGGAACGGGTGCATTTACCGGCCGCGGATCGCCTGAAACACCCCCGTATCGGGTGCAAACCCCGCGACGGAGGCTGTTGCACAATCGAATCTTCCGCGGTTATCGCCACAACATGTTGATTCACGGAGCGATACGCCTAATGCATATGGTGGTCAGCGGCGGCCTGTTCTTGATTGTGCAACAGCCTCGACGGGTGCATCTGCCCGCCGACCGACCGGCACCGCGGGGCGGTCCCACGATCCGCCACCCGCCCACCGCCGGATGCTGCAGCCGCGGAACCCGCACACCCCGCCAGATTCCGAAGCTGGCGCATTCCGTCGCAGATCGGGCGGCGCCTGCTCGGCTGCCGGGGGACCTCGCTAGGCGCGCGCCCACAGCCCATGCCATTGGCCCCGTAAACACATGTCAGCTGCTTCGGGGGGATCACGTGACTCCGCACGGCGTCTCACAGCGCCGCCACCACCTCGCTCAGCAGCGTCCCGATCCGCTCGGCGGCGCTCCGGCCGGCGTCGAGGACCTCGCTGTGGCTCAG
>CAZECO010000480.1:0-1162 GCA_964510455.1 uncultured Actinomycetes bacterium
CGGAGGAAGCTGCCGACCGAGGGGACGGAGCGGTGCTGCTGCCGATCCAGAAGCGGAGGAATCAGAGCGAGCCCGCGGCACCAGAACTGGCGCTGATCGCTGACTTGCTGACCCCGAGCGGACGGCGTCATGGGCCGAAATGCCGGCAGAGGCACCACCAGCGCGCACCTGCGACGCCGTAGGGTGCCTGCAGCGATGCCACCGTGCGCCGTAGCCGCCGCACGGTGCCGGTCGCTCCTCATCCGAGAGGGTCCCATGGATAGTGCGATCGCCGTGCTGGCGTCCGATGCAGAGCGAGACGTCGTGATCGGGGTTCTGCAGCAGGCGCACGTGGAAGGCCGGCTGACGGCCTTGGAGTTCCGGGAGCGGCTGGACCGCGCTGCAACGGCCCGGACCGGGGAGACCTGGCGCCGCTGCTGAGAGGACCTGCCGCGGGAGCCGGTTCCCACCCGCCACCGGCACCCCCGCGGCTCCGACTGGCTGGCCTGGGGCGTGGGCAGCGGCGCGACCACCGCGATCTGGGCGTTCAACGAGGCCAATGCGCGCCAGGCGAGATACCCGTGGTTCATCTGGGTCACCGGACCGTGGGGGGCCTATCTGCTCGTGAAGACCTTCGCCGGGCGATTCCCTCGCCGGCGCCGCTGAGCGGGCCGCGCGACGGCTCGGATCGTCCGCTGGAGTATGGTCGGCTGATCATCGATGCACCGCAAGGGGGGTTGGGCCATGTCGCGGCTGATCTGGGTTGGTGTCGGCGCTGTGGGCGGTATCTACGCCTACCGCAAGGGCGAGCAGGCCGTCGACGCTGTGCGCGAACTCGGCATGCTGGGTACGGCACAGGTGGTGGCCGCTGCAGCCGTGCACTCCCTGACGGCCCTGCGCACCGCCGACGCGGCGCAGGCCCACCCGATCATCGTGTCCGCGCCGGTCGAGTCGCCCGGCCTGCGCATCGGCGGGCTGCGTATCACCCGGGCTGAAAAGGCCTCTCCGGGCGCACCCCTCGCCTCGCCCCAGCAGCCGCGGGCTGCGATCATGGACGCTGGTGTCGTCGACATCACCGATCCGGCCGAGCGCGCCGTGATCGGCCGGCGCCGCGGCGATGATGCGGCAGGACGACGAAAGGCCCGTTGACCACGATGGACTCAGCCGAGATCCGCAGCCGGTT
>CAZECO010000481.1:0-1161 GCA_964510455.1 uncultured Actinomycetes bacterium
CAGAAAGGCATCGGGTGTCACAACGGAAATCTGATGGGACGCGGTCGTTGAGGGTGGGAAGTCCCTCACGTTGAAGGTGACCAGGACCTCGCACCGAGCATGTAGCGCCGCCGCCAGAACGTGGCGATCCTTCGGGTCGCAGGTCATTGCGTTCACAAGAGGTTCATAGCCCGTCACCGAGGCGTCTTGAAACGCGAGCTCCATCGCAGAGATCCGCTTTTCGACCCTGTCGGTCGGCACGCCCTTGCGGACGAGGACGGTACTCAACTCATCGAGGACATCACGGGACCAGTGAGGGCGGAAGGCGTCCTCGTCGGCGATCCGCAAAAGCGTGTCGGTAAGCGTCGGGCTGAACAGGACACAGGTGTCGAGAAACGCGGGGAACGCCATTGCTCACCGAGTGCGTGGTGCTGGGCCGTCAAGGTGGTCGTAAAGGCTGTCGTCTTCAGCATCTGCGACCATCTGCTCTAGGGCGGACCGCCTCTGCTCCTTCATCCGAGTCTGGTGTTCGACAAGGTCCTTCAGGCGGACGAAGCGGTGGCGGCCGGGCTTCTCCATCGGAATCTCGCCACGCTCCAGGATTCGCACCAACGTGGGTCGAGAGATGCCGAGGTAATCCGCTGCTTCCTGAGTGGTCAACAAGGCGCCCAGCGGGGCGACACTGACGCCCATTCCGTTCGACAGGGCCTCGGCGACTTGCCGCAGCACGTCGTACATGGACTCAGGCAACTCCAGCCGCTCGCCACTGGCAGCCACGAGCGCCGGACGCTTCGCGGGAGTGCTGAGCCCGGCTTCGTTGAGGACGCGCACGAAGTCGGCAATAACTGCACCCTGATCTGCGTCAGGCACGTAGGTCCGAGCTTGGCCACTTGCTGATACTCGGGGCATGTCACCTCCTGACAGGTTGTGACGCTTGTCAGCGCCTCCTCCACTATAAACGAACAAAACGAACACGCCGGATGTTCCGGGGACCGAGTTGAGCGCGGCCATTCACTACGGCGAATCCTGAAGTCGTTAGAGCCCACCGAGCTGCTTGAGCCCGGCGGAACGGTCCGCGTCGGGTCGTAGTGACAAGTTAGTGACACATGAGAAGCCCCCCGGGGTATCCGGAGGGCTCGATTCACGCTCAGATCCAGCGCGCCCGAAGGGACTCGAACCCCT
>CAZECO010000482.1:0-1157 GCA_964510455.1 uncultured Actinomycetes bacterium
CCGCGCCAGTAGTCCCGCACCGTGTCCCGGAACTTGCCGTTCCACTCCGTCCACAACGGCGGGAAGTTGCCAACCTGATAGCCGCCCTCGCCGAGGTCCCACGGCTCGGCGATGAGCTTCACCTGCGACACGACCGGGTCCTGATGGACGAGGTCGAAGAACGCCGCCAGCCGGTCGACCGCGCTGAGCTCCCGGGCCAGTGTCGAGGCGAGGTCGAACCGGAACCCGTCCACGTGCATCTCGGTGACCCAGTAGCGCAGCGAGTCCATGATCAACTGCAGCGGCCGCGGGTGGCGCACGTTGAGCGAGTTGCCGGTGCCGGTGGTGTCGAAGTAGTTACGCGGATCCCCTTCGACGAGCCGGTAGTACGCGTCGTTCTCGATCCCGCGGAAGGCCAGCGTCGGGCCGTTGGCGTTGCCCTCGGCCGTGTGGTTGTAGACGACGTCGAGGATGACCTCGATCCCCGCCTTGTGGAGCTCCCGGACCATCCCCTTGAACTCCACGACCTGCTGGCCGAGGCTGCCGGTCGCCGAGTACTCGTGGTGCGGGGCGAAGAAGCCGATCGTGTTGTAGCCCCAGTAGTTGCGCCGTCCCGCTTCGGTGAGGAAGGAGTCCTGGACGAACTGGTGGATCGGCATCAGCTCGACCGCCGTGATCCCGAGATCCAACAGGTAGTCGATCATCGACGGGTAGGCCAGGCCGGCGTAGGTTCCCCTCAGGTAGGGCGGGATCTGGGGGTGACGCTTGGTCATCCCCTTGACGTGCGCCTCGTAGATGATCGTCTCGTTGTAGGGACGGTTGAGGTGCCGGTCCCCGCTCCAGTCGAAGTACGGGTTCGTGACGACCGACAGCATGGTGTGGCCGAGGCTGTCGGTGGCGTCCCGCTCGTCGGGCGATCCGATCTTGTGCCCGAAGACCGCCTGGCTGTTGTCGGGCATGCCCGTCATGGCGGTGGCGTACGGATCGAGGAGCAGCTTGTCTGCATTGAACCGCAGCCCCCGCGCGGGGTCCCACGGCCCATGCACCCGGTACCCGTACCGCTGACCGACCCCGACCGTCGGCAGCTGGGCGTGCCAGACCCCGGCGTTCACCTCCTTCAACCGGACGCGCTTCTCGGCGCCGTCGTCATCGATGAGGCACAGGTCCACGGCCTCGGC
>CAZECO010000483.1:0-1155 GCA_964510455.1 uncultured Actinomycetes bacterium
GCCTCGGGCAAGGTGCCCGCCGCGATCCACATCTCCCCCGAGGCGCTGGACGGCGGCCCGCTCGCCCGCCTCGCCGACGGCGATCTGGTGCGCGTCGACGCCGTGGCCGGCACGCTCGACGTGCTGACCCCCGGCGCGCTCGACCGCCCCATCGCCACCCCCGACCTCGGCGCCAACGAATACGGCATCGGCCGCGAGCTGTTCGCCGCCTTCCGCCGCACCGTCGGCCCCGCCGAAACCGGCGCATCGAGCGTCAGTCTGGAGATCCTGCCATGACCCCTCAAGCCGCCGCCGCCTACGCCCGCGAGATCTGCGGTCTCGCCCCGGTCATCCCCGTGCTCGTCGTCGACGACGCCGCCCACGCCCGCCCGCTCGCCGAGGCGCTGGTCGCCGGCGGCCTGCCCGTGCTCGAAGTCACCCTGCGCACCCCCGCCGCCCTCGACGTCATCCGCGCGATGGCCGAGGTCCCCGGCGGCGTCGTCGGCGCCGGCACCCTGATCACCCCCGCCGACGTCGCCGCCGCCAAGGCCGCCGGCGCGCTCTTCGGCGTCTCGCCCGGCGTCACCGAGGACCTGCTCGCCGCCTGCGAGGCCGAGGAGCTGCCGCTGCTCGCCGGCACCGCCACCGTCTCCGAGGCGATGCGAATGCTCGCCCGCGGCTACGACGTCTGCAAGTTCTTCCCCGCCGAGGCCAACGGCGGCGCCCCCGCGCTGAAATCCTTCGCCGGCCCCTTGCCGCAGGTGCATTTCTGCCCCACCGGCGGCGTCACCCCGCAGAACGCGCCCGACTACCTCAAACTGCCCAACGTGCTCTGCGTCGGCGGCTCCTGGGTCGCCAGCGCCGCGCTGATGAACGCCGGCAAATGGGACGAGATCGAGGCGCTCGCCCGCGACGCCAGCCGGCTCCCGAGGTGACCCCGATGACCGACCCGATCTGGACGGCGCTGGCCGCCGCCGGCGCCGAGGCGAAGAACCGCAGGATCATCAGCCTGTTCGAGCGCAATCCTGACCGGTTCCGCGAGTTCTCGACCGGCATGGACGACATGCTGTTCGACTATTCCAAGACCAACATCGACGCCCATGCGCTCACCCTGCTGATCCAGCTCGCCGAGGCCGCCGACGTCACCGGCCGCCGCGACGCGATGTTCCGCGGCGA
>CAZECO010000484.1:0-1154 GCA_964510455.1 uncultured Actinomycetes bacterium
ACGAGCTCGGCTTCAACAGCGACTGGATCGAGAAGTGCCTGGCCCACGAAGACGGGCGCTCATCGCGTGGCGTCTACAACAAGGCGGAGTACGCAGAGCAGCGGCGTCACATGCTGCAGGAGTGGGCGGACATGATCGATGCTTGGGTGGCGGGGAAGTCGCATACGCCGACGCTGCTGCCGCCGAGCATGAAGGTGGTGACCACGGTGGCGCCGGTATGACGGCATGACTGCGGGCTCGCGATCGAAATCTTACTTGTACTACTCGCCCCCCGAGACGAACAACCGTCCGCGATGACGCAGGCGGTGCACGTGGAAGGGACATCCTTGCGGACAGTCATCGTGCACCAAGAAATAGGCCTTCCACGCAGGGATGCGCTGATCGCTCTGATCGAGGCAAGGATGCGGAGGCGCTTGCTCATAGGCCGCCAATCGTTGCGCGATCCGCTCACGAACACGCGCTCCCTCAAGCGTGCCCCGTTCGATTCCCGCAAACGAGTTCTGTGGCACGAAGACGAGGGCGAGATGATTGGGCAAGTGCCTGCTGCTCGTAACCTGGTGCGACGGAGACAGACCGAACACGAAGAACGGCGTCTCTCGGAAAACATACATCCAGTGAGGCGAGTTCGGATCGGTGGGGCGGTCCGAAGGCCAACCACGGACGTCATGGTCATGCATCTCGATGAGATACCGCCAAAACCTGTCGAAATAGGTCCTATGGTCGACTTGGGGACCCGCCTCCTCGATGATCGCAAAGGCTTCGCGACTGCCAGCCTTGTTCTCAACGCTTTCGAGATAGGCATGCAGCAACGCTGCCGCACTCTCGGAATCGCCGAGACGGATGAATCCGACCCGTAACTGATCTCGCCTTAGGGCTAGCGTGGCAAAGTGACAGGGATAAGTTGTGTCAGACAACTTGGTCGCGAGCATGGTTGCCGCAGCCCGCTGCCAACGCTTGTCGGCAGAGGATGCACACGCATGCAGCAGTGCCGGGGGGACGTTCTCCATGCACGTCTCGTCCTCAGGCCGAGAGGTCCTTGCGGACTAAACTGTAGATGTTCAAATCGTGGTAGACGTCTCCGATACGCTGGGCACATCGCAGTTGTGAACGGCGGTCAGGAACCGCACCTATTCGGCGGTGAGATGTCGCTTCTG
>CAZECO010000485.1:0-1150 GCA_964510455.1 uncultured Actinomycetes bacterium
GTGGTGCAGGGCTGCCGCGTGCGCGGCTGGCGAGACCACCATATTGGCGGCGGTCAGGGCATGGGGGGTGATAGCGGGACTTTCCGTCGTGGGCGTGCTGAGGTGACGAACCGCGCGCCGACCCGCGTGCCGAACGGGTCGGCGGGCGAGGTCGCGTCGCCGAGCGGGCGCCGCTGGGTCGCGAGGAGCCGCCAGTACACCCCGGCACCGACCCGTGAAAGCCGCACAGTGCTCACGCGATCGGCCACGTCCTGCCGTGTCGTACCGGTGTGCGAGTCTGGGGCTGTTCGGGGTTGCGGCGACATGCCGGGGGGTTGTCCACCAGGGGTGCTTGACCGGGGTGTCGAACATATGTACTCTGGGCGTGGCCCGTTGAGATCAGGTGTTTTGAAGGGGGCTCCGGTTCGGCCGGGGCGGCGAGAAGTTGCGCGCGTGCGCGCGAGGGGTTCTTCCTTGTCCGTCTGTTTCGGTTGTTTCCCGGGGGTGGTTGCGATGTGTCGGGTGCTGGACGATCTGGTGTCGGCGGTGGCCGCGGTGTCGGCCCTGCCGGTGCCCACCGGTCTGGGGGCCGGTGATGTGCTGGCGCAGCAGGTGGCGCAGCTGGCGTCCTCGGTGGCCGACCTGCGCCGGGGCCTGGCGGTGCGGATGGCCGCCCTGGACCGGGAGTCCCCGACCGCCGACGCCACCGGCACCGCGACCAGGGCCGGGGTGCGGCAGTCGCAGTCGAATGCCCTGTTCCGGCTGGGCTCCTTCGGCCAGGAGCACCCGGCGGCCGCCGCCGCGTGGGCCGCCGGGGATGTCTCGGAGGACCAGATCACGGTGCTGGAGGGCGCCGCGAAGGGGCTGCCCACCCCCGAGCTGCGCAGTCAGCTGGTGGCGGCGGTGCTGCCCCACCTGAAGGGCCTGTGCCGGAAGAAGACCCGGGAGCTGATCGAGGCGGCTGTGGACCTGTTGCACCCGGGGGACCCGGACGCGCAGGAGCGCCGCGACTACGACCACCGGTCGCTGGTGTGGTCGGAGTTCGCCGGCGGGGTGAGCTTCCAGGGCTACCTGCCCGCCACCGAGGCGGAGGCGTTCATCGCCGCCATCGACGCCCTGGCCGCCGCGCAGCGGGCGGCCGGCGACGGGCGCAGCATGGCGCAGCGCCGCG
>CAZECO010000486.1:0-1150 GCA_964510455.1 uncultured Actinomycetes bacterium
ACGAACAGCAGGCACAGCTGGCTGGCCATCAGGCCGGCGCCGACGATGCCGACCTTGGTGATCGGGCGGGCCAGGGACTTGTCGGGGACGCCCACCGGCCGCTTGGCGCGGCGCTGCACCAGGTCGAAGGAGTACAGCCCGGCCCGCAGCTCCTCGCTCATGATCAGGTCGGCCAGGGCCTCGTCCTCGGCGGCGAAACCCTCGGCGCGGGTCGCCGTCTTGGCGGCCGCGATCAGGTCGAGCGCGCGGTAGGGGGCGGGCGCGGCGCCCTTGATCCGGGCGTCGACCCCGGCGCGCGTCTTGGCGACGGCGTCGTCCCAGGCCTGTCCGCGATCGATCTCGGGCCGCTGCACGACGACGTCGCCGGTCAGCACCTTCGCGGCCCACAGCAGCGACTGCTCCAGGTAGTCGGCCGGCTCGAACATCGCGTCGGCGATGCCCAGGTCGAGGACCTGCTTGGGCTTGAGCATCTTGTTCTGCGCCATCGCGTTGTCGATGATCACGGTTGCGGCCTTGGCCGGCCCGATCAGGTTCGGCAGCAGCCACGCGCCGCCCCAGCCGGGCACCAGCCCCAGGAACACCTCGGGGAGCGCGAACGCGGCCGCGCCGGAGGAGATGGTCCGGTAGGTGCAGTGCAGCGCCACCTCGACGCCGCCGCCCATCGCTGCGCCGTTGACGAAGGCGAAGGTGGGCACCTTGGCAGCGCCCAGCCGGCCCATCACGGCATGGCCGAGGCTGCCGATCTGGATCGCCTGCTCGCGGTCGGTGAGCTTGGGCACCCCGGTGAGGTCGGCGCCGACGGCGAAGATGAACGGCTTGCCGGTGACACAGATCGCCACCAGGCCGGGGACCGCCTCCGCGGCGGTGATCGCCTCGTCCAGCGAGGCCAGCCCGGCCGGCCCGAACGTGCTGGGCTTGGTGTGGTCGAACCCGTTGTCCAGCGTGATGAGGGCGGCCTTGCCGGCGCCCAGCGGCAGGTCGACCACGGCCAGCTTGGCGTGGGTGACCACCTCGTCGGGGAACGCGGCGGTCGCCGCAGCGATGTCGGTCATGTTCAGTCCTTCTTGCCGTCGTAGTTCGGGTTCTCCCAGATGACCGTTCCGCCCATGCCCAGTCCGATGCACATGGTGGTCAGGCCGTAGCGGACCTC
>CAZECO010000487.1:0-1146 GCA_964510455.1 uncultured Actinomycetes bacterium
GAGCCCTGCCGCGCGGTTCGTATCTGGGGCCTCGACGAATACCGCCGACACAAGCGGTGGCCCACAAGCACGCCCCCCCGGTTGGGCTTCATTTTGGTTGTGGAATGATATCACCAAGTACCATCTTGCCACTTTGAATAGTAACCCACCGGACGTTCTCCCATTGCAGAATTGGTATATCAATCTGAAACGGAACACGGACCGCGCTTTTCACAAAGTAGACATTCTTCATTTTGACAGAACTTCCTCCATCTGAATTTAGTCTTAACCCAAATTGCGCATTGCCGTCGCCCCAAAAGAGCACGTTTTCGAAGACATGAGCGCCTTTCCAGTTGTCGGCAGAGAAGTACGCCGTATGTGCACCACCACGTGCAAAGAACGTCGTGTTCTTGACAGTAACCGTGCCAGTCGAATTCGGCGAATAACACTGCAAGCCGTCTGCGTGGTCATCTGCTACCGAGTAAACATCAATCCATGCCCAGTTGATGTTCATCTGACCAGATGTACAGCGCGGCCCCTCGCGAGTCTCCATTCGGACATTGCTGATCGTTCCACCACCGTTGAACAGGACCGACTGATTACCCGAGTTATCTACGATAGATCGATTGCTGATAACCTGCCCACCAGAGACTGTAATTGGCCCCGAACTCACCGCATTCGCGAAAGCTATATCACCCCAACTCAGTGGGACAACGGCACCAGAGGTGGGAGGAGCGACCGACTTGCCGTCAATCATCGTAATTACTGGGGCCTCCGGAGTAGCCGAAATAGCAGGCGTCGCCACCAAGCACGCGATGCCGACAATAGACAGGCATACAACCAAGCCGCGGTGAAAATTGCTAGAAGCAAACTTCATTTCAATAGAACTCCAAATTTGTCAATGGATCGACCTTAAGGAACGATTTTGCTCGCTTCGTTCGAGAATTGGCTCTCGTTTCCGATCGCGTCGACCGCAGTCACGGCAAAATAGTAGGTCTTGCCCTTAGTCAGTCCCGATACGCTGTATGTGGTTGAGTATCCTGCACTGACGCCTGCACCGAACGCCTGAATGTATTTTCCCGCTGTCGTACCATAATATACGCGGTAGCCAACGACGTTGGGTGTAGTCGACGCCGACCATGCAATTACCACCGGGGCTGGGGCTGG
>CAZECO010000488.1:0-1143 GCA_964510455.1 uncultured Actinomycetes bacterium
CCGACACCGCCCGGCCCGAGGTGACGGTGGGCCTGATCATGGCGGAGACGGCCGGCTACTTCCAACTGTCGGTTGATGATCTGCGCGGCGCCTCTCGCGCGCGCCACCTCACCAACGCGCGGCAGATCGCCATCTACATCACCCGCGAACTGACCGATCTCTCCCTGCCGAAGATTGGAGAAGCGTTCGGGGGGCGCGACCACACGACCGTGATGCACGCCGAGCGGAAGATCCGACGACTCATGACCGACGAGCGCAATGTCTACCAGCAGGTCCACGACCTGACCATGCGCATCAAGTCGGCCGCGCGCTCCTGAATCTGCGTGGGGGTCGTTTCAAGTTCTGACCGCCCGACCTCCCATGGCCTATGCGCCCGGCTCGATGGTTCGCTCTTTGCACCCGCCGAGGGGGCGGATCGCCCTGTGTTTGCACCCGTTCCAGACTGCCGGAAACACCCCCGTATCAGGTGCAAAGCCCCTTCCAGCGGGTGCATCTACCCGCCGACCCACCGGCACCGCAGGGCCGCCGGGCCACGTCGGGCGGAACGATCAGGCCCCACCAGTGCCGCGCGGGACGGCCGCCTGGCGGCCTCCGGCCCGCCAGCTTCTGCGGCCCGACTGGTGGACGCACTGTGGAACGCATGTGCACAACCCGCCGCCCACCTGTGTGATTGGCGCCCCGACGTCCGGCCTCGGGGCTGGGCCGCGCGAGTCGCGCTTGTGGGAATCCCAGATACTCGTCGTGGACGATGCTGGGGACGGCGGCCCGGTTCACCGCACGGATGTGGAAGCGTCCGCCAATCCGAACAGACAGGCACCGGTCCTCCACAACCCGGGCGGGCCTGTGCACACCTGCCGGTGGAAACCAACACGCGTCCTGACCCGCGTGGAGCCGTGCCCGTCCACACAATCCACAGGCCCTACTACCACTTCGATGAATTCCTCAGCCAATTCCTGCTTCATGGACGAAACGCCGCGGTTCTGTGGACAACCTCCGCAGTTGCGCTCGCTGGCGGGGGATGCTTTCCACAGGGTCGTTGTACACAGCCAGCCGGGCACCGATGGGCCGATGCGGCGGTTCCTGCCACAGGGCGTAGGCTGCTTCGATCACAGGAGGTGCGAGGCGACATGAAGTTGCGGATCG
>CAZECO010000489.1:0-1139 GCA_964510455.1 uncultured Actinomycetes bacterium
CTCCAAACGCTAGTCCCCGGCGGGTGATGACGTAGCACCAACCCCCCGGCAACTGCTCATGGTCGACACGCTGCGGCGCTCCACGCACCGATCCGACCGCGGGCCCCCCTGGCCTGGATCGGCATCTGGAACGAGACCCCGCTGAGACGGCTCGATCCGATCGCCGACGCGGGCCTCCTGCCGCGGACGGTTGTGGCCGCCGACGGACACCCCTGGCCCAAGGGCAAGGCCGTAGTCTGGCACTCCCACTCAGCCCGTTCTCGAAAGATGGCGCGCGATGACCAAGTCC
Source organism: uncultured Actinomycetes bacterium (assembly GCA_964510455.1). Lineage (GTDB taxonomy): Bacteria > Actinomycetota > Actinomycetes > S36-B12 > CAVXYG01. Next base: position 290 of record CAZECO010000489.1, read on the forward strand.
TTCCAACCCAATCCGCTGTTCCGGCTCGCCCAGGCGGGAATGAGCCTGCCGATACCGGTGGTGCGCCGCGCAGTGGGGGAGCCAGTCGTCATCGACGGTCAACAGCTGGACGCCCACGTGCAATTGCTGATGTGGGTGGAGGGCCACAGCCCGGCTCCCATGATCATGCATTCCCCACGGTTCACGGTTTCCCAGCGCCGCCTGATCACCACGTACAGCTCGTCGCTCGGCATCCCGAAGGCCCGCGGGGTGGCGACTGCCGACCAGAGCATCGACGGTCCCGGCGGGCCGATCGCGATCCGGACGTACCGGGCGGGCAGCGCAGCCGGCCGACCCGTCCTGCTGTACTTCCACGGGGGCGGGTGGGTCATCGGCGGCATCCACACGCACGATGCCCAGTGCCGGATGCTGGCACGCATCACCGGAGCGCCGGTTGTCAGCGTCGACTACCGGCTCGCGCCCGAGCACCCGCATCCCGCGGCCGTCGAGGACTGCCTCGCCGCCTATGACTGGGCCGCGCGGCAGGGCGACGTCGCACTGATGGGCGACAGCGCCGGGGGGAACCTGGCGGCGGTCGTCAGCCAGGTGGTGCGCGACCGGGGCACCACCCGCGTCCCGATCGCCCAGGGGCTCATCTACCCGGCGACCGACCTGCGGTTGGCATCCCGATCGCACGAGTTGTTCAGCGACGGCTTCGTCTTGACCACCGCCGAGATGCATTGGTTCCGCGGCCACTATGCACCGCGACCCGAGCAGTGGGAGGACCCGACGGTGTCGCCGCTGCTCGCCGACCGGTTCGACGGCCTGCCCCCGACACGGATCTGGACGGCGGGGTTCGACCCGCTGCGCG
>CAZECO010000490.1:0-1133 GCA_964510455.1 uncultured Actinomycetes bacterium
GCCGTTGGTACGACGAGCACCCCGAGTGGTTCACGAAGCCCCACCACGACTACCCGGCGGCGGACATCCCGGTCCCCACCGGCACGCCCCTCTACGCCGTGACCAACGGAGTGGTCGTGTCGACGCCCACCAGCGGACGCTGCGGCATCGGCGTCGTCCTCAACGGCGACGACGGCGCCCAGTACACCTACTGCCACGGCGTCCCCGGCAGCCACGCCATCGCCACCGGCGACCGCGTCACGGTCGGCCAGCACCTCATGGACAGCGCCTCGACCGGCAACAGCACCGGCCCCCACCTCCACTTCGCCATCAAGGTCGACGGCACCGCGAGGTGCCCGCAGGCTCTGCTCGCAGGCATCGCAGCCGGGCAGCCCGTCACCCCGGCCGCGCTCCCGACGAGCGGGTGTTCGTACTAGCCGTGCCTGATCTTCGCCCCGACTCCAAAGAATGGGTGGCAAGGTGTTCGTCATGCCACGAGGTGAGTTGTGGGAGCTCATCGACGCACGGCCGCGAAGTCGTGCCGCCGACCTGTCGAAAGCTGACATCCCGCCCGCATTCGGCGTCTACGCCTGGTATCGCGAGGGCGTGCCGGTCTATTCGGGTCGGGCTCTCGGCGCTGATGGACTTCGGGCACGAATCTGGAAGAACCACCTCGGCACGCACCACGACCTTTCCCGCTCCTCGTTCCGCCGCAACGTCTGCGAGCACCTGGGCATCGCTGCGACGGATCGGACACGACTTCGTCCCACCGTCATGACTCCAGAAGAGATCGCTCCAGTCAACGCCTGGATTCGCGAGTGCGAGGTGGCATGGATCGAGTTCGCCACGGACAACGAGGCCAAGGAGTTCGAGAAGTCTCTCCATGCCGAGTGGCTGCCCCCGCTGAGCAAGCGGTGACAGTCGAAGTCACAATCGCCTGAGCTGAGTGCAGTTGGCGCTGCCTCGACCCGTCACTTGCATGATTCGCCGCCGGCCAGATCGAGGCGGAGTTGCTCGACTTGGTCATCGGGGTCGCCGAGGTCAGCCTGCTCGAGAGCGGCTGCGTGCTCCTGGAAGACGTGCTCCGCAGCTGAGCGGTCGCCGGACTCGATGTGGGCGCGCATGAGCGCGGCCACGACGCCTCCGTTGAGCGG
>CAZECO010000491.1:0-1128 GCA_964510455.1 uncultured Actinomycetes bacterium
CGCCGCTTCCGGACAAGGGTTCCAACGTCCTCTTCAATCTCTAGCGAACGTCCAAGCTCACCTACGCCTGCCCGTGGCGCGCTTCCTGCACGGGAGCGTAGCGACCAGCAGGAAGCGTGACGCGGGTAGGCGTTAGGTGCAGCGCCTTGTTCGCATTTTATTGGTTTTGTTTGTCAAGTTTGCGTTGAAATAGAACTCCACCCGTAAAGATGTATGGACAATCAGTAATGCCAAAATGGTGCTTAAGAAATCTACTGACTGACTGGGTAAAAACGAACCCATTGACTAAGCATGCAATGCCGGTGCGTTCATCAATGAATCGATCATAATTTATTGCATCTTCTGGTGGAAAGAATTCATCTTCTTCGGTCTTGCATGTTCGGAGAGCAATATCTGTCATAGGCGACCACCAAATCCTGGACACGTTCCAGCCCAAGGTTGGTGCATCGACGATAATACTGCCTTGGTTGCTGTTGATCTTTTTCTTTGCATCGGTAAGTGATAGAACACGATCTTGCTTGGATAGGCGAGAACGAAGCCGCCTAGAATCAAGAATAAGCGTTCCGTAGGCATACAAATGCACTGCAACGAAGGCCGCAACACCGAGCGAGACAATAATGCCAATGGTGATTGCAATGGCGGTCATATTTTCTGCGAACGTTTGAGTGCTCCTACGGGAGCGATTGAACGGAAAATGGAATGAGATTGAGGTGATTAAGGCCCGTTAGGAGGCACGACTTGTTCTGCGGTCTTCGTTACTTCCTCCGATACCCTACTAAAGTAATCAGCGACCTTAGGGTGCACTCATGGAAACCCTTGGGCCGGATCAACAGCCAAAAACTTTGCGATATTCAATCGCTCATCGAAGAGAACCGTGTAAACCCGCGACGGGTAGAATGGCAAGTTCTCGCCCGTATTCAGCAACGTCACACTCTCATTCTTCAAGTCATACTCCACCCGCACGGTGGTCCGGGAGCTGAAATCCCGAGCAATCTCCCAGACACCTCCGGTCCAAACGACCTTGCAATCGCCTGTTGGTTCGAAGCCTCCAGGGCCAGCTTTTGTTCCGGGTTGATTTTTGGGGATGCAGCATGCCCTCAGCACGACCTCACTTCTACGTCCACATTG
>CAZECO010000492.1:0-1120 GCA_964510455.1 uncultured Actinomycetes bacterium
ATATCGACGCGTTCGCCAGCAGCACCCCTCCGCCCAGGGCCGTCGACTCATCCCCAGCGGCGCCAACAAACGCACCGCCGCCACCGCGGGACGCGACTGAACGCCTGCGTCCGGCACGCGCACCTGTGGAGAACTCCCAACCGCCCACAGGTGCCCCACGCCCGGCCCGGGCAGCGCCGCCGCGCCGGGCACGATCAGCGCGTGGATCCAGCGATCGAACAGCTCCTCAAGGAGCGGCATGGTGTTGTGACCCGGAAGGAGTTGGATGGCCTCGGCCTCGGCGGCGACCGGCTCTACCGGCAGATCAGGGCAGGGGAATGGCTGCCGTCCGGCCGACGGATCCTCGTCCACAACTCGGCCCCGAAGGGCCTGCTCACGGACTCTTTGGTGACCGCGATCTGGCAGCCGGAGATGCTCACCGGCCCTTCCGCCGCCGTCATGAGCCCCCACCCGGCGTGGGACAGCCAGTCGTTCGCAGACCAACAGCCGATGGTCGTTGCTGACCGAGGCGGGCGCGGCCCTTGGCGCAGTGTCCGGCACCGGGGCGCGACAACAGCCCCGCATCCCCTCGGCCTGAAGGTCGCGGACCATCACACGACACTGGTCGACCTGCTGCGCTTCCTCCCGCGCGGCGACGCGTTGACGATCGGCACCAACGCGATCCGCTCCGGGCTCACCACCCCTGCAGCCCTGGAGGAAGCGGTGGTCAGGCTCGGCAAGACTGATGGCGTCCAACAGTTGCGGGACATCGCTGCGGCGATCGCCCGCGGTGCGGAATCAGCACCGGAGGCCGAGCTGCACCGGGCCCTGCACCGGGCGGGGATCAGGGGCTGGAAGGCGAACCCCGAGGTGCTGCTGAAGGGCAAGCTGTACCGCCCTGATATCGCCTTCATGCCTGAGCGGGTGGCGATGGAGTACGACGGGTTCGGCATCCACTCCCGCGGGTCGGCCTTCCACCCCGACCGCCATCGGCAGAACATGTTCGTCTTCCACGATTGGCTGGTCGTCCGGGTCACCAACGAGATGCTGACCATAGCAACGGATCGGGAGGAGTTGATGGACGGGACCCGCGGGCTCGTGCTGCAGCGCCGCGCGGAGATCGGCAGGCGATGCACCCACC
>CAZECO010000493.1:0-1111 GCA_964510455.1 uncultured Actinomycetes bacterium
GATCAGGCGGGCAGGCTTGCCGCGCCCTGCGGCAGGAACCGCTTCCCGTTGACCCGCTCCGAGACCCCGGCGCGGTCCAGGTACGGGGTGATCCCGCCGAGGTGGAACGGCCAGCCGGCGCCGAGCAGCATGCACAGGTCGAGGTCCTGCGGGTGCGCCACGACGCCCTCGTCCAGCATCAGCTGCGCCTCTTGCGCGAGCGCGGTGAGCGCGCGCTCGCGCACGTCCGCCTCGGTGAAGGTCGCGTCGCCCTGCTGGAACAGCTCCAGGATCTCCGGGTCGACCTGCTGGCCGCCGTCGCCCCACGTCCAGATCGCCGTCTTGCCGGCGCCGACCGCGCGGCGCAGGTTCTCCGAGACGTAGAACCGGTCCGGGAACGCCTCGTGCATGGTCTCGGCGACGTGGAACGCGACCGCCGGGCCGACCAGCTGCAGCAGCACGAACGGGGACATCGGCAGCCCCAGCGGATCCAGCGCGCGGTCGGCCACGGCGAAGTCGGCGCCCTCGTCCACGGCCTTGGTCACCTCGCCGAGGAACCGCGTGAGCAGCCGGTTCACCACGAACGCCGGGGCGTCCTTGACCAGCACACAGGACTTCTTCAGCGCCTTGCCGGTGGCGAACGCGGTGGCCAGGGCGGCATCGTCGGTGGCCTCGCCGCGGACGATCTCCAGCAGCGGCATCAGGGCGACCGGGTTGAAGAAGTGGAAGCCGACGACGCGCTGCGGATGCGCCAGATCGGCCGCCATCTCCGTCACCGACAGCGATGAGGTGTTGGTGGCCAGGATGCACTGCTCGCCGACCACTGCCTCGACCTCGGCGAACACCTGCTTCTTGACCTTCATGTCCTCGAACACGGCCTCGATGACGAAGTCCGCGTCGGCGAAGCCCTCCTTGGACACCGATCCGGTCACCAGGACCTTGAACCGGTTCGCCTTGTCGGCGTTGATCCGGCCCTTGGCCAGCAGTTTGTCGATCTCGCTGTGGACGTACCCCACGCCCTTGTCGACACGTGCCTGGTCGATGTCGGTCATGACGACCGGCACCCGGAGCTTCTGCACGAACAGCAGGCACAGCTGGCTGGCCATCAGGCCGGCGCCGACGATGCCGACCT
>CAZECO010000494.1:0-1107 GCA_964510455.1 uncultured Actinomycetes bacterium
TCTAGCCAAACCCACTCGAAGAATCAGCCGTACACCACGCCCAGGGACTTGACCGTGCCGCTACGGCGGCCGGTCGGCCGCTACGCGGCCAACCCGTCCAAGTGCTCTGTCCGCGGCCCGATCACGCTCGCGCAGTGCCGCGCGGCGGGATGCGTGAAGCGGCGTAGCGGCTGTAGCGGGTTTCCGGCGGACGGCGTGCGCGGGGGCGCCTCGATGGCCCCGGCTCTGTGTCTGCTGTGCGAGCCAGCCTACTCGCCCGACGGAATCCGCTGCCGCGTCTCCGTCATGGGCGAGGCTGGCGAGGGGGCCTGCGGCCCCCTTCGATCCCCCGGGGCGGCCTGATGGGCCGCCACGCGCGCGCCCCCGAGGGGGCCGCGACGCGCAAGATCACCGTGCGGCTGCCGGAGTCCGTCGCCGCCCAGTGGACCGCCGCCGCAGCCGACGCCGGCATGACCGTCTCGGACTGGATCCGGCTGAGAGCCGCCGCCGACGGTGGTCGTGCCACGGGCTGGGTGGGCAGGAGGCCGCCGCGCCGCAGGAGCGGGCTGGGCACCGCGGTCCCGCCGTCGGTCGATCCCGCCGTGGTGATGCAGCTGGCCAGGATCGGCAACAACCTCAACCAGATCGCCCGGCACCTCAACGCCACCCGCGGGTCGCTGGACATCGCGGGGCTGGCCGTCCTGCACGGGATCGCGGGCGAAATCGACGCCGCGCTGCAGGGCGGACTGCCGACCAGGGTCCGGTGATCCGTGCACATCAAGTTCCTCGCCCACGGCACCGGCTCCGCGGCACGGGCCGTCGACTACCTGCTCGGCCCGACCGACCACGCCGGACGGACCCGCGGCCACGTCGAAGTCCTGATCGGCGACCCGAATCAGACCGCGGCCGTGGGCGACAGTCTCGGCACCGTCCACCGGTACTCCTCGGCGGTCATCGCGTTCCACCCCGACGACAGGCCCACCGCGGCGCAGATCGGCGGCGTGCTCGCCGACTTCGAGGCACTGGCGTTCGCAGGCCTGCCATCGGACGGATACAGCTGGACCGCAGTCCAACACGGCCGCGCCGGGGAGCCCGGCGTCCACGTCCACGTGATCATCGCCCGGGTCG
>CAZECO010000495.1:0-1105 GCA_964510455.1 uncultured Actinomycetes bacterium
CTAGACGAGTAAGTCCAAGGGGTGTGGTGCGGCGTGGCGGCTGGGAATCGGGGTGGAGGGTGTCCAGGCTCGGTGCTGCTAACACAGTCGAGCCTTGGAGGCCTTCGTGCACACCGATCTGGACACCCTCGCCACCGCACTGTATGTGACCGCCGACGATTTGTTGAAGGCGCACCCGGAGCGTGTCCCGGCGCGCCCGCTGGTGGGGATCGCGCCGAGGATCAGCGATGCGGAGCTGTTGACCCTGGCGGTGATGCAGGCGCTGCTGGGCTACCCCAGCGAGACCCGGTGGCTGCGCTACGCCCGGGCGCACCTGCTGCCGATGTTCCCGCACCTGCCGCAGCAGTCCGGCTACAACAAGCGGCTGCGCAGGCTGGCCGACACGATGGCGTGGCTGGTCGGGGAGCTGGGGCGGCAGACCGCCGTCGCCGGCGACGACGTGTGGGTGGTGGACTCCACTCCGGTGGAGTGCGGCCGGTCGCGGGAGACCGCGAAGCGCTCCGACCTGGCCGGGTGGGCGGAGTACGGCTACTGCGCCTCCCACTCGCGGTACTTCTGGGGCCTGCGGCTGCACCTGGTGTGCACCCTGCACGGGCTGCCGGTGGGCTGGGCGCTGACCGGGGCGAAGGCCGACGAGCGAGAGGTCCTCGACCACATCCTGGCCAACACCCCCGCCCTGGCCGAACGGGACCCCGGCCGCCGCCAGGTGCTGCTGGCCGACAAGAACTACTACGGCCGCGAGTTCGAGTCCCGGCTGGACGCCGCCGGCATCGAGCTGCTGCGCCCGGCCCGCAAGGGCGAGCCCGAACGCCCCGGCGCACCGTTCTTCAAACCGCTGCGCCAGCTCATCGAGTCGGTCAACGACACCCTCAAGGGCCAGCTGGACCTCGAGCGCCACGGCGGGCGCACACCCGCCGGAGTCTGCGCCCGCATCGCCCAGCGCGTCCTCGCCCTCACCGCCGCCATCTGGCACAACGACACCCTCGGCCTCACCCGCCGATCACTGCTCGCCTACGACCACTGACCACGCCGACCCCTTGGAATTGATCATCTAGCCTGTGTGCCCCCTGGCGGGGGCGCCCGTTCGGGGTTGAAAATGGTGCTG
>CAZECO010000496.1:0-1105 GCA_964510455.1 uncultured Actinomycetes bacterium
GCATGGGCGCCGCTGATCCTGGCCTGCCGCGACGAAGGGTGAGACAGAGGGGCTGTCCGCCTTCCAGAAGGAGGTCGCCCAACGGTTCCCCGACGTCCGCCACCAACGGTCCAGGACGGCGGCCTAGGCTTGCCCCAGGCCCGTAGGGCGGGCGCCGACGAAGGGGGAACTGTGGGCGACCAAGCAACTGCGCCGGAATCCAAGTGGGAACTGCTCGCGGAGCTGTGCCGGGAGTCGAGGGAGTTCCCGGCCTTGACGCTGGCGTGCGAGTTCGCCACCTATGGCGCGGTCCTCGACTTCCTCGTGGGAGGGCGCAGCGGCGTTGACCGCTACCGGGCAGCCATGGTGAGGGACACCGAGGTGTACATCCCGCTGTACACCGCGACGCTGAAGGCGTTCTTGAGCGGGGTGCCGAAGGAGGGTGCGCTCGATCGGCTCGTGGACCTGGCGGCGGAGCACGACAGGCTGGAGAACGAGTTCCTGCTGAGCGCGTTCGACCGGCTGGACCCGCCGAACGGCGGGCAGCCCGATGTGCCTGGAGCCACCCCGTACGCCAGTCTGGCCCGGGTGCACGCCACCAGGAAGTTCGGGCTGCTGTTGGCACCAGTGGCGGTGGCCCTGGCCGCGGTGCCCCTCCATTCGCTCGACTGGGCGCTGGGGAAGCTGGGCATGGAAGCCGCCTGACGTCCGTGGGGGACTGATGTTATGGGAGCGCAGGCACCGGGGTGGTCTCTTCGGTCCTCCCGCCGGCGCGCGCGAGCGCGTTCTGCATGCTGCCGCGAACTGGTCGCCGAGCGAGGTCCAAGCGAACCCCGCACAGACTGCCGACTCGACGAGCGGGTGTTGCACGCGTTCGGGGGGTTGCACCTGCTGCGTGGGGTCCCTACGGCGTGACGCGGGCGATCCGCCCACGCAAGGGTGCAAAGAGCAAGCCAGCGCCTCTTCGCGACCCGCCGTTGCCCACCGGCCGCTGCGGAACCGCGTGGGCTTGGCCGCGCATCAGGACGTGGCCACCCAGGCTGCTGCATCGCTTGGCAGGAGCGCTCCCGCCAGGTCTTCGCTGAACAGCACGATCGTGCCGTCGGGCACGGCGACAGGACGTCCG
>CAZECO010000497.1:0-1104 GCA_964510455.1 uncultured Actinomycetes bacterium
GGTTTGAGCGGGGCTGGCGGGGGATGCCCGGAGTTTCGACGCGTTGCCCGGCATCAAGGCGTGGGGGCCACCGGCCTCACCCGGGTTTGCGGAAGCCCAGCCCGTGCGGTGCCAGCAGGTCCTGCAGGTCCTCCTCGACGTCCGGCGCCGCCACGAAGAGCAGCTCGTCGCCGGCCTCGAGGGGGTCGTCGGGGGTCGGAGCGATGACCCGCGGTCCCCGCACGATCGCCACCAGGGCGGTGTCCCGCGGCCACAACACATCGCCGACACGGGTCCCCACGACGGCCGCGTCGGAGGGCAGGGTCAGCTCCACCAGCTCGGCCTCGCCCTTGCGGAAGGTGAACAGCCGCACCAGATCCCCGACGGTGACGGCCTCCTCGACCAGGGCGGACAGGATCCGGGGGGTTGACACGGCCACGTCCACCCCCCAGGACTCGTCGAACATCCACTCGTTCTTCGGATGGTTGACGCGCGCCACCACCCGCGGCACCCCGTACTCGGTCTTGGCCAGCAGGGAGACGACGAGGTTGGCCTTGTCATCGCCGGTGGCTGCCACGACGACCTGGCACTGGGAGAGCTGGGCCTCGTCCAGGGCGGAGATCTCGCACGCGTCGGCCTGCAGCATCTCTGCGCCGGCGACCTGGTTGTCGCGGATGATGTCCGGGTCCTGGTCGATCAGCAGCACCTGATGGCCGTTGCCGATGAGTTCGCGCGCGATTGACCGGCCGACTTTGCCGGCACCGGCGATCGCGACCCTCACTTCTTGGCCTCCCTGCTGGGGGGCGGCTGGCTCAACGTGTGCGACACCTGCACGCGATCCTCGACCCGGACGATGACATGGAGCAGATCGCCCTCCTGCAGCACCGTGTCCGGCTCCGGCAGCAGACCCTCGCCGTACCTGGTCACGAATGCGATCCGGGTGCCGGTCTGCTCGCCGATCTCCCGGATGCGGATGCCGATCCACGCCGGGTCCACGCCGCATTGCGCGAGCACGACAGTCCCGCTCGGATCGCGCCACTCCTCGGCCAGGTCCTGCGGCAGCAGGCGACGCATCATCTGGCCGGTGGACCAGGCGACCGTGGCCACGGTGGGGATCCCGAGCCG
>CAZECO010000498.1:0-1103 GCA_964510455.1 uncultured Actinomycetes bacterium
CGTCGCGCCTGCGCGGCAGGGTCGTCGGTGTGCTGACCGCAACGGCCTACGCCGCCGGGCCGATCGGCTACCTGTTGGCCGGGCCCCTGGTCGACGGGATCGGGGTGCGCGCGGCGATGACCGCGTTCGCGCTGGTGTTCCTGATCGTGGCGCTGCTCGGCTTCACCATCCCGGCGCTGCGGGAGGCAGACCGGATCCAGGCCGATCCGGTGCCGCCCGTGGAGGAGGCCCCGCCGCCGCGGCCGGGGTGATCCCCTGCGCGGCGCGGGATGCGGAGAGGCAGCGTGGCGTGGTGGGCGGGCGCAGGAGCCTGCGGTTCGGTGCGGATCCGGCCACATCTGGCGCATTCCGCCGGGTCTTCCGGGTCTTCGTAATCCATCGGGAATCCTGACCACGGGCGCGCGGGTCTGGCTGGCGTGGGTCGGGGCATCGGTAACGGCCGGTGCGCAACGGCGAGGGCGCGGCGCGGAGTCCTGCGCCAGCCGCTGTTCGCCCCGCGGAGCGCGAGAAGGCACCGACTGCCTGTTTGCACCGTGCGTGCGTGGGCGGATAGCCTCCGAGTTTGCACCCGGGCCGGGGTGGGGCTTTGCACCCGTTGCGGGGGCGGATTGCCCGCGACACGCCGCGGGGAACCCACACTGCGGGTGCAAAGCCCCGTAACGGGTGCAACAACCGGCCCCGGATGGCCGGCAACACCCCCGTATCAGGTGCAAAGCCCCGCCCCCGGCCCGGGTGCATCTACCCGCCGACCCAGCGGCACCCGCCTCAGGCACCGAACCGATTCCGTGCGGATCCGGCCACAGCTGGCGCATTCCGCCGGGTTTCCTGTCCGCCGCCGGTCCCAGGCACCCGATTCCGTCGGGGACACGATCCTCACCCGGCCAGCTGCACCTCGATGATCCGGTCGTCGCCGGCGCGCGGGTCGCCCCGGCCGTCGGTGTTGTTGGTCAGCAGCCACAGGGACCCCGACGGCGACACCACGACGTCGCGCAGCCTGCCGTACGTGCCTTTGAAGTGCGCGATGGGCGCGGCCGCGGACTCGCCGTCCAGCGGGACCTGGAACATCGTCTGGCCGCGCAGCGAAGCGATCCACAGCGATCCCT
>CAZECO010000499.1:0-1099 GCA_964510455.1 uncultured Actinomycetes bacterium
CCGATGATCTCTTGATGCTTCATGGCGACGTCGAGGCGGGTCTCCGCGCGCCGGATCGCCGCGATCTCATCGGCGTCGTCGGCGCCGGCGTCGATGGCCCGCTGCATGGCCCGCTTGGCGCGGTCGACGTCGATCTCGCCCGCCAGCTCCGCGGTCTCGGCGAGGATCTTGACCACGTCGGTGTCCACCGAGAAGAAGCCTTCGTGCACTGCCACGTACATAGGGTCGCCGTCGGTCTGATCGATGCGCAGCACGCCGTCGGCCAACAGCGCCAGGTACGGCTCGTGCCCGGGCAGCACCCCGATGTCGCCTTCGACGGTGCGGGCGATGATCGCCGTCGCCTTCCCGTTCCAGATCGGCCGATCGACCGCCACCAGGGACACCACGAGTTCAGCCATCCGGCTCAGCCCTTTGCCAGCTTCGCAGCGTTCCGCTCGACGTCGTCGATGCCGCCGCACATGAAGAACGCCTGCTCCGGGATGTGGTCGTAGTCGCCGTCGGCCAGCGCCTTGAACGACGCCACCGTGTCCTCCACCTTGACGAAGGAGCCCTCCTGGCCGGTGAACGCCTTGGCCACGAACATGTTCTGGGACAGGAACCGCTGGATCCGGCGGGCCCGGTTCACCAGCACCTTGTCCTCCTCGGACAACTCGTCGATGCCGAGGATCGCGATGATGTCCTGCAGATCCTTGTACCGCTGCAGGATCTCCTTGGTGCGCTGCGCGATGGCGTAGTGGTCCTCGCCCACGATGCGCGGATCGAGGATCCGCGAGGAGGAGTCCAGCGGGTCCACCGCGGGGTAGATGCCCAGCTCGGAGATCGGGCGCGACAGGGTGGTCGTGGCGTCCAGGTGGGCGAAGGTGGTGGCCGGCGCCGGGTCGGTCAGGTCGTCGGCGGGGACGTAGATCGCCTGCAGCGAGGTGATCGAGTGGCCGCGGGTGGAGGTGATCCGCTCCTGCAGCATCCCCATCTCGTCGGCCAGCGTCGGCTGGTACCCCACGGCCGAGGGCATGCGGCCCAGCAGTGTGGAGACCTCGGAACCGGCCTGCGTGAAGCGGAAGATGTTGTCGATGAACAGCAGCACGTCCTGCTTCTGCAC
>CAZECO010000500.1:0-1099 GCA_964510455.1 uncultured Actinomycetes bacterium
TTGCGGGCGGGGTGCTGCCGGCCGTCGGTTCGCACCACGATCTGATCCCGCTTGCCGCCTGGCAGCGCAACGTCGGTGTAGACGTAGGCGTCGGCGCCGAGGCCCTCGACGAGCTGCACCTCGACCGGCCAGGAGTCCGGGCCTTCGCCGACCTTCAAGTCCTCTGGGCGCATCCCGACGATCACGCTGGTGCGCCCGGTCGAGGCCAGCTGAGCCGCGGCCCCGGTCCGCAGCTCGACAGGCTTGCCGCCCAGGACGATCTTCCCATCAACCACCGGGGCCTCCAGGATGTTCATCGCCGGCGACCCGATGAAGCCCGCGACGAAGATGTTCGCCGGGGTGTCGTAGAGCTCCTGCGGCGTGCCGACCTGCATCAGCAGGCCATCCTTGAGGACCGCGATCCGGTCGCCCATCGTCATCGCCTCGGTCTGGTCGTGCGTCACATAGACCGTGGTGACTCCGAGGTCGCGCTGCAGCTTGGCGATCTGGGTGCGGGTCTGTACGCGCAGCTTGGCGTCGAGGTTGGACAGCGGCTCGTCCATCAGGAACACCTGCGGCTTGCGCACGATCGCGCGGCCCATCGCCACGCGCTGGCGCTGTCCGCCGGACATGGCCTTCGGCTTGCGGTCCAGGAACGGTTCGAGGTCCAGGATCTTCGCCGCCTCCTGGACGCGCTGCTCGATCTCCGCTTTCGGCACGCCTGCGATGTCGAGGGCGAACCCCATGTTCTGGCGGACAGACATGTGGGGGTACAGCGCGTAGGACTGGAATACCATCGCGATATCCCGGCTCTTCGGGGGCACCTTCGTGACATCCCGGTCGCCGATGAAGATCTGCCCCTTGTTGACCTCCTCGAGGCCGGCGAGCATGCGCAAGCACGTGGACTTGCCGCATCCGGAGGGCCCGACAAGGACGAGGAATTCCCCGTCGTGGACTTCCAGATCGAGCGCGTCGAGTGCGGGCTTCGTGGAGCCCGGGTAGATCCGGGTCGCACCCCGGAAAGACACACTGGCCATGGCTGTTTCATCCCTTCACCGGCAGGTACGTGCCGGACGATCCGTGGTGCAGGGCTGCCGCGTGCGCGGCTGGCGAGACCACC
>CAZECO010000501.1:0-1094 GCA_964510455.1 uncultured Actinomycetes bacterium
GCGCGCGCCTGGCGCTGGAACTGGAGCCGGGCAGCCTGCTGCTGATGGGGGGCGAAACCCAGCGCCACTGGAAGCACGCGCTCCCGCGCACGATGCGGCCGGTGGGCGAGCGGATCAACCTGACCTTCCGCCAGATCACCCCGTCGCCGGCGCCAAGCGCTCCTTTGTAGGAGCACCCTTCAGGGGCGACCCGAGTTGGCTGGGCACAGCGGCGTTCAACGCGACCGATCCGGAGGCCGTGCGTTGAACGCGGCGCTTTCCAGCGGGATCGGGTCGCCCCTGAAGGGATCTCCTACAACAGGAACGGGCAGCGAGGAGCCGGCGGTCAGGGCCGGGGGTGGGCGCGGGCGTCGCCCTGGCCCTGGGCCAGCGTCCAGCCCGCGATCTCGCCGCTGATCGAGGCCAGCGCCTGGTCGAACGCGTTGGCCACGGCGGCCACGTCGGTGGCGCCGGCCGGTTGCACGCGCTCGAACGTGCGCCGGGCGACGATGCGCTGGTCGCGGCTGTCCAGCAGGGTCGCGCTGACTTCGATGGTCGCCGCCGGCTGCGTGCCGCCGCGGTAGTCGGCCTCGAAGTGGCGCACGTCCATCAGCAGCCGGTAGTCCGCGCGCATGCCCGAGGCGAGGCGGCCCACGCCGGCGATCTTCCCCGAGTCCTCGAGCACGCGCAGCACTGCGGCTTCGAGCATGTCGGTCGGCGGTTGCGCCCACGCCGAGCCGCGATAGACCTGCAGTTCGCCGGGGACCGGACGCACGCCGATGCGCGGACTGTCGACCACGCGCGCGGCGTTCGGGCGGGCGATGGCCAGCTGCCAGTCGACCTGCGGCCAGGACGGGTCGGCCTGCGCGGACTGCTGCGGCGAGTAGAGCGTCACCGGATCGCGCTGGGCGCTGCCCAGCACCGAGCAGCCGGCGAGGGCGAGCAGCAGCGGCAGCAGCGCGGCCGCGCGCGCGATGGACGGGAAGGACGGGGGCCTCATTGCGGTTCGTACTCCTTCGGGGCGTCGCGGCCGAGCAGGAAGCGCGACGGATTGCCTTCGAGGCGGTCGCTGATCTGGCGCAGGTCGCGGATCAGGCCGCGCAGTTCGGTCAGGG
>CAZECO010000502.1:0-1086 GCA_964510455.1 uncultured Actinomycetes bacterium
GACTGCCTGACAGGACGCAAACCTCCACACCTTCGACGGTGCGCCGATGCTGCGCCGTATATAGGCCATCCGTGTCGCTTCCGCGACCGGCGCAACGCGCCGCACACGAAGCTGCGCGCGGCCGGCGGGCCCGACGGGACGGGGATCGCGCGGCGCCGCGAGATGCGGTATCCTGAACGTGCAGAGCATCGGACCCGACCGCATGGCCGAAACGCCGATCCGCACGGGCGACTATCCGATCGAACGCCGCACCGGCGAAGCGGAGCGGTTGCGCGTCCAGAGCGCGGCGCTCGAGGCCGACGCCCGGATCATGCTCGACCGGATCGGCGTCGGCCCGGGCTGGCGCTGCCTCGATCTCGCCTGCGGACCGCGCGGGATCACCGATCTGCTGAGCGCGCGCGTCGGCCCGACCGGCGCGGTCACCGGCCTCGAATACGACCCCACCTATGTCGTGCTCGCGCGGGAGCAGGCGCCGGCGAATGTCGTGTTCGTGCAGGGCGACGCGTATCGCACCGGCCTGCCCGCCGGCGGCTTCGACCTCGTGCATGTCCGGTTTCTCGCCTGCACCGCAGGCGACCCCGAACGGCTGATCGCCGAGGCCGTCCGCCTGGCGCGACCCGGCGGCGTCGTCGCCCTGCAGGAGGCCGACGGGACCACGCTGCGCTGCTATCCGCCGCATCCGGCATGGTCCGCGCTGCGGACCGCCTGGCTCGGCTGCTTCCCGGAGGGCGCCGACGAGCCGATCGCGCAGGGGCTGTTCCGGCTGCTGCGCCGCTCGGGCCTCTCGGACGTGCAGTATCGCACTGCGCTGCCCGGCGTGCGCTCCGGCGATCCGTGGACCGACTATCTCCCGGCGACCGTCGAGTCGCTGCGCGCGCGCGTGCTCGCTCGGGCGTTGATCGCGCCGGACGCCTTCGACGCCGCGCTCGCCGCCTGCCGCGCGCATCTGGCGAAGCCAGAAACCGTGTTCACCTGCTACACGCTCGTCCAGGTGTGGGGCGCGAAGCCCTGAGCCTCAGCCGCCCCCCGCCGGCGCGCCGAACATCACCGAGGGCAGCCACAGCACCAGCTGCGGGAACCCGAACA
>CAZECO010000503.1:0-1075 GCA_964510455.1 uncultured Actinomycetes bacterium
CTCGCGATCAGCGAAGTGATCGAGCGGGTCCAGCGCTCTCGCACCTGACGGTCGCGCGCATCACCGGCAGTTCGGCGCTACGGCAGAGCGACAAATCGCATGTAGCGCGGTTGCTCGGACCCGCTGTCCGAAGCGGTGAGCGCATCACTGGGATCGACACCCTTGATCGAGTATGCGTCGGTTCCTGACGCCAGCGACGTCTCTCCGTCCTCTAGCTCAAAGAACGGAACGCACTCCTTGATCTCAGGCGGTTGTTGGAGATTCTCGGCAACCAGTGCGCCCACGTCTCCCGATGCGACGACATCGCGGTTGGTCTGCACTTCATACTCGATGCCGTCCAGCCGAAAACGTGCGACCGGTATGCAGGCGACCGAATCCGCCGGAGCGGCCTCCGAGTCGGCCGGAGCGGCCTCCGAGTCGGCCGGAGCGGCCTCCGATCCGCACGCGACCATGGCCAACGCTGCCACGACCAGGACGCCAGCGGCGTGTCTTGCCATCACCGAATCATGGATGACTTGCGGCGGGATTGCCAGTACCGAGACGACGTTCTGAGCGGGCGTTATCTCGGGTTCGGTGGCGCGTCGGAGAGCGAGGCCGGATCGCGGCAGGGTTGTAGGTCCAAGGTGGTGGGCACCGGCAGCTCAACCCTGATGAGCAGGTGATCGACAGGGGCTTCGCCGATCCACGGTCGTGTCCCGTCGATGCGCACGCCGTGAAACGTCACGGGTTGTCCAGAGACGGAGAGCTGACGGTCGTCGCTGACGACGGTGAGCGAGTAGGGCAGTTCGATCGAGAGCTGTCCGAGTGTGTGCGTGGCGATCAGATTGTGGATGAGCATGGATCGCTGCACATTCGCGTCGGGGTGTCGTTGCGCGCCGATCGTGTCGACAGATACCGCGCGCCCACCGACGAGGGCGTGGACTTCGAGATGTCCGGTGTACCCCGGCGCGCCGCCGAAGCCGCCAGTCCAGACGGCCTCGATCCGATTCCCGATGGGCTCGAACGGGACGAAGTCGGCACGTGCGGCCCAGTCCTGCCAGTTGTTGCGGCCGTCGCCGAGCACGATCGCATCGTG
>CAZECO010000504.1:0-1071 GCA_964510455.1 uncultured Actinomycetes bacterium
GGCAAGACGACCCTGGAGATGTTCCTGCTGAGCCTGACGCGCAAGTGGACCCCGGCACCACGCCTGGTGCTGTTCGACCTGGACCGCGGCTGCGAGATCGCCATCCGGGCGCTAGGCGGACGCTACTTCGCATTGGAGGCCGGCAAGCCGACCAACCTGAACCCTCTGCGCCGCGACCCGAACCCGGCACGCATCCAGTTCTGGGAGCAGCTGATCCGGGTGTGCATCGCCACGCCGGCGTTGCCGCTGCTGCCGTCTGACGAGCGGGCCATCGCCGAGGCGGTGAAGGCGGTGGCGATGATGCCGGCGGGGCTACGGCGGTTCTCGACCATCCGGCAGAACCTGCCGAAGTCTGGGGAGAACAGCCTGTACGAGCGGCTCGGGCGCTGGTGTGCCGGTGGCGCGCTGGGCTGGGTCTTCGACGGCGGTGGACATCGGGACGGCGATGGGACGACGGCAGACGACCAACTCGGCGATCTGCAGCAAGCGGCCGTGATCGGTTTCGACACTACCGAGTTCATGGACCTGCCCGAGGTACGCAACCCAGTGATGCTTTACCTGCTGCAGGTGATGGAAGAGCTGGTCACCGGCGAGCGGCTGATCTACGTGATCTCGGAGTTCTGGAAGGCGCTCGACCACGAGATCTTCAGCGACTTCGCGAAGAACAAGCAAAAGACCATCCGCAAGCAGAACGGCCTGGGCGTCTTCGACACGCAGAGTCCATCCGATGTGCTCAGCCACCCGATCGGGCGAACGATGGTCGAGCAAAGCGTGACGAAGATATTCCTGGCCAACCCAGATGCGCTGCGCGACGAGTATGTCGAGGGCTTCGGGTTGAGCCAGGCCGAGTTCGAGATCGTGCGCAGCCTGGGTTCGCAGGGCGGCCGGCGCTTCCTGGTCAAGCAGGGACACGCCAGTGCGATCTGCGAGCTCGACCTGGCCGGGCTGGAGGAATTCGTGACGGTGCTGTCGGCGACCACTGACAACGTCGCGCTACTCGAGCGCATCCGCGTACGGCATGGTGACGATCCGTTTCAATGGCTTCCCGTGCTGCTTGGCGAGGTTCAAGAT
>CAZECO010000505.1:0-1069 GCA_964510455.1 uncultured Actinomycetes bacterium
CGTTGGGGTTGTTGGACCAGATCTGCCGCCAGATCTCCTTGGGGAATCCGGTGAACGCGAGCACGTCGCCGCGGGCGGCGTCGAGGTGCGCGGCGACCGCGGGCAGCTTGTCGGTGAGGGCGTCCAGGATCCGGTCGAACTGGTCCTGTACGGCCTGCGCGTCGGGCTGGTCGTAGACGCTGTGCAGCAGCGCCTTCACCCACGGCCAGGACGACTTCGGGGTGGCCGACATGAGGTTCGCGGCGTAGTGGGTCCTGCATCTCTGCCAGGCCGCCCCGGGCAGGGTGGCGGCGATGGCCTCGACCAGGCCGGGGTGGGCGTCGGAGGTGACCAGCGCGACGCCGGACAGGCCCCGGGCGACCAGGTCGCGGAAGAACGCCAGCCAGCCGGCCCCGGTCTCGCCGCTGGTGACCTGCACGCCGAGGACCTCGCGGTGCCCGTCGGCGTTCACGCCGGTGGCCACGAGCACGGCGACGTTGATCACCCGCCCGCCCTCGCGGACCTTCATCGTCAGGGCGTCCGCGGCGACGAAGGTGTAGGGGCCGGCGTCCAGCGGCCGGCTGCGGAACTCCGCCACGTGCGCGTCGAGGTCCTTGGCCATCTGCGAGACCTGCGACCTGGACAGGCCGGTGATCCCGAGGGACTGCACCAGCCGGTCCATCCGGCGGGTGGACACACCCAGCAGGTAGCAGGTCGCAACCACCGACGTCAGCGCCGCTTCGGCGCGGCGGCGGCGCTGCAGCAGCCACTCCGGGAAGTACGTGCCGGTGCGCAGCTTCGGGACGGCGACGTCGATGGTGCCCACCCGGGTGTCCAGGTCCCGGTGCCGGTAGCCGTTGCGGATGTTGGTCCGCTCCGCCGAGACGGTGCCGTAGGCGGCGCCGCAGACCGCGTCGGCGTCCGCCGACAGCAGGGTCTGGATGAACGTGGACAGCAGCTCCCGCATCAGGTCCGGGCTGGCCTGGGCCAGGTGCTCGGCAAGGAAATGCTCAGGGTCGATACTACGAACAGCGGTCATCGTGGAAGTCCTCTCGAGTCGGTTCTGGAAGATCACTCGAAGGATCACGCG
>CAZECO010000506.1:0-1065 GCA_964510455.1 uncultured Actinomycetes bacterium
GCGTCCGACCCGCCCGCGCCCTCCGAATCGGCGCATGCGGTGAGCACAGCAAGGAGCACCAGGCCCACGATCCCGGGAAGTCGAGTCATCCTCACACCGTAGGACCCCGCGCAGACCAGCGGCTGTGTTCCAGGTCACGCGGACCAGGGGATTACGGGGAGCAACGGGAAGGTTGCAATAAGCAGTCGTGGGGGCCACGGCTCGACTCGGGGGAGTGAACCTTGAAGTCCTTGAAACGCGCTTCGCTGGCCGCAGCGCTGGCGGGCGTCGCACTGTTGGGTCTGAGCGCCTGCTCGCAGCCGTACACCGATACCTCAACCCGTACCGACACCGGAGCGATCACCGAAGGCGGCGAGGTCGGCGTCTTCCAGCTGCAGCTCGGCGACTGCATCCACGACCCGTCCATGGTGGATGTCGAGTCCGAGGTCGACCAGGTGTCCTCGGTCGCAGCGGTTCCATGCGCGCAGACCCACGCCGGCGAGGTGATCCTGGTCGATGACGAGTTCTTCGCCGCCGAGGAGGCCTACCCCGGCGAGGAGGTCATCGAGGCCCGATCCAGCGAGGCGTGCGTCGCCGCACTTGAGGAGTACACCGGCGTCGCCTACCTCGATGGCAACTTCGATGCCCTCCCGGTGTACCCGACGCAGGAGGGCTGGGACGCTGTCCAGGACCGGGGGATCGTCTGCATCGGGATCACCCTGACCCAGGACACGTGGATGCCGATCGAGTCCACCGGTTCCATCAAGGCTGCTGCCTGACCGGTAGCGCAGGCAACGGCGCGGGGACCTGACCGGTTCCCGCGCCGTGGCACATGAGCACCGGTCCGCGGCGGACTGTCGTGCGGCCCCGGCCCGCACTGCCCGAAACCGGTGCTTCGGAATCTGGCGGGGTGTGCGGGTTGGCCCGATCCGCGGGTTCGGGCGGCGCCGCCCGTGGGCACCTCGGCGCAGCGCCGCAGCTGCGCTGCAGCACGCCTGGAGCGGGGCGGCCGCCGCGGTGGCCCACAATGTTCACATGGCCGATTCGTCCAGGCGCCGCGTCACGATCCTCGGGTCGACGGGCTCG
>CAZECO010000507.1:0-1065 GCA_964510455.1 uncultured Actinomycetes bacterium
GAGGGCCGGGGGGTGAGATTCCCCCCGGCTACTCGACCACCCGTCGCGGGGGTGGATCGCCCGCGACACGTACCGGCCACGGACCGCATCAAACACCCCCCGTATCGGGTGCAAAGCCCCGCTACGGAGGCCGGGTGCAAACACAGGGGCGATCCGCCCACCCACCGGGTGCAAACAGGCAGCCGGTGCCTTCACACGCCCCGCCGGGGAGGAACAGTCGCCGGAGCGGCAGCCCCGCCGTTGCGCACCGGCCGCCGGCCCCCGGAATCCGAACATGCGTGCGCGACCGATGCCCCGCCGCACGCCAGCCACTGCCGCGCACCGTGCCCGAGCGCCAGTGTCGTCGCGTCGCGCGCGAGCAGGTCGGTCCGGCGATGGCGGGCCACCGAAGGCCTCCGCCGGGCGTTGATCGCAGCGATCTGCCGGAGCGTTGCGGTGAAACGCTGCGATCAACGCCCCGCGGAGGCGGCCTGCCAGGCATTGCGCGGGCAAGGCGGCCGGAATCCAGCGGTGGCCGGCACCGCGGATGCCTCCCGGCGGTGGCGAGCAAGCAGCCAGCGCTCCGACCCCGCGGGACTCCACGGGACTCCGCGCGCCGACCCCGCCCTCCCCCAGGATCCACGAGGGCCGTGGACGGGCTGTGCTGCGATGGGCCCGCCTCCGCGACTACTGTCGCATCATGCGCCGCGCGAAGATCGTCTGCACGTTGGGTCCTGCATCGGAGTCGTTCGAGGCGATTCAGGACCTTGTCGAGGCGGGCATGGATGTCGCGCGCCTGAACATGTCCCACGGTTCCTACGACGATCACGCCGCGCGATATCTCCACGTCCGCCGGGCAAGCGATGATGCGGGTCGCGGGGTGGGCATCCTGGCCGACCTGCAGGGTCCGAAGGTCAGGTTGGGGACGTTCGCGCAGGGTCCGATCACGCTGCAGGCCGGAGACCGCTTCACCATCACGACCGACGACGTTGTCGGCGATCAGCGCATCTGCTCGACGACCCACAAGGAATTGCCCGGCGATGTGAGCCCCGGCGACGTGGTGCTGATCGACGACGGGAAGGTGTC
>CAZECO010000508.1:0-1059 GCA_964510455.1 uncultured Actinomycetes bacterium
TCGCGGACCTGCTGCGGGCCTGGGCGTACCGGATCCTGCCCGAGGGCCTGAAGGATGCCAGCGACCTGTCGATCACCCCGGACGGCTCGCTGGCAGTGCTGTCGGACCAGAGCCGCGCGATCGGCATCATCGACCTGCCGCTAACCAGGGGCATCACCATCGAGTACACGGCCATCCACAAGCTGCCGAGGGCGGTGACCAAGGCCGAGGGGCTGGCGTGGTTGAGCCCGACGGTCGTCGCAGTGGCATCGGACACCAAGAAACTGAAGGACAACCTCGTGCTGCTGTCGTGGCCGTGAGGCGGGTGCCGGCCGCGGGTGGCGCGTGTGCCGGCCCGCCCTCGCCGTCGGCTATCCTCGTTCCGGCGGGCTGTGGCGCAGCTTGGTAGCGCACTTGACTGGGGGTCAAGGGGTCGCAGGTTCAAATCCTGTCAGCCCGACGTAGCGTGTACTCGGGTGAGAGGGCGTTTTGGCTTTCCAGGACGGCCTCTCACCAGGGGTAGAAGTGCGTTCTGTCCAAACTGTGTCGAGCAGGTGTTCGACGCCGCCATTCCTGGATCGGTTTCTATACTGCTCCGGTCCGCAGGTGCAGTCCGACCTTCGAAGCGCGCCACCCGGGGCGGTGGGGCTCGTCGCCGCTTCGCTCGGATGACCTACGAGCTTCAGCCGCCAGCGATTCGGAGTGTCCCCGCAGTTGGTGTACCGGGCAAGGCGGTCCATCTTCAATGCTTGTGCGACCACAACTCCGTACCCGGGACTGGCCCTGATGGACCACGAGGATGGGGCGACCAATGCCGGACGCCGCGACGCTTGAGCGCAGCACCGAAGCCGTGGAGTTGCTGGCCGTCGGGATGAGCTACGACGAGATCGCGCTGGAGGGCGATCTGAGGGCGGTGGCGCAGGTTCGCAGAGTCGTGGATAGCCGTGTCGGCTGCTGGGGCTGATCAAAGAGTTCGAGGGCGGCACAGCCCTAGCGCATAGCGAGGCGAGCTGTGTCGCGGGTTGAGCGGGGCTTCGGATTTGAGCGGGGTGTAGGGGGTTTTGGCTGACGGGGTCGTGT
>CAZECO010000509.1:0-1045 GCA_964510455.1 uncultured Actinomycetes bacterium
AGCGAGCTTGAGCATTTGTGCGAAGACCTGCAGCGGCGTGCGAAACGCATGGGTGGCGCGAGGTCTGAACCGCCCCGGATTTTGAGGAGGCTCCTTCGATTGAGAATGGAGCCAAGATGAGGAAGTCCGCGAAGTTTTCCCCCGAGGTTGTGGAGCGCGCAGTGCGCATGGTCTTCGATGCCAAGGACCAGTACCCGTCGCAGTGGGCGGCGATCGAGTCGATCTCGGCCAAGATCGGCTGCACGGCCGAGACGCTGCGCCGGTGGGTCCGCCGAGGCGAGCGCGACAGCGGCATGCGCCCGGGCGTGAGCACCGCTGAGCAGCAGCGCATCAAGGAGCTGGAGCGCGAGGTTCGCGAACTGCGCAAGACCAACGAGATCCTGAAGCTGGCCAGCGCGTATTTCGCCCAGGCGGAGTTCGACCGCCAGCTCAAGAAGTGAACGCCTTCATCGACGAGCACCGCGCTCGTTGCGGGGTCGAGCCGATCTGCCGCGCGCTGCAGGTTGCCCCGTCGGCGTACCGGCGCCACGCAGCGCGCCAGCGCAACCCTGGGCTGCTGAGCGTGCGAGCCCAGCGCGATGCGCGCCTGGCTGCGCAGGTGCAGCGCGTGTACGACCAGAACCTGCGGGTCTATGGCGCCGACAAGGTCTGGCGGCAGCTCAAGCGCGAGGGCACGGCCGTGGCGCGCTGCACGGTGCAGCGGCTGATGCGGCGGCTCGGGCTGCAGGGCGTGCGCCGCGGCAAGGCGGTGCGCACCACGGTGCCGGACGCCAAGGCGGCCTGTCCGCGCGACCGCGTCAATCGCCAGTTCAAGGCCCAGCGGCCGAACCAGCTGTGGGTGGCGGACTTCACCTACGTCTCGACCTGGCAGGGCTTCGTGTACGTCGCCTTCGTCACCGATGTCTTCGCGCGGCGCATCGTCGGCTGGCGGGTGAGCAGTTCCATGCACACCGACTTCGTGCTCGACGCGCTGGAGCAGGCGCTGTACGCGCGGCGTGCGCAGCGCGAAGGCGCACTGGTGCATCACAGCGACCGTGGCTCGCAG
>CAZECO010000510.1:0-1044 GCA_964510455.1 uncultured Actinomycetes bacterium
TCTGCGCCTCCTGTCCGGTCCGGATCGAATGCGCCGACTACGCCATCCGCGCACGTGAGCCCTACGGCGTCTGGGGCGGCCTCACCGAAGAGGACCGGGAAGCGATCTATGCACGGATTCCCATCGCCATCTACCCCCGCACCCGAGGCGAGGGCGCCAAGCGCTGCGCCGATGTGATCGATCAGGCCATCTCGCCGCGCGCGCTAGGCATCGCCTGACGCAGCCGCACTCCCGTTCGTGCGGGCGGCACGATCCGACTCCTGCACGGTGCGGCATGCGCAGGGCGCCCGCGAGAGCCAACCGTCCTTTGCCCACCCGCATTCCCGGCACGACCTCGGCCATCGGTTCAGCATCTGCCGCTCCCAGGCGGCGGGGTTCCCTGCGGCGTGTAGCGGGCGATCCGCCCCCTGAACGGGTGCAAAGCCCCAAAGAGGGAGCGGGTGCAAACTCAGGGGCGATCCGCGCCCACCCAGCGGGTGCAAACCAGGCGACGCACACCCGCGCCCCGCCCCGGCGCCGTGCCGCACGTCCCGGGCACGCAGAATGGCCCACGGCAGACGGGCCGGACCGCGCGCCGAAGCCCCCGCCGGCCGGGAGGCCTGACGGGGGCTTGGGCGAATGGCCGCAACGATCACGTACCGCCGATACTGCTGCTGGACCCGATGAACAGGAACACGCAGACCAGCAGGAAGAGCACGACCAGCAGCGGCGTCACGAACCGCAGGTAGCGGTCGTAGCCCACCTTGGCAAGGGTCAGACCACCCATGACGATCGCGGAGGTCGGGGTGAACAGGTTCACCCAGCCGGACGCCGACTGGTAGGCGGTCACCACGATGGCCCGGGAGACGTCTGCGAAATCCGCCAGCGGCGCCATGATCGGCATCGCCAGGGTCGCGTGGCCGGAGGACGAGGGCACCAGGAACGCCAGCGGGATGTTCACGATGAACATCACCACCGCGAAGACGCCGGACGTCAAACCGCTGACCAGACCCTCCAGCGAGTTCAGCACCGTGTCGGTGATGCTGGAGTTGTTCATCACGACCG
>CAZECO010000511.1:0-1041 GCA_964510455.1 uncultured Actinomycetes bacterium
GTCGTCACCAGCTCCCCCAGCACGGGCGCGTCGGCCTGCGTCTTGTACTGCCGCAAGTACGCGTCGAACCTTGGCACTCCCCACGTCGAGTCGAGCAACTGGCGCCAGGTGTCCAGTTGTGAGGGGATGCGCGCGTCGATCCGGTTCAGCAGGACCGCGTGCCGCAGCTGTCGAGGTTCGATCAACCTGTGGATGGTGCGCAGAGTCGGCTCTACGGCTAACGGCTCCGGGGTCAGCGGGACCACCACATAGTCCGCCGCGTCGAGCACGGTCTCCAGCACCGGGGTGTCTTCAAGGTTGCCGGGGGTGTCGACGAGCACGAAGTCGTACTCGACCCTCAGCTCACGAAGCCGGGTGAGCGCCTTCGGGTTCTGGTTGCCGGCGAAGTCGAACGGGAGACGATCCCGCACGTTCTCCGCCCACCACACCGTCGACTGCTGCCGGTCAACATCGACCACAAGCACCCGGTGCCGGCGCGACAGCGCAGCGGCGAGCTGCATCGTAACGGTGGTCTTCCCGACGCCGCCCTTCTGGTTCGCGACAGCGATGATCCTCATCTCAGAACCTCCGAACTGCTGAAGTTGCGGATCTAAATTGGTCATTGACATTAGTACACGCCTAAGTCGTATAGTGAGTCAAGAGCAATCTGCGTAACGCAGGAGCGGTAAGGCAAACTAAGGGGGTGAAGGTCGACGTGAAGACACTCGACGGCAAGACGATGACGTCCCAGGACGCCACGGAGTCAGTCGGGACCGCCCTGCGCATCGCGCCCGGTTTCGTCGCCACTGCGGCAGACGAGACGACAGGAGTCGAGACCACCATCGAGGCGCACTACAGTCCCGAACGTGGTCGCTACGTCATCACGACGATCGTCAACCGGGCGATCGCCGCGGACTTCAACGAGGACCGTCTCAAGCACGCCGCTCCTCAGGCGATCCTCCAAGTCGCGATCCCCCACTGCATCACACTGCTGCTCGACGACAGTGCAGATGCGAAGTGGACAACCGTCGCGGATCTGACCACAGCGGACGGTCGGATCAT
>CAZECO010000512.1:0-1040 GCA_964510455.1 uncultured Actinomycetes bacterium
TCAGGCCACCGTCTGCACGTCGCGCCGCCGGAACCCCCGGAACCCGACCGCGAACAGCGCGGCCGACACCGCCAGCATGCCCAGCACCGGCCCGATCGCGAACGTCTCGGACGGCAGCATCGGCACGATGGCCCACGGCGAGATGTCCAGGGCCCACTGCGGCAGTCCGACCAGCCCGCCGATCATCGAGGCGAACATCCCGTAGCCGAGCACCACCCAGGCCAGGGCCGTCCATCTGGGCACCAGCCCGAACAGCGCCACGGCCACCGACACGACCAGGATCAGCGGCACGAGCTGCACCGCCACCCCCGCCAGGGCCTGACCGAGCACCGCACCGCCGTCGCCGAGGGCGGCCGAGCCGGTCAGCCCGATCCCGAGGGCGCCCGCGAAGGCCACCAGCGCACCGCCGACCACGCCCACGGCGGTGTGGCCGGCCAGGTACCGGCTGCGCGAGGTCGGGGTCGCCAGGACGCTCTCGGCGAGTCCGGACGTCTCCTCGGAGCGGGCGCGCAGGATGGCCATGGCCGAGAAGATCGAGGCGAACATCGACATCAGGACGGCCAGCAGGGCCACGAATGCCTTGAGCAGGTCCTCCGAGGCGGCCGGGCCGAGGACGTCGGTGAGCGTGTCGCCCAGGTCCTCGGCGAACCCCTCCACCTCGCCCAGCAGCGTCCCGTACAGCAGGCCGAACAGGCCCAGCGACACCATCCATGCCACCAGTGCGACCCGCTGGTTGTGCACCGCGAGGGCAAGGGACGTGGCCAACCGGGGCGAGCCCGTCGCCGGACCGGGGCGGGGCTGGCGCAGACCGGTGCCGAAGTCGCGCCGCGCGTTGAGGCGCACGGCGAGGACGACGAGCACGGCGGTCAGCGCCGCCGAGAGCAGCAGCGGCCACCACCGGTCATCGACGTAGGCGTACGTCTGCTGCGCCCAGGCCACCGGGGACAGCCAGGACAGCGGGGACTCCAGGACATCGCCGATGGCGCGGATCGAATAGGCGATGCCCAGGGCCAGCCCGGCCAGCGACGACGCGGCCCGCG
>CAZECO010000513.1:0-1040 GCA_964510455.1 uncultured Actinomycetes bacterium
AGGGTGAGGTTTTGACGTGGGTCATGCCGCAGGTGCGGATGAACTCTTTGAAGTCTTTGGCGATGAACTGGGGTCCGTTGTCGGAGATGATGCGGGGAGTGACACCGGGGTGTCGTTCGCGGGCGCGTTGGAGGATGGTGCTGATGTCGGATTCCTCCATTTTCTCGCGGATTTCGTGGTGGACGATGAACCGGCTGTAGCCGTCGAGGATGGAGCAGAGGAAGTAGAAGGTGCCGGCGATGTTGAGGTAGCTGACGTCGATGTGCCAGTGACAGTGGGGTGTCAATGGCTGGGTGAATCCGGTGCCTTTCTTGTTGGGCACGGGGGAGGATCCGGCGAGGAGCCCGGCGGCTTTGAGGACGCGGTAGGTGCTGGCGGGACTGCAGGCGACGTGGTCGCGCGAGGCCGGGTCGGCGTCGAGCATCATGAAGGTGAGCCGGCGGTAGCCGTCGGTGGGACGGGCGCGGGCGAAGACGCGGATGCGGTCCTTCTCGTCGTCGGTGAGCCAGTGGTCGCGCGGAATGCGGGCGTTGTGTTCGTTGACTTTTCCGAAGCGTTTCTTCCAGTCGTGGAACTTGCTGGTGGGGAGTGCGATCCAGGTGAGGAGTCGACAAGCCGGGATGTCGGTCTTGTCGCTCCAGTCGCGGACGAAGTCGACGATGGCGTCGCGGGTGTCGTGGGGCGTCCAGCGGGCGTTCAGATCTCCCCAATCTCTTTTTTTAAAAGGGTGTGGGCTTCGAGGAGTTCGGCCATGACGGAGTCGCGGCGTGCGAGTTTGGCTTCGAGCTTCTCGATCTTCTCGTCCTTGGCGGTGTCGGCGGCCTGGGACTTGCGGCCGGTGTCGAAGGCGACGTGTCCGTTCTCGAAGAACTTCTTGAGCCAGTCGTAGATCTGGTTGGCATGGACGGCGTGTTGGTCGCAGAGATCGGAGATCGGAACCTTCTCGACGAGGTGCTGCTTGAGGATGGCGACTTTCTGAGGGCCATCGAAGTGCCGACGCTGCTTGGCCATGATGAAACTCCGCGGTGGGGTTATCACTA
>CAZECO010000514.1:0-1038 GCA_964510455.1 uncultured Actinomycetes bacterium
GCGATCAAGGGCCTTCCGCTGGAGAAGGACCTCATCGTCGACATGGAGCCGTTCTTCGCCGCCTACCGCGAGGTCAAGCCGTTCCTGATCACGAAGGGGAACGAGCCGACCCGGGAACGGATCCAGTCCGCCGAGGACCGGGCGAGGTTCGACGACACCACCAAGTGCATCCTGTGCGCCGCCTGCACCTCGTCCTGCCCGGTGTACTGGAACGACAACCAGTACTTCGGACCGGCAGCGATCGTCAACGCCCACCGATTCATCTTCGACACCCGCGACGAGGGTGCGGCGCAGCGGCTCGAGGTGCTGAATTCCAAGGAGGGCGTGTGGCGCTGCCGAACCGCCTTCAACTGCACCGAGGCCTGCCCGCGCGGCATCGAGGTGACCAAGGCGATCCAAGAAGTCAAACGCGCGCTGATCTACAGCTAGCCGATGTATGTAGCGACCGGTCAATTCGACCTGCTGTTCGGCGACGTGTCATCGCTGAAGGCAAAGCGGGGCCTGGTGCGCCCGCTGGTGGCGGAGGTGCGGCGCCGGTTCGAGGTCTCCTGCGGCGAGGTCGGGGACGCGGACCTTCTGCGCCGCGCCGTCATCGGGGTCGCTGCGGTGAGCAACGATGCGGCTGCCGCGCTGGCCGTCGTGGAGCGCTGCGAGGAGTTCGTCGCGGCACGTCCGGAGGGCGAGATGCTGGCTGCGCGGGTGCGCGTGTTCCGGCCGGGCGAGGACTTCTCGGAGTAGCGTCGCGGTCGCCGGACCGGACGGCCGGTTGGTCGCAACGCACTCGCCGCGTCAGTGGCGGGCCGATCGGAGAACAATAGGGCGTGGCGAGCACCGCGGTGAGTCAGCGCCCCCGGTTGCGGGCTGCGGCGATCGCGGTCGCGGCCGGCTTCGGCGTCCTGTTCGCCAGCGCCCCGTCCTTCTCCGGGTTGGCGCTGCTGGCGATCCTGCTGTTGGGTGCATTCGTCGGATTCGGCGTGTTCGCGGCACCGTATCCGACGGACCCGCAGGCCTTCCGGCCGGCCGATCCCGTCCTGCGCT
>CAZECO010000515.1:0-1034 GCA_964510455.1 uncultured Actinomycetes bacterium
TGCGGCACCACGCCGAAACAAGATCAACTCTTACACCACGTCCCTGGACTCAACTGAAGAAAAAGGGGGGTCTTCCGGCACGATTTCGGTCGGCGAGACCGCCGCCTTGTCGGAGGTTGGTGAGATGGTGACTGCCGACAACCAATGAGGGGGACGAACATGTGGCTTCTAACCGATACCGGCTTCTTGAGCATCGTGCAGCACCGGAGCGACCCGACGAAACTGCTAGTCCGCGCCCGGGTGAGGGGTGATCTGCAGGCATTCGCAGCCAAATACGAGACGCTCTTCGGGGACGCTCTGACAATTCAGGAGAACCCCAACGCGGACTACCGGTGGCGCACCGTCGCGGCCCGCGACCACGTCGCAGACCTCTTTAGAGCGAAGATTATGGAACTGGACTACGACAGCCACGTCAAGGACGTCGCCATCAGACGCAGTGGCCCGAACGCAGCCCGAGAAGCCGCCTACTACGCGACGTGGAACGCCATGTACAAGATGCAGAAGGCCGACATACACAGCGACATGGCCCAGTACTCCCGAAGCTGACCCCAGAGGCCATGTGGCTGGCGTTCAGCCGGCCTGGCGGTTGAGGGTCCTGTAGACGGTGGGCCGGGCCGGCCGCTCGATCACGGTCCTGCTGCCGGAGGTGACGTCGGTGAACACGTCGCGCTTCTGGACTCCCGCCGCGACGAGCGCGTCGAGCTGCAGCTGGGCGTCCTGGCTCGATGTGCTCACTCGCGTGTACCCGAGATTCCTCACCCCGCCATCCTGCCTCATAAACCCCCAGCCCGGTGGGCGACTGAGACGTATTGGGTTGAGACATCTTTCCAAGACACGGTGCACCTCCGTCACCAGGCGGGCGGCGTGCGGCCGGTGCGAAGGCGTTTATGCGCCTTGGAAAACTGTTGATTTCTGAGACAGGCGTCGAGTCGGTCGCCCTGGGCGACGAGGTCGCGGTTCCGGGCTGGACGAGAAGCCTCAGCGTCCCTCCTGCGAGTGCGGGAATGGATGTGAGTACGAACAAGGTCCGCACG
>CAZECO010000516.1:0-1033 GCA_964510455.1 uncultured Actinomycetes bacterium
CACCACCGCCACCAGCGGGGGACTGACCTGGACCCGCGGCTACGACGGGCAGAACAGGGTCCTGACCGCCACGGACCCCGACCAGGAGCTATGGCAGCAATGAATGGGCCAGACGCATTCCTTCTCGGGACAGCAGTGGGCTGGCAGTCGGATCACGCCCAAGTGATGTTGGAAGCGGGCGTGGAGTCGAGAGCAGTCGGGCCATCAAGCGACCTCAGCAAGAATTCGGCCACGATCGAATTCGTGTCGTCGCGACTGTTAGTGGCCGTGACGATCTGGGATTCCGGAGAGTGCGAGGTCATCGAAGCATCAACCGACCGTGAGCAGGAGTCGGAGGTCCAGGTTTCAGACTCACCGACGCTGCTGCCGTGCTCGCCCTTCTAGACCGCCTTGAACTCGAACTGACGGAGAACGCGTAGGTGGCTGCAGATCGGCGGCACCGACGACTGGGCAACGATCGTGGTCACTGGGTCGGAGCATCAGGTCTTCACGAACGCATGGAGACAGGCCATCCCGTACGGCGTCGGATCGCGAACGGCAAACCGGGCCATGGTGTGTACGTCGGACAGTCTGGGAACATCAGTCGATGGTTTGCCGGATACGTGCGATCTGGCAGGTTACGCAGGGCCGAAGTTCTGACACGAAATAAAGTAAGCAGACACTTGGGGGTGGCGCTCGATAGAATTCTTCATGCGCGAGGACGACGGGCGGAAGGTGTCGCACAAGACGTTGGAGGAGATGCGGCTGCGGGCGGTGCGGTTGCACCCGCAATGCTTGGCATCCAGCCGCGAGCAGGGACTGCTTCTCGCCACCATCATTCGCCGAGACGGTGCCCAGTGAGCCAGGTGATCCAACTCGCGGCTCCGAACAGCCTCATCCTTGTCCTGGATCCAGACACGGGCGAGTTGCCCGCATCCCTTGGTAGTGGGTCCGTGGCGGCATCCTCAACCGGCATCGCCTTTGGCACGTTAACCGAGTTCGATGGGGAGACGGTGGTGCACCTTGGGACGCCGTCCGAGCTGCCACAGTATGC
>CAZECO010000517.1:0-1032 GCA_964510455.1 uncultured Actinomycetes bacterium
TGCACATGTGCAGGTTAGCGGCTCGGTGGTGGGGTGTCTGTGCGTCGGCGGGACGGGCGGCGCATTTCTGTTGGCTGCATCCATGGCGCCCAGTGGCGTCCTCTGTCGGCCCGCCCCACGTTCCGCACAGGCAGAACCAGGGCAGACCTGGTGAGTGCGCAACTGGGTGTTGGTCTCAGCGGCAGCAGCACCGGTTGCGCTGATCGGCGGCTGGACGCTGGCCCAGGCGAGGCAGTCCGGCGGGTTCAGCGGGGTCGGCGATACCATCAGCGCGCTCGCAGCTGAGGGTGCGGACGACCCGTGGATCTTGACGGCGGGCCTGTTCGTCCTCGGGGCCTGCCATCTTGCGACTGCTGCGGGCCTGAACGAGGCGGCGCCGGCCGGCCGGATCCTGCTGGCCCTCGGCGGCGCGGCCACCGTCGCCACGACGGTCATGCTGGTGCTCCTGGCATGGTTGGGGCTCGAGCTGCGCGTCGGAAACGCGCTCGGCCTCAGCGAACGTGTCCTTGCCGGCCTTCAGTCGCTCTGGCCGTTGATTGTTGCTGCCGGCGTCGTCCGGTCGCGCCACGTGCTCCGGTCGCACGATCTGAAAGGCGTGAACTCGCATGTCCCTGGGAGCAGGCACTGATCAGGGTCTGGCGTACAGCCGGGCCATGTTCCCAACGGCGACACCTGGCCGGTTCTGGTCTCCGGGACGAAGACCGCAACCGCGGTCGAGGGCTGCCGGTTGGCGTTGGCGTGATTCCGGATCGGGGCGCTGCCGGCGGGGCAGTGCAAGCTGCGGTGCTGCTGGCCGGGCACCTCACGGTCTACTGCGGCGGCGCGGCGACCCTGGCCGCCGGCCTGCCGTCTCCAGCGGCTTCGTGCTGTAACCGGCTGAGCGGACGCTGCGGCAGCTGCGCGTCGTCGTCGAGACGGAGCGCCTCCATCGGCGGCGCTGGCACTGCTGTGCGACGCTTGCGCGATGGCGACCTGTAGGGGATACGCTCACCGCCCGGATTCGCGCTCCGCGATCCTGACGAACGTGGCGAG
>CAZECO010000518.1:0-1029 GCA_964510455.1 uncultured Actinomycetes bacterium
CTCCAGCGTGGACTCCATGCGTGAAACCGTAGTGGTGATCACGGGACCAGGGAGTCCGCAGCGCCAATCGCAGACCACCGCCCAGGACCGGTCGCCGCAGGGTCACCCAGCCGCGCCGAAGACCCTGTTGTCCTATCGGCGGCGAGGCGCATCGGCTCCGGTTCCGGGCGAAGGCAGCTGCTGCGCGCACGGCCGGTCGCTCCGCTCCGGGTGCGGCAAAGGCTGCGCCGCTGCTGGTCTGGTCCAGGCTTCGGAGTCTGGCGGGGTGTGCGGGTGCCGCGGCTGCAGCCTCCGGCTGGGGCGGGTCGCGGGTCGTGGGACCGGCCCCGCGGTGCGGGTCCACGGCGGGTGGATGCACCCGTCCCCTCTTTGTCACCCGATACGGGGGTGTTTCAGGCGATCCGCGGGATGTAGATGCACCCGATCCGGGGCTTTGCACCCGCAGCGTGGGCTCCCGGCGGCGTGTCGCGGGCGATCCACCCCCGCCACGGGTGCAAAGCCCCCCACCGGGTGCAAACACCAGGGCGATCCGCCCCCACCGGGTGCAAACAGGCAGCAGGCGCCTTCTCGCGCCCCGCCGGGGAGCACCGGCCGCTGACCCTGGAATCCGCATCACAGCGAGCACGGCCGATGCCCCGACACAGGCCGGGGGGAGCGGCACACCACACAGCCCCGCGCACCCCTCCCCCGGGACTCCCCGCCGGATTCCGAAGATCCGGTTTGGTGCCAGCCTGGCGGGGGGACCCCCGACCTGACCCCATGTCTTCTGGATGGGGCCCCGCACCGACCTGCCAGCGACGCGAAGCCTGTCGCGCCAGCACCTCGCCCGCCCCTGGGCCGGCGGGGATGCGATGGGCGTCGGAATGGGCCATATGTGGCGCCGGGATGCCGTCGACGGCTGCCGGGCCAACCGGCCGCGCCCGCCCGCAGGCACCACGTCCGCAGCCGATGGCATACGGGCCTCGGTGGCCACCTCCGACGGTCGGTACCGTTGCCTGATGGAACTCGAAGCGCAGCAGTTGGAGGCGC
>CAZECO010000519.1:0-1028 GCA_964510455.1 uncultured Actinomycetes bacterium
GTCTAGGTCGCTGGTGTGAAACGACTGTTTCTGGGGTTGGGGGGGGCGCGGGCTCCGTCGCTGAGGCTCGCGGCGGCCGGTGCGGGTGGGGCCTGCCTTCCGGGTCGCCGGCCCGGGTCGGGGGTTCGTCTGGTCGGATCGGTGCCTGTTGGCGCGCTGCTGGCCCCTGCGCGGTGCCCGGATGGGGCCTTTCGCTGCTTGTCAGGCGGCTGCGGCGGCCCACCCCCCGGTGTGGGAGCGGATCCCGAGGACGGCGAGCCGGGCGAGGTTGTGGGCCGCGGCTAGGAGGTTGAAGTCGGCGTCGATCCTGTCCCGCCCCCGCATCCGGGCCCGCCTGCCGCCGTGCTTGCGGTGCATCAGGTGCCCGAGCTTGCGCTCGACCTTGGGACGGGTGGCCCGGTAGTCCTCCCGCCAGGCCGGATCGCGCTGGGCGGCGCGGGCGTCGGCGAGGCGCTGCTCGTGGCGGCCGACGCTGATGGTGCGGCCCGCGGCGGACCTGGTGCACTGCCCGCGCAGCGGGCAGCCGCCGCAGGCGGATCCGAAGGAGGCGGTGCCGTCGCCGTGCCTGTCGCGCCGGATCGTCGCGGTCGCCCCGTTCGGGCAGGTCACGGCGCCGGCCTGCAGGTCGATTCCGAAACGGTCCTTGGTGAGCATCCCGCCGGCGGCGGTGGGCGGCTGGGTCTTGCACCGCGATTCGATCCCGGCGCCGGCGAGGTGCTCCAGGAACGCCCCGCTGCTGCCGTACGCGGCGTCCCCGTACACGACCGGCCCCTGCTCCCCGTGCTCCGTGACGCGCCCGTCCCGGTCCACGTCCCCGGCGGCGTCCGGGGCCGGTTCCGTGGCGAGGTCTTCGACGAGGTCCGCGGCGACGGCGGCGTCGCCGACGTTGCCGGCGCTCACCGCGGTGCTGGTGATCAGCTCGCTGTCGGGGTCGATCGCGACGTGCCCCTTGTAGCCGTCGAAGCCGCGGGCGGAGGTCTTGTGCCCGTGCCGGGCCTGCGGGTCCACCGTGGAGATCACCCGGTCCT
>CAZECO010000520.1:0-1028 GCA_964510455.1 uncultured Actinomycetes bacterium
GACAGGCTGCCGGCGATGGCGCCGAGCTGCTCGGTCAGCGGCAGCAGGGGCTTGACGGACTCGCCGAGCAGGCCCCCTTGCACGTTCACGGCATCCGGCACCAGCTCGCCCTGCAGCGCGAGCCGCACCGACCTGGCCACTGCGATCCCAGCCTTCTCCTGCGCCTCGTCTGTGCTCGCACCCAGGTGCGGAGTCGCCACGACGGCATCCAGCCCGAACAGCGGGGAGTCGGTGCACGGCTCCTTGGAGTACACGTCCAGCCCCGCCCCGGCCACCCGGCCCTCGACGATCGCCTCGTGGAGCGCCGCCTCATCCACGATCCCGCCGCGCGCGGCGTTGATGATGTGCACCTCCGGCTTCACCTTGCGCAGGGCCTCCGCCCCGATCAGGCCCAGGGTCTCCGGCGTCTTCGGCAGGTGGACGGTGATGAAGTCTGCGCTGGCGAGCAGTTCGTCGAGCTCGACCAGGCGCACGCCCAGCTGGGCGGCCCGGGCGGGCTGCACGAACGGGTCGTAGGCGATGAGCTGGACACCGAACGCCGACAGGCGCTGGGCCACCAGCACGCCGATGCGCCCGAATCCCACGATCCCCACAACCTTGTCGGCCAGCTCGACGCCGGAGTACTTCGAGCGCTTCCATTCGCCCCGCTTGAGCGCCTCGTTCGCGGGCACCACGTTGCGCGCGGACGCCAGCAGCAGCGCCACGGCCAGTTCCGCAGCGGACACGATGTTCGATGTCGGGGCGTTGACCACCATCACGCCCGCCTGGGTCGCGGCCTTCACATCGACGTTGTCGAGTCCGACTCCGGCGCGGGCGACGACCTTCAGCCGGTTCGCAGCCGCAAGCGCCTCGGCATCGATCTTGGTGGCGGAGCGGATCAGGATCGCGTCGACGTCCGCGATCGCCGGCAGCAACTCGCCCCGGTTCGCGCCGTCGCAGTACCGGATCTCGAAGTCGGGGCCGAGGGCCTCCACAGTGGCTGGGGAGAGTTCTTCGGCAATCAGCACGATCGGCTTGGTCACGAGGGA
>CAZECO010000521.1:0-1021 GCA_964510455.1 uncultured Actinomycetes bacterium
GCCATTGCGCCGGGCACGGCGGCCGAATCCGCCGCCCACCGCACCGGCACCGGCAACCCACACCCCGCCGGACGCCGAAGCACCTGCAAGGACCGCGCCGGTTGCCAGTCGTGGGATCGTCCGGCGCGCCTCGGGGGCACCTCAGCTTCCTCGGTTCTCCAGGGTGTGCGCCAATGCATCCAGGATCGGTACCTGCCCGGGCACCACCTTCCGCCGAGCCTGCGTCAGCGTGAACCACTGCGCCCGGTCGATCTCCGGGAACTTCCGGATGATGCCCGAGCGGGGCGGCCATTCGAGTTCGAACTCGTTGCTGCCGACGAATCGCAGCTTGTCTGATGCCTGCACCGCGAAGGTCTGGATCCGCTTGCCGCTCGGCTGCACGCAGACACCCAGGTCGATCACCTTACCCGTCGGTGGGGGAACACCGATCTCCTCGGAGAACTCGCGCCGTGCGACGTCCATGGGCTCCTCGGTCTGCGAGTCGTACTCTCCCTTCGGGATGGACCATCCCCCGTCGTCCCTGTTCGCCCAGAACGGGCCCCCCATGTGGCCGATGAACACGCACAACTCCCGATCGGGAGCGACGCGGAACGCCAGGAGGGCCGCACTCGACTTGACGGTCACACGGCAACCGATACACCCCGCAGGGACCGAACGCATGCCCTGGCAGGAGGTCCGGCGGACTTGGGTCCAGGTGTGTCGGTTGCGGTGACTGTTCGACCAGGTAGTAGGTTGTTCACGTCCCCCACCGTGTCTCCCCCGTCGCGGTGGGGGACCTTGCCTGCGCAGCGGTGTCAGGGCAGGTAGTCCCGCACCAGCCATACGCCGGGAGCCCGTTCCCAGGAGTGCTCGTTCTGGTGGTCTACGGACGCGACGGGGCCTTGATGCGTGATCCGGCTCGACAGTCGAATCCGGCGGCGAGTCAGGTCAGGCGGGCGAGGCCTATCGCGGACTGCATCGGGTCCAGCAGGGGCCGCAGGTGGGGCCGGCTCCGGACGGTTCCGCAGGTCGGGCGGTGCTG
>CAZECO010000522.1:0-1020 GCA_964510455.1 uncultured Actinomycetes bacterium
GGGCGCGGGGCGGCGCGGGCGTCGGGGGCGCGGGGCGGCGCGGGCGTCGGGGGCGCGGGGCGGCGCGGGCGTCGGGGGCCGGCGGTCCGCCCGGACAGTGATCACCTCTGCCGGGAGCAGCGCTGCCCGTGCTGCGGCCGCCCGGGTGATCGCGCTCTGGCTTTGTCGTACGGGTGTGCGAGTCTACTTTCGTTCGAGATCGGCCGCGACACGTCGGCGGGTTGTCCACCGGGGGTGCTTGACCAGGGTGTCGTACATATGTACTGTGGGTGTGGCCCGTTGAGATCGGTGGTTCGAAGGGGGCTCCGGTTCGGCCGGGGCGGCGAGAAGGTGCGCGCGTGCGCGCGGGGGGTTCTTCCTTGTCCGTCTGTTTCGGTTGTTTGCCGGGGGTGGTTGCGATGTGTCGCGTGCTGGACGATCTGGCGGCGGCGGTGGCCGCGGTGTCGGCCCTGCCGGTCCCGACCGGTCTGGGGGCCGGTGATGTGCTGGCGCAGCAGGTGGCGCAGCTGGCGTCCTCGGTGGCCGACCTGCGCCGGGGCCTGGCGGTGCGGATGGCCGCCCTGGACCGGGAGTCCCCGACCGCCGACGCCACCGGCACCGCGACCAGGGCCGGGGTGCGGCAGTCGCAGTCGAATGCCCTGTTCCGGCTGGGCTCCTTCGGCCAGGAGCACCCGGCGGCCGCCGCCGCGTGGGCCGCCGGGGAGGTGTCGGAGGACCAGATCGCGGTGCTGCAGGACGCGGCGAAGGGGCTGCCCACCCCCGAGCTGCGCAGCCAGCTGGTGGCGGCGGTGCTGCCCCACCTGAAGGGCCTGTGCCGCAAGAAGACCCGGGAGCTGGTCGAGGCGGCCGCGGACCTGCTGCACCCGGGGGACCCGGACGCCGCGGAGCGCCGCGACTACGACCACCGGTCGCTGGTGTGGTCGGAGTTCGCCGGCGGGGTGAGCTTCCAGGGCTACCTGCCGGCGACCGAGGCGGCGGCGTTCATCGCCGCCATCGACGCGCTGGCCGCCGCGCAGCGGG
>CAZECO010000523.1:0-1018 GCA_964510455.1 uncultured Actinomycetes bacterium
GCGGCGGGCGCAGTGCGAGCCACCCCGCGAGCAGCACGATCGCCAGCATGATCAGGTTGTGGGCGTACTTCGGCCCTGGCGCCACCTCGCCCAGCAGGGGGTAGTAGGTGAACGCCAACAGCCCCCGGGCCAGCAGGAAACCGAGCCCGACCGCCGCGCTGTGCCGCACCGACCATCCCGGCCGCCGGGAGGCGGCCAGCACCGCGACCCCCACGGCGCCGATGGCCGCCGTCCCCACGACGACGCCGAGCCAGGTCTCGGGGGCTGCGCTGGCAACCAGCGCGCCGCCCATCGCGGCTGCCAGAACCACCCCGACGGTCGGAGCATCCTCGATCCGCTCGGTGCTGCCCGACGCTCGCCGGGTGCGTCGGCCGACGGCGACCGCCGCGCCGATCAGCGCTCCGGCCAGGCAGGCGGAGACCACGAGTTGAGGGATGCTGCCGGAGTGCGAACCGGGATCGGCGAGGACCAGTGCGGCGGTGCCCAGGTAGGCCACTGCGGCCAGGATGGTGCCGATCCGTCCCAACCAGGGGACGTGCGCGCGCTGGGGCGCCCACGCCTCCGCAAGCGCGACCGGTGCACCGAAGCTGTAGATCGTGTGACCCACCACGAAGTTCACGGCGTTGTAGGCCGACACGCCCAGGGCCGGCACGAGAGTCTCCTCCCGGGTCTCCTCCCAGCCCTCGTAGCCCCCGTAGTCGTCGCTGAACATCGACTGGTCGATCAGACAGGCCTGTACCACTCCGAGCGCCGCGAACACCAGCAGCAGGCTCGGCCAGCCCCAGCCGCGTCGGCGCACCAGGTCGCGGGCCAGCAGCGCCGGCGCTCCATAGAGGCCGGCGAAGAACACCAGGGAGAAGGCGACGGCGCCCGGATCCCCCGTACCGTCGCCGTACGCTGCCAGGAGCTCGGCACCGATCGCGGACAACCCCAGCAGCCCGACCACCTGGGCCGAACGGGAACCGCGCATGCACCGGACCGTACCGGAGGTGGGTGCCGCGCCCGGACGGGCTGCGCA
>CAZECO010000524.1:0-1016 GCA_964510455.1 uncultured Actinomycetes bacterium
GCTGGTGCCACTGATCGCCCTCGCCGAGGAGGATCGTCAGTCGCACGGCAGGTCCCTCGTCCTTCATGGCCGCATCCTCGATCCGATCATGGCCGTGGCGGCCGCGATCCCTGCCCAGACCGCCAACAGGCCCAGAGCTGTGCTGCCGAACAGGTACAGCCAGGCGGTCGGTGCCTGACCGTCGATCAGCAGCTCCCGCGTCTGCGAGGTGTACGCCGAGAACGTGGTGAATCCGCCCAGGATGCCCACGCCGAGGAAGGGCCGCAGGTACCGGTTCGGCGGCCAGACCTCCGCCAGGTACACCATCAGCGCCCCCAGCAGGAACGAGCCGCTGACGTTCTCGGCGAACGTGGACCACGGGAAGGCGCTGTCCGGGGCCGGGAGGGCCACGTTCATCGCATGCCGCGCCGCACCTCCCAGGGCGCCTCCGGCGGCGATGACCGCCACGATGTCCCAGACCGGCTCCCGGTGCCGTGCACCCGGGGTTTCGAACGGCGGGGGCCGCGGGTCGATCGGCTCGGGGTCGGGGAGGGACACGGGGATCATTCGCCCTTGATGGCATCCAGCACGTTCTGCCGGGACGCCCGCCGCGCTGGGAGCGAGGCGGCGAGCACGCCTGCGACTGTCGCCAGCACGAAGAAGGCGGCGATCGCGGAGAACGGCACGGATAGCTCGGTGAACCCGATGGACTCCAGCGTGAGGCGGATCGACGAACCGAGGTACAGCCCGATCACCACGCCCAGGGATGCCCCCGCCAGCGAGGTCAGCGCAGCCTCGGTGCGGATCATCCGCGCCACGTGCGTGCGCGTCATCCCGATGGCGCGCAGCATCCCGATCTCCCGCACCCGCTCGCTGACCGACAGCGCGATGGTGTTGGCCACCCCGACGATGGCCACGATGACCGCGAAGAAGAGCATGAAGTAGATGCCGGCCAGCGCCTGATCGACGACCTGGTCCTGGTACGCGGTGTACTGCTCCAGCGTGAGGGCCTGGGTGTTGGCGGTGCCCTCGATCGC
>CAZECO010000525.1:0-1012 GCA_964510455.1 uncultured Actinomycetes bacterium
CCATCGACTTGCGCAGCGCCCCGATGAGGTTCGCGGTGCCGTCGGCGACGGGCGCAGGCCCGTAGAGCACCGATTCGAGGGTCGTGACCTGATCCACCTCGACCCGATGGCCGCGCGGCAGCTTCGCGTGGTGCGCTTCGGGTCCCCAGTGGTAGCCCTTGCCCGGGGCATCGGTCGCCCGGGCGAGCGCGACGCCGAGCATGACGGCATCCGCTCCCATCGCGAGGGCCTTGACGATGTCGCCCGACGTTCCGACTCCGCCGTCGGCGATGACGTGCACGTAGCGCCCGCCCGATTCGTCGAGGTAGTCGCGGCGGGCCCCTGCGACGTCGGCGACGGCGGTGGCCATGGGGGCGTGGATGCCGAGGGTCACGCGAGTCGTGGACGCCGCTCCCCCGCCGAACCCGACGAGCACGCCCGCCGCTCCCGTGCGCATGAGGTGCAGCGCCGCGGTGTAGGTCGACGCGCCGCCGACGATGACGGGCACGTCGAGGTCGTAGATGAACTTCTTGAGGTTGAGGGGCGCGTCGACCGACGAGACGTGCTCGGCCGACACCGTCGTGCCGCGGATGACGAAGAGATCGACGCCGGCGGCGACGACGGTCTCGTAGAGCTCCTGGGTGCGCTGGGGCGTGAGGGCTCCGGCGACCGTGACGCCCTCGGCGCGGATCTCGGCGAGCCGGTCGCGCACGAGCTCGGGCTTGATGGGCTCCGAGTAGAGCTCCTGCATGCGGCGCGTCGCCTGCGCGTCGGGCATTCCCGCGATCTCGGCGAGCAGCGGCTCGGGGTCGTCGTAGCGCGTCCAGAGCCCTTCGAGGTCGAGCACGCCGAGGCCGCCGAGCTTTCCGAGCATGATGGCGGTGCGCGGGCTCATGACGGAATCCATGGGCGCGCCCAGCACGGGAATCGCGAACTGGAACGCGTCGATCGACCAGGCGGTCGAGACGTCTTCGGGGTTGCGCGTGCGCCGCGAGGGCACGACGGCGATGTCGTCGAACGCATACGCGCGGCG
>CAZECO010000526.1:0-1007 GCA_964510455.1 uncultured Actinomycetes bacterium
ACAGGACCCGGACCCGGCAGTCCGCTGGGTTGTTGCAACCAAGAACAAAGCAGATCCTGCGCTCCTGCGTAAGCTCGCTGACGATGAAGACGAAGGCGTGCGAGTCAGGGTGGCACTGCATAAACGTGTTCCGGATGATGCCCTGAGGTCTCTTGCTGTCGACGGTTCGCGGGTGGTTCGCGACGCCGCGAAACGAACTCTGGCGTCGCGTGAGTGTCCTACAGGGAAGGTGTGAAGGCTGGCTACCGCCGCCACCACAACCACCGCCCGCGAGCCGGGACGCACCAGGGCGGCGCCGGACTTCCGAGCTGAGTTGGGTCATTTCGTTGAGTGCCTTTGCGGTGGGGTGATGCAGGGCGTTGAGGATCGCGGTGTCGTCGGGGCTGAGTGCGGCTGGGATCGTGGTGATCGCGCCGTTGATCTGGATGCTGTCCAGCAGCTGTCGGGGCAGCGGGACCACCCGCGCCCCGACGGCGGCACCGGGGTACGGGTGGTCCGGGCCGGGTCGGTGACGGCACGACAAGGGGCCTTGACGCCGGGACTGTCGCGGGAGTTGCTGGGTACGCCGTTCCATGGTTCCCGGTATGCACACTTGTGGAGATCGGAATCAGCGCTCTGAACGTGCTGTGGCGCCGCGGGGTGTACGTCGTGCCTGGCGAGGCGCCGCTCGATCTGGCCGGGCGAATCGTTGGTTGGGGGGCGAATTGGTGATTCGCTACATGAAGGTCGATTGGCAGCATGACCTCGCGGACGAGACGGTCGTCCTCTACAGCGAAGTGATCGACGGCTGGGAAACCCGCAAGGTCGAGGTCTATCGTGATGGCCGGATCGATCATGCGTCCGAGGACGTCGAGACTGGTACGGCGAAGTTGTCTGAGGTGCTGATGCCGACGGTCGAGGACATCGCGGAGCAGACCGAGTTTGTGCCGGTTGAGATCAGTGTGGATGATTTTGAGAGTGTGTGGCGCCAGGCCACGGGCGCGCGACTGACTCAGACATAGTCTAGG